>CAUGSS010000001.1 GCA_959602365.1 uncultured Eubacteriales bacterium
GCCGCTTTTTTGGCTGGCGCCCGAGGGATTTTTTTCCCCACGCGGTTCCTCCAGACAGCCGCGCCGGGTATTTGGCCGCGCCGCGTCTTGACATTTTGGCAGCAGTATTCCGCCGCCGTCACTCGAACTGGCTGTAATAGAGGGCCGCATAGGCGCCCTTTTTGGCCAGCAGTTCCCTGTGGTTGCCCTGCTCGATAATGTTGCCGTGCTCCATGAACAGGATCATGTCCGCGTCCCGGATGGTGGAGAGCCGGTGGGCGATGACAAAGCTGGTGCGCCCCCGCATCAGATGCTGCATGGCCTTGCCGATCTCCGCCTCGGTGCGGGTGTCCACGCTGGAGGTGGCCTCGTCCAGGATGATGATGGGCGGGTTGCAGAGGAAGACCCGGGCGATGGTCAGCAGCTGGCGCTGGCCGGCGGACAGGTTGGCCGCCTCGTTGTCCAGCACCGTGTCATAGCCCTGGGGCATGGTGCGGATAAAGTAGTCCACCTTGGCGGCCTTGGCCGCCGCAACAATCTCCTCCCAGGTGGCGTCGGGCTTGCTGTAGGCGATGTTCTCCGCCACGGTGCCGCCGAACAGCCAGGTGTCCTGGAGCACCATGCCGAAATGCTTCCGCAGGCCGCCCCGGGTCATCTGGGCGGTGCTCACCCCGTCGATGGTAATCTGGCCGCCGTTGACCTCGTAGAAGCGCATCAGCAGGTTGACCAGGGTGGTCTTGCCCGCGCCGGTGCTGCCCACCACGGCGATCTTCTGGCCCGGTTTGGCCTCAAAGCTGATGTCCCGCATCAGCAGCTGGCCGGGCTGATAGCCAAAGCTGACATGCTGGAAGGCGATGTTGCCCCTGGCCCGCTCCAGCACGGCGGGGTGCTGGGGATCGGGAATCTCCTCTTCCTCGTCCAGCAGCTCAAAGGTGCGCTTGGCGGAGGCCAGGGCGGACTGGAGGGAGTTGATCATAAAGGAGGCCTCGGTCAGCGGCTCCGCGGTCTGGTTGACGTACTGGAAGAAGGCCTGGACCACGCCCACGGTCATGGTGCCGTCCAGCATGGCCTTGCCGGCGATGATGGCGATGACCACGTTGGCCAGCCGGGTCAGCAGCCGGATCAGCGGGTTGACGCAGTTGGTCAGGAAGTCCGCCTTCTGGTTGGCCGCCCGGTTTTTCTCCACGGCGGCGGTCACCTGCTCCAGGCTCTCCGCCTCGTGGTTGTAGGCCTTGATGACGTTTCTGCCGTTGTAGTATTCCTCCACCACGCCGGTCAGCTCGCCGATGGTCTCCTGGCGCTCTGCGGCGCAGCGCAGGTTTTGCTTGGCCACCAGCTTGGTGATGACCACACTGACCGCCATAAAGACCAGGAAGATGCAGGTCAGGGAGACGCTGTAGTAGAACATGACGGTCAGCGAGCCGATGATGGTGCCGATGGCCACCAGCAGCTTCAGCAGGCCGGTCTGGAGCACCTCGGCGATCTTATCCAGGTCGCTGGTGACCCGGCTGAGGATCTCGCCGGCCTTGTTCTGGTCGAAGAAGCGCAGCGGGAGCCGGTTGAGCTTCCGGGCGATCTGGCATCTCAGCTCCAGGTTCAGGCGCTCGGCCACGTTGGCCATCAGATAGGATTGCAGATAGTAGAAGATCCAGGTGAAGAAGTACTGGGCGCTGAGCTGGATCAGCTCCCGGCCCATATTGGTCCAGGTGATGGCAAAGGGGGTGCCGTCCCGCCAGGCGGCCTGGATGCTCTGCCACAGGTGGTCGATCACCAGGGCGCTGTACATGGGGTTATAGATGCTCAGGGCGATGTAAATCACAATGGAGACGGCGACTACGGTCAGACGGACGCGCTGCCCTTTGAGCTGGCTGAACAGCCGTACCACAGTGCTCCGGCTGCCGGCGTTTCTGGTCGTCTGGTTCATGCCTTCTCGGCCTCCTTTGTCTGAGATTCATAGATTTCCCGATAGACCGCGCAGTTCTGCATCAGCTCCTCGTGGGTGCCGATGCCGGCCATCTGTCCCTCATTGAGCACCACAATGCGGTTTGCGTGCCGGATGGTGCTCACCCGCTGGGCGATGATCAGCACGGCCGCATCCTGGGTCTCCTGGGCCAGGGCCTTCCGCAGGGCCGCGTCGGTTTTGAAATCCAAAGCGGAAAAGCTGTCGTCGAAGATGTACAGCTCGGGCTTTTTGACCAGAGCCCGGGCGATGGACAGCCGCTGTTTCTGTCCGCCGGAGAAGTTGGTGCCGCCCTGGGCCACGAAGGAGTCCAGCCCGTTGGGCAGGGAGCGGATGAAGTCCCCGGCCTGGGCCACGTCCGCGGCGTGCATCAGCTCCTCCTCAGCGGCGTCCTTGTTGCCGTAGCGCAGGTTGCTGGCGATGGTGCCGGAGAACAGCCAGGCCTTCTGCTGGACATAGGCCAGGTGGTCCCGCAGATAGTGCTGGGTCATCTGCCGGATGTCGGTGCCGTTCAGGCAGACCGAGCCGCTGGTTACGTCGTGGAACCGCAGGATCAGGGAGGCCACAGTGGATTTGCCGCTGCCCGTGCCGCCGATGATGGCGGTGGTCTCGCCCCGTCGGCAGACAAAGTTCAGGTGGCTGAGGGTGTCCTCCTCCGCGTCGGCAAAGCGGAAGGAGACGTCCCGGAAGGCGAGCACCTCGTCCCCGGAGTCGTCGGAGCCCTTGGGATCCTGGGTGACCATGTCCTGAATCTCAGGCGTGTGCTCCAGAACAGCCTGCACCCGCTCGCAGCACTCCAGGGCCCGGGGCATGGTCAGGATGACCATCTGGGCCATCATCAGGAAGAAGAGCACCATCATGGCATAGGCGATGACGGCGGTGATGTCGCCGATCTTAAAGTTCCCGCTGCTGATCCGTCCGCCGCTGAGCCAGTAGACAATGATGACGAACAGGTTGATGAACAGGAAGGACAGGCCGTCCAGGTTGGCAAAACGCCGGTTAGCCTTGATGGAGGTCTCGGCATAGGCGGCGAAGGAATCCCCCATCCGTTTCTCCTCCCGCTTCTCGCTGTTGAAGGCCCGGACCACCCGGACGCCGGTCAGATTTTCCAGCAGAATGGTGGACAGCCGGTCCAGCAGCTTTTGCAGCTTCTGGAACAGGGGCGCCGCGCTGCGTATGATGAACAGGGCCAGCACAAAGACCACCGCGATCACCGCCAGCAGAATAAAGCCCATCTCCACGTCCAGGCTGAAGGTCAGCACCAGGGCCACAATGAATATGACCGGGACCGGCAGCACCATCTGGATGAAGCTGGTCAGGGCAAACTGGATGGTGGTGATGTCGGACACGGTTCGGGTGGTGATGGAGGCGGTGCCGAACTGGCGGAAGTCGTAGATGGACAGCTTCAGGGATTTTTTGTACAGGGCCACCCGCATGTCCTTGCCCACCTGGGCGGACAGGGTGGCGCATGCATAGCCCCCCAGAATAGCGCAGAGGCTGGAGATCAGTGAAGCTGCCGCCATCATGAGTCCGGTGTGGAGTAACGTGTCGAAAGAGGTGCCCGATACCCCCAGATTGAGCAGTTCTGCAGCAAAGGAAGAGATGATCAGTGCTCCTGTGACATCGATAATGAGCAGTAAAATGGTTGCCGCGCAGAGCGTTCGATGGGGCTTAAGAAATTGCAGAATCAGTTTCATCGCTTTTTCATCCTTTCCTGAAATATAGAAAAGCCGCCCGGTTATTCTTTCGAAATAACCGAGCGCACTCGACATCTTTTCCGGTCGTTGCGGCTGCGGCCGCAAACCTTCTCCGATGACCCAGTATGGAATTTGGATATGCGGACATTCCGCGCTTCCGTGCGAGATGTCAGACGCATGCGGCGCGTTTTCCCCGGCATCGGGGGAGGATCCGGCGCGGTCCTCCGGAACGGCGGCTGGATCAAAACCTGCCTCAGCAACCAAGCTGCGGGCTAGTATACCATATGTAATTGATTTGTCAACCCCCGGAGGAAAACATTTTTCCTCCGGCCGGCACCGGGCGGATGGAGCGGGGTGTGGGTTGGAGCAGGGAGGATTTATTTCCGATGTGTTGATTTTTTCAGATATTTATAATATGATAGAGAAAATTTCAGGGACAGCAGGAGGTGCTCTGTGGCGTAAGCCACAGAGCTTGCCGTGTATGGCCCAGGGAGGGAAGAGCCGTGGAGCGGAAGCGGTCGGAGGATCTGCGGGTGCGCAAGACCCGGGAGGCCATTCACCGGGCATTTCAAGAGCTGATCTGTGAAAAGGACTATGACCAGATCACCGTCAAGGAGCTGGCCCAGCGGGCCCAGATCAACCGAAAGACCTTTTACCTGCACTACGACAGCCTGGACGAGCTGCTGGGGGAGCTGCAGGAGGAGCTGGCGGAGCATTTCATCCGGCAGAAGGTGTCCTACCGCAGCATGGAGGACATCCGGGCGCTGATCCGGCTCTTCTTTGAGCGGGCGGCCGACCTGCCGCTGCTCCATGAGCGGCTGATGTGCAGCGGCAGCTACCGCCCGGTGTGGGAGGGGATCAACCGGCGGATCATGGACTTCCGGCGGGAGACCAACCGGGGGGTGTTTGGCCTGGGGGAATATGAGGAAAACCTCGTGTTTGCCTATTATGGGGCCAATTCCACCCTGCTCTACCGCCAGTGGGTGGCAGACGGCAAACGCCTCCCGCTGGAGACGCTGATCGAACTGGCCACAAAACTGATCTGCGGCGGTATGTCCAGCGTGGTGCCGGAGGGATAGCGCCGTGAACAGATGGGCTTTCGCGCCGGTTTATAAACTGTTTATAATTGATTTAACCGTTTGTTAGAGGGACGCGGTAGGATAGATGGCAGCAACAGTGGAAGGAGAAACTGCGAAATGATATCACATTTTTCCCCGGACGCCAATTCGGGGTTGACGGAAGAACAGGTTGCAGAAAAGCGGGCCCAGGGCCGGCAGAACACCCTGCCGGAAAAGGGAACCAAGACCATTGGTCAGATCCTGAAGGACAACATCTGCACGCTGTTCAACCTGTTCAATGTGCTGATCGCCATCGCCCTGGCCCTGGTGGGGGCCTGGTCGAATATGCTGTTTATTCTGATCATTACATTCAACACTTTGATCGGCATTGCCCAGGAGATTCGCGCCAAGCACATGCTGGACAAGCTCTCACTGCTCTCTGTGCCCACGGCCAGGGTGGTCCGGGACGGCGCCCTCTCAGAGCTGTCGGTCCAGGAGCTGGTGGAGGAGGACGTCATCGAGCTGGACTCCGGCCGGCAGGTGTGTTCCGATTCGGTGATTTTGAGCGGTCAGGTGGAGGTCAACGAGTCTCTGCTGACCGGAGAGTCCGACCCCATCTTCAAGTCCGTGGGGGATCACCTGCTCTCCGGCAGCTTTATCATCAGCGGTCGGTGCCGCGCCTGCGTGGAACATGTGGGCATGGAGAACTACGCCTCCAAGCTGGCCCACGAGGCCAAGCAGCAGCGCGGAGTACAGTCTGAGCTGCTCTCTTCCATGCGGAAGGTGACCCGGTTTACCGCCTATCTGATTCCGCCGCTGGGGGTTCTGCTCTTTTTGGAGGCCTACTTCCTGCGCAATGCCGCCCTGGATGAGTCGGTCATCACCACGGCGGCGGCCCTGCTGGGAATGCTGCCCAAGGGACTGGTCCTGCTGATCAGCATCAGCCTGGCCGCCGGCATCGCCATGCTGGCCAAGAAGCAGGTGCTGGTGCAGGAGCTGTTTGCCCTGGAGACCCTGGCCCATGTGGACACCCTGTGCCTGGACAAGACGGGTACCCTGACCCAGGGGGCCATGCAGGTGGAGGAGGTCCGGCTGACCGATCTGGGGCGGAGCATGCCCTTTGAGGAGATCATGGGCTCCTTCCTCCGCTGTTCCGATGACAACAACGCCACGTTCCAGGCGCTGCAGTCCCATTTTGCCGCCGGCGGCAGCATTGCCGCGGTGGGGAAGATCCCCTTTTCCTCGGAGCGGAAGTGGAGCGCAGTTCAGTTTTCGGATTACACCTTTGTGGTGGGAGCGCCGGAGCGGCTGGCGGACCAGGAGGCGGTGCGCTTCCTGGAAAAGGAGTTTTACGCCGGCCGGCGGGTGCTGCTGGCGGGCATCACCCGGGAGCCTGTGGCAGCGGATCAGCCGCTGCCCGAGATCCAGGGGCTGGCCACCATCGTGCTCTCCGACCCGATCCGCCCCAACGCCGCCGAGACCCTGGCCTATTTCAAGCAGGAGGGCGTGGATCTGAAGCTCATCTCGGGGGATAACCCGGTGACCGTCTCCGCCCTGGCGGCCAAGGCGGGCTTTCCGGACGCGGAGCGCTACATTGATATGAGCACTGTGACCGGGCCGGAGGAGCTGGAGCGGGCCGCCCGGGAGTACTCGGTGTTTGGCCGGGTGTCGCCCCAGCAGAAGAAGCAGCTGGTTCAGGCGCTGCAAAAGGCCGGCCACAAGGTGGCCATGACCGGAGACGGTGTCAACGATCTGCTGGCCCTTCGGGAGGCGGACTGCGGCATTGCGGTGGCCGAGGGCAGCGACGCGGCCCGGCAGGTGGCCCAGGTGGTGCTGCTGAATTCCGATTTCTCCTCGCTGCCTGAGGTGCTGGCCCAGGGCCGCCGGGTGGTCAACAATATCACCCGGGTGGCAGGGGTTTTCTTCGTGAAGACCATCTACTCCATTTTGCTGTCCATCGCCTGCATTCTGCTGAATATTCCCTTCCCCTTTGTGCCGATCCAGATCACGCTCATCGACCTGCTCATTGAGGGATATCCCTCCTTCTTCATGTCCTTTGAGCCGGATGGGCGGAAGGTCACCGGGCGCTTTTTGCCCTCGGTGCTGCGGCGGGCGGTGCCCAATGCGGTTTCCATCCTGATCTGTTTCCTGCTCTGGCTGGTGCTGTCCTCGCTGCTGCACATTCCGGAGGCCCAGGCCGACGCGCTGTTTTATCTGCTGGTGGGCACGGTGGGCATCCAGGCGGTGTTCAAGGCCAGCTGGCCCCTCAACCCGCTGCGCATCTTCCTGTGCGTCACCATGACGGTGGGATATTTTGCCGCAGTGGTCCTGTTCCACTCCATTCTGGAGCTGGTGCTGCCCACGGCCCCCATCCTGCTGCTCCTGGTCAGTTTTGCGCTGCTGAGTTTCCTGATTGAGCGGGGGATGACCGGGCTGATCAACTATGTGACAGCCCGCCGGAAGCGCCAGGGGCTGGAGGACACCTCTTTGCTGCATCTGTAATCGAGCTGCCGGAGTTCAGGGAGAGCGCCTGTTATGACCATTCGAAAGAGACTGTTGATTTCCAATATTCTGATGCTGGCCATACCGGCCCTGCTCTCGCTGCTGGCCCTGGCCGCCGCCGTGCTGCTCTGGGTTTCCATTGCCCTGCCCGATTCCAGCTATCGGCTGCTGAGCCGGGATGAGCTGGGGGAGACCCGGGGGGAACTGGTGGCGCTGGCCGGGGACTGGCTTGCCGAGCCGAATGCAGACCGCCGGGGGGAGCTGATGGATCAGATCACCCGGCTCAGCGAGCAGAACCGGATGGCCCTGGTATTGGAACAGGGGGGGACAGAGCTCTGCCGGGTGGGCAGCTCCGCGGCCGCAGGCCAGACCCAGCTGGCGGAGGCCCTGGAGGCGCTGGGAGGAGAGGGCACTGTGTCCGACGGCGGCACAGAACTCTACGGCGCCCGGATCTCCGCCGGGGACGGCGTCTGTCAGATCGAGATTTACAATCCTGTGGTCTCCTTGCCGGAGGATGGCCTTGAGGATCTCGCCATCAGTTTTGGCTTCTTTGTGGTGGTGGTGGTCCTGTTCATCGCCTTCTTGACCAACCGCTTTTTGATCCGGTTCGTCTTTCGGAACATTTCAGGCCCCCTCCAGACGCTCACCGAGGGGGTGCGGCAGATTCAGAACGGCAACCTGGCCCACCGGATCTCCTATTCCAGCCGGGATGAATTCCGCCCGGTCTGTGAGGCCTTTAACGACATGGCGGAGCGGATGCAGCGCTCCTCAGAGCAGTCCCTGCGGGAGGAGGCCAGCCGCAAGGAGCTGTTGGCCAGCATTTCCCACGATGTCCGCTCTCCGCTGACCTCCATTCGGGCCTATGTGGAGGGGCTGCTGGACGGGGTGGCGGACACCCCGGAGAAGCAGCGGGACTATCTGTCCACCATCCAGGCCAAGACCGTGGAGATGGACCAGATGGTGAGCAAGCTCTTTCTGTTCTCCAAAATGGACATGGGGGAGTATCCCTACAGCCCGGAGGTGCTGGACCCCGCTGCGGAGACCCGGGATTTCCTGGCGGCCTCCGGGGAGGAATACCGGCGCCGGGGGCTGGACATTCGGGTGGACTCCATGCCCCGGGGCGCCTATATCCTGGCCGACCCCACCTATTTCCGCAGCATCCTGATGAACCTGCTGGACAACAGCGCCAAATACAGGCATCGGGAGCGGGGGCATGTCACCCTCACCGGAGGTCGCGACGGGACGGACTTCCTGCTCTGGGTGGATGATGACGGCCCGGGTGTCCCGGAAGAGGCGCTGAGCAAGCTGTTTGACGTGTTTTACCGCGACGACCCGGCCCGGAAAAAGACCGACCAGGGCAGCGGTCTTGGGCTGGCCATTGTGGCCAAGAGCGTGGAGCGGATGGGCGGCGCCATTCATGCGGAGAACCTGCCTGAGGGCGGGCTGAGGATGGCACTGCGCATTCCGCTGGCAGAGAGGAGGCCGGAGGATGAAGCGGATTCTGATTGTTGAGGACGACGAGACCATTGCCGCCATTGAGCGGGACTATTTGGTGCTCAGTGAGTTTGAGGTGGACATTGCCGCCACCGGCGCCGACGGGATCGCCCTGGGGCGCTCCGGCCGCTATGACCTGATCCTGTTGGATTTGATGCTCCCGGGGGTGGACGGCTTTACCGTGTGCCGCACCCTGCGGGAGACGTTGGACATCCCCATCCTGATGGTGACCGCCCGGCAGGAGGACATCGACAAGATCAAAGGCCTGGGCATGGGGGCGGACGACTACATTACAAAACCATTCTCCCCCAATGTTCTGGTGGCCCGGATCAAGGCCCACCTGGCCCGCTATGACCGGTTGAAACGGCCCTCCCGTGAGACGGCGCCCCCTGAGATTGACATGGGCGATCTGGTGGTGCGCACCGACTCCCGGCGGGTGTTTGTGGACGGGGAAGAGGTAGAGCTGAAAAACAAGGAATACGAACTGCTGCTGTTTTTGATCTCCAATGCGGACATTGTGTTCAGCAAGGAGACGCTCTACGAGCGCATCTGGGGCTATGACGCCCTGGGGGACAGCGCCACAGTGGCGGTGCACATCAACCGCCTGCGGGAAAAAATTGAGCGCAACCCCTCGGAACCCCGGCACATTCAGACGGTCTGGGGCGTGGGCTACCGTTTCAAGCCCTGAGAGGGCGCGGATTTGCCCGGAGACGGGCAGGGACAGGGGGGACAGGACGTGTTGGACAGCAAAGGATTCGATCAGTGGGCCGGAGCATATGAGCGCAGCGTCAGTGAAAGCGACGCGGCGGAGCGCTACCCCTTTGCCGGCTATCAGCAGCTGATGGATGCCGTCTGCCGTATGGTGCGGGAGGGCAGGGGAGAGACGGTGCTCGATCTGGGCTTTGGGACGGGGAAGCTGACCCGGCGGCTGTATCAGGAGGGGTGCAGGATCACCGGGATCGACTTTTCGGAAGAGATGCTCCGGCTGGCCCGCCGGCACATGCCCCGGGCGGAGCTGATCCGGCACGATTTTTCCAGGGGCCTGCCCGAAGCGCTGTCCGGACGCCGTTTCGATTTCATCCTCTGCACCTATGCCATTCACCATTTGGACGATGGGCAGAAGCTCCGGCTGATTGAGCAGCTGCGCCCCCTCCTGACCCCCGGCGGGGCGCTGCTGATTGGCGACGTGGCCTTTGCCACCCGGGCGGAGCTGGAGGCCTGCCGGGCCGAATGCGGCGCGGAGTGGGATGCGGAGGAGTGCTATCCCGTGGCGGAGGAGCTGCGAAAGGCCATCCCGGAACTGCGGTTTTTCCCGGTCAGTTTCTGCGCCGGAATCATGGCAATTCCCGGGCTTTGACCGCTGGAGCTTCTATGAAAAGACGCCGGAGCCAACTGCTGTGCAGCGGTTGGCTCCGGCGTTTGCCGTCCTGTACCGGTTCAGTTGTGGGGAGGATGCCGTTTCAGATCTCCTGGCGGCCCTCCAGGGCCCGCATCAGCGTGGCGTTGTCGGCATACTCCAGATGGCTGCCCACCGGGATGCCGTAGGCCAGCCGGGTGATTTTCACCCCAAAGGGCTTCAGCAGCCGGGAGAGATACATGGCGGTGGCCTCCCCCTCGGTGTCCGGATTGGTGGCCATAATGACCTCGCTGGTCTCCCCCTGGGCCACCCGATCCACCAGGGGGCGGATGCGCAGGTCGTCGGGGCCCACCCGGTTCATGGGGGAGATCACCCCGTGGAGCACATGATAGAGCCCGTTGTACTCTCCGGTGCGCTCCATGGCGATCACGTCTTTGGGCTCTGCCACCACGCAGATGATGCCCTTGTCCCGCTTCCAGCTGGAACAGATGGGGCAGGGGCCCTCCCCCTCGGTGAGGTTCTGGCAGACCGGACAGGTACTCACCTTGTCCTTGGCGTCCAGAATGGCCTGGGCGAACTCGGCGGCCTGCTCCCGGGGCAGGGAGAGCACATGAAAGGCCAGCCGCTGGGCGCTCTTGGAACCGATGCCGGGGAGCCGGGCAAACTGTTCCACCAGTTTTTCCATGGCGGGTGGTAGATACTGCATGTGGTCAAAACTCCTTTATGTCAGCGGTTGCAGGGCGTGTTCCGCCGGGGCGGCTCAGCCCCGCAGGGCGGCGATGGCTGCGGCGGGATCGGCGGCCCCAAAGACGGCGCTGCCCGCCACCAGCACGTTGGCTCCGGCCTCCACCACCGACTGGACGGTAGCGGGGTTGATGCCCCCGTCCACCTCCAGGTCGCAGCCGGGGTGATAGCGGTCGATAAGCCGGCGGACCTGGCGGACGGTCTCCAGCTGGGACTCCATAAAGGCCTGGCCGCCGAAGCCGGGCTCCACCGTCATGACCAGCACCAGATCCAGCTCCTCCAGATAGGGCAGAATCGCGTTGGGGCTGGTGATGGGCCGCAGGGCCAATGCCTTTTTGACCCCATTGGCCTCCATGGCGTCCAGCGCCTTGCGGATGCCCCGGGGGCTGTCCGCCTCCAGATGGACGGAGATCAGGTCGGCGCCTGCGGCGGCAAAGTCGTCAATGAGCCGCTCCGGCTTTTCAATCATCAGATGGACATCCAGAAAGGCATCGGTGTACTTCCGCACCGCCTGGAGCACGGGCAGCCCGAAGGAGATGTTGGGCACAAAGCTGCCGTCCATCACGTCGAAGTGAATCAGGTCTGCGCTGGACACCCGGTCCAGGCTCTCTCCCAGCCGGGTGAAATCGGCGGACAGGATTGAGGGGGCAATTTTAATCATAACAAACCCTTCCCTTTCACGTTTTTTAATCTTTTCACCTAAATTTGTCCATAAACTGGCAGTAGACTTTTTTACTATAACACAGATGCTCCGGGGCGGGAGGAGCGGGCACATTCCACTTCCTGCGGCATAGGATGGCATGCGGGCACGGCGCTTTGGCGCCCCGGCTGCACACCGGACGTCCTCCTCCCGTATCCCGAACCCGGCACGGGGCCATGGTGGGCATCCGCCGCTTTTGATAAATGCCTCCCGCCGCGCTGCGGCGGGAGGCAAAGAATCCCGTCCGCAGCGGGGGCCGGGGTCAGGCGCCGGGCGTTCAGTCGTAGAAGTCGGCGGTCTGCACCTCGTGGGCGTCATAGCCCGCCTCTTTCAGGGCGGAGAGAATGCTGTGCTTATGGGTGAGGCCGAAGGCCTCCAGCGTGACTTTCAGTTCCACACCGCTCTGACGGTTGATGTTGACAAACTGGTTGTGGTCCAGCTTGATGATGTTGCCGTTTTCCCGGGCGATGATCTCCGCCACCCGGAGCAATTCGCCGGGGCGGTCGGGCAGCTGCACCGAGAAGGTGAAAATCCGCCCCCGGTTGATGAGCCCGTGCTGGATCAGGGAGGACATGGTGATGACGTCCATGTTGCCGCCGGAGAGGATGCTGACCACATTTTTGCCCTTGCAGTCCAGATGGGCCAGGGCGGCGATGGTGAGCAGGCCGGCGTTTTCCACGATCATCTTGTGCTTTTCCGCCATGTCCAGGAAGGCGTCCACCAGTTCGGTGTCATCAATGGTGATGATGTCGTCCACGTTCTGCTGGATATAGGGGAAGACCAGATCGCCGGGGGTTTTTACTGCCACGCCGTCGGCAATGGTGGAGACGCTCTCCAGCGTCACCACATGTCCTGCCTCCAGCGAGGCCTTCATGGAGGCTGCGCCGCTGGGCTCCACGCCGATGACCTTTACGTTGGGGTTGAGCTGCTTGGCCAGGGTGGACACGCCTGCCGCCAGCCCGCCGCCGCCGATGGGAACCAGAATCAGGTCCACGTCGGGCAGGTTGCGGAAGATCTCATAGGCGATGGTGCCCTGGCCGGTGGCCACGGTCAGGTCGTTGAAGGGGGCCACATAGGTCATCCCCTCGGATTGGGCCAGCGCATGGGCCTTGGCGTCGGCGTCGTCAAAGGTGGAGCCGTGGAGGATGACCCGGGCGCCGTAGCCTTTGGTGTTGTTTACCTTCAGCATAGGAGTGGTGGTGGGCATGACCACAGTGGCCTGGACGCCGGCCCGCTGTGCGGCATAGGCCACCCCTTGGGCGTGGTTGCCCGCCGAGGCGGTGATCAGCCCCAGGGCCTTTTCCTCTTCGGAGAGGGTGCTGATCTTGAAATAGGCGCCCCGGATTTTATAGGCGCCGGTGACCTGCATGTTTTCCGGTTTCAGGTAAACACTGTTGCCGAAGGCCGCGGAAAACGCGGGGGAGTAGATCAGATTGGTCTCGTAAATTACGCCGGAGAGTACACTCCGGGCGGATTTAAAGCTGTCAAGGGTCATCATAGGCCGGCCGCTCACCTTTCTCCATAAAATCCATCATAAAATTACAACATCATATTCTAGCTAATTCCAGAAAAAAAGTCAATCATAGAGCGGGAAGGATTCTCTCCCGCCGCACGCCCCTTTTCCTTGACACCATCTCTGGAACACGATAGAATATTCCCTGTAAAGGTTTACTTAATATCGGGAAGTGAATGGGATGAAAAAGCTGAAAAAAAGGCGCAGCGTGGTGCCGGTCTATCTGGTCGCCCTGGTCTGGGCGGTGGGAGGCTTCGGCTTCCGGGTGCACCGCCCCCTGGGGTTCGCGGTGCTCATCGCCGTCTCGGTGGCGGTGTTTTTGCTCGCCCGGCTGATCTGGCGGGATCGGACCATTGTGATCAACACAAAGGACCCGGAGCCGGAACAGCAGGCAAAGCAGCCGGAACAGCCTGAGCGGCCGGAGCAGCCCAAAGCCCCCCCGGAGCCGGAAGAACCGGAGGATCCGGAGATCGCCGCCCTGCGCCAGGAGCGGGACCGGGCTGTGGGGGAGATGCGCCGGCTCAACGACAGCATTGAAGATCCCGTCCTCTCCGAGCAGATCGACCACATCGAGGCCACCACCGGCAAGATCTTTGCCTATGTGATGCATCATCCCGACCGGAAGAGCCAGATCCGCCGCTTCCTGAACTATTACCTGCCCACCACCCTGAAGCTGCTCAACGCCTATGACCGGCTGGATGAGGCGGGGATTTCCGGGGTGAATATCGACGGGGCCAAGGGCCGGATCAGCGATGTGATGGCCGCCATTGTGGACGGATTTGACCGGCAGCTGGACGCCCTCTATCAGGGGGAAGTCATGGACATCAACGCCGAGATCAAGGTGCTGCAGAGCCTGCTCACCGGCGACGGTTTGGCAGATCAGGATGGGCCCCGGACGGGCGCACAGTAAGTTTCAGCTTCATTATTCAAAGAAAGAATATCATAGAAATTTTGAGAGAACAAACGGAGGTAATTCAAGATGAGTGAACAGACCCATATCCCCCAGCTGACCCTGGATCCTGAAGGATCTGCCGCCGCTGCGGCCGCTCCCGCCCCTGCGGCCGGCGCATCTGCCCCGGCGGCCAGTGCGCCTGCGGCCCCCACGCTGACCCTGGGCAACGAGCCCGCCCAGCAGCAGGAGGCGGAGCCCGTCGTCATTGACGAGAGCATGCTCACCGAAGAGGAGCGCCGGGCGGTGGACGCCTTTGCCGAGAAGATTGATATCACCGACGCCACCCAGGTGATGCAGTACGGTTCCGCGGCCCAGAAGAACATCGCCCAGTTCTCGGAGACCGCGCTGGGCAGCGTGCGCACCAAGGATCTGGGGAGCGTGGGCGAGGCCCTGTCCAACCTGGTGCTGGAGCTCAAGCAGGTCTCCCAGCCCGAGAAGAAGGGCGGCCTGGGGGGCTTCTTCCAGCGCAGCAGGCGCCGCCTGGAGGAGATGAAGGCCCAGTATGCCAAGGCCGAGGCCAACGTGGACAAGATTGTGGAGATGCTGGAGGCCCACCAGGTCACCCTGATGAAGGATGTGGCCATGCTGGACCAGATGTTTGAGCTCAATCAGCAGTACTGCAAAGAGCTCACCATGTATATCATCGCCGGCAAGAAGCGTCTGGCTTCCATTCGCGCCAATGAGCTGGAGGAGCTGCGGAAGAAGGCGGAGGCCTCCGGCACCCAGGAGGATGCCCAGGCCTATAACGACATGGTCAATCTGTGCAACCGGTTTGAGAAGAAGCTGCACGATCTGGAGCTGACCCGGGTGATCTCCATCCAGATGGGGCCCCAGACCCGGCTGCTCCAGAACAACGACACCCTGATGATTGAGAAAATTCAGACCTCGCTGGTCAATACCATCCCCCTGTGGAAGAGCCAGATGGTGCTGGCCCTGGGGCTGGAGCACTCCCGGCAGGCCACGGCGGCCCAGACCGCGGTGACCAATATGACCAACGACCTGCTGCGCCAGAATGCGGAGATGCTGCGCATGGGCACTGTGGAGACGGCCAAGGAAGCCGAACGCAGCGTGGTGGACATCGAAACCCTGCAGCACACCAATCAGGAGCTGATCGCTGCCCTGGACGAAGTGGTGCGCATTCAGACCGAGGGCCGGGAGAAACGGGCTGCCGCCGAAGTCGAGCTGGGCAAGATCGAGGGCGAGCTGAAGCGCAAGCTCATGGAGCTGCGCTGAGACACATGGCCGTGGCGACACCGGCAGGGAAGGTGATACGAGCGTGAAACTAATTCGAAACTATGCATTTGCCTGGGCCGTCACTCTTGCGGTGGTTTTGGCCTCAGGTGTGTTTGGTGTGGTCATGGCCCGGGCGGACATGCTGCCCGTCACGCCGGGAAACTGGGTGTGTGACGAGGCGGATGTGCTCTCAGATGAGACAGAGGATGCGGTGCGCAGCTATAACGCCCAGTTTGACCAGAGCTACTCCGCCTATGTGGCGGTGGCCACGGTGGAGAATCTGAAGGGCTGGGAGGCCGACGTATACGCGGAAGAGCTGTTCAACGACTGGGAGCTGTATGGAAACGACTTCCTGCTGCTGCTGGATATCGGCGGCAATCAGAGTTACCTCTATAACGGCAGCAACTATACCGACTTTGACTATGCGTCCTATTTGGACAGCTATGTCAACCCGGAGTTCTTCTCCGGAAACTATGACGCCGCGGTGACCAATCTGTTCACCGGCATGGGGAGTTATCTCTCCCAGCAGAATGGGGGCTACGTCCCCCAGAGCGGCGGCGACGTGTCCAGTGATTATTTGGATGGCTACCAGGACAGTTATGCCCAGTATTACCGGAGAAACAACGCCCTGACCGGGGTGATTCTCGTGGCCGTCGCGCTGGTGGTGCTTTACGCGTTTTTAAGCACTTTGGAGCGCAACAGATATCGTAGCTGGTACCATAGCTATGGACATATGGCGTCGCCGCCGGTGGTGTTTCGGCCCATCTTCTTTTGGCACCGTCCCGGCAGTGCCTGGTGGAACCGGCGCCGCCACGGACCGGGTCCCCGCCCCGGCCCTGGCCCCGGCGGACCCGGCTTTGGCGGGCCGAGACCGGGTCCCGGCCCCCGTCCCGGGGGCGGTCCCCGACCCAATAACGGCCCCCGTCCGGGGAATGGTCCCAGATTCAGCAGCGGCTTCCGGCCCGGCGGCCGGGGCGGCTTTGGCGGAGGCGGCAGCGCCCGCCCCGGCGGTGGCTTCGGCGGCGGAGGCAGCAGCCGGGGCCATGGCGGCGGAGGTTTCGGCGGGGGCGGCCGGGGCGGCCGCGGACACCGCTGAGCGAATGGGAATGGAACAGCGGGACAGCGTGCTGTCCCGCTGTTTTTATCGCGTTTGAGAGGATGTGAGAAAATGGCCGATGGGACGATACGGGGGCGGTTTGCCCCCTCGCCCAGCGGATATATGCACCTGGGCAACGCCTGGTCGGCGCTGCTGGCCTGGCTGTCCGTCCGGGCCCAGGGAGGGGTGATGGTGCTTCGGCTGGAGGATTTGGATCCGGACCGGTGCAGGCGTCCCTTCTGTGACGCGGTGGAAGAGGACCTGCGCTGGCTGGGGCTGGACTGGGATGAGGGGGGCAGCGCCGGAGGAGCGGCCTACTGCCAGAGCAGCCGCGGGGCCTGCTATCAGGATGCCCTGGAGCGGCTCCGGCAGGCAGATCTGCTTTACCCCTGCTTCTGCTCCCGGGGGCAGCTCCACGCTGCCGGTGCGCCGCACCGTTCCGACGGGGATGTGATCTATCCCGGCACCTGCAGGCAGCTGACCCGGGAAGAGCGGGAGGCCCGGGCCAAGCTGCGCCGCCCGGCGCTGCGAATTCGGGTGCCTGACCGGGAGCTCTCCTTTGTGGATCGCCTCCAGGGAGAGGTGCGGGAAAACCTGGCCCGGGACTGCGGCGATTTCATCCTTCGCCGCTCCGACGGAGTGTTTGCCTATCAGCTGGCGGTGGTGGTGGACGACGCCCTGATGGGGGTCACCGAGGTGGTCCGGGGCAGCGACCTGCTGGGCTCTACCCCCAGGCAGATCTATCTGCAGCAGCTGCTGGGCTATCCCACCCCCGCCTACTGCCATGTGCCGCTGCTGTGTGCCCCGGACGGCAGGCGGCTGTCCAAGCGGGAGTCTGATTTGACGCTGGCCGCGCTCCGGGCGGCGGGGGTTGCGCCGGAGCAGATTATAGGGCGGCTGGCCTGCTGCGCCGGCCTGATCGACCGGCCCGAGCCGGTTCGGGCAAGGGAGCTGATCCCGCTCTACCACCCGGACAAGCTGCCCCGGGCGGATATTCTGTTTGCATGGAAGCCGTAAAAAGCCGCGCCGTCCCGAAGGGCGGCGCGGTTTTTGCGCTTGTGCTTATTTTTTCCAAGTGCGGGGAGACAGGAGAACCAGGATGGGGAAGATCTCCAGCCGTCCGGCCAGCATGTCGAAGATCAGTACGATCTTGCTCAGGGGGGAGAGAAAGCCGAAGTTACAGGTGGGGCCCACCAGCCCAAGTCCCGGGCCGATGTTGTTCAGGGTGGCTGCCACTGCACTGAAGGAGGTCTCCAAATCCAGGTTTTCCAGCTGAATGATGAGCACAGAGCCAATGAAAATCAGCGCGTAGCAGACCAGAAACAGCAAAGCACCCTTGATGACGGGAATCTCCAGCTTTTTGCCGTCCAAACGGACGGTGCGCACCACCCGGGGCTGGCTGATCTGGCGGACCTCCCGGAGAGCGGTCTTTATATAAATCAGCAGCCGGGACACCTTGATACCGCCGCCGGTACTGCCCGCGCAGGCGCCCAACAGCATGAGAAACAGAAGGATTCCCTTGGAAAAACTGGGCCACAGGTCGAAATCTGTGGTAGCGTAGCCGGTGGTGGTGATAATAGTGCCTACCTGAAAGAGCACCTCCCGCACCGAGTGGAACTGGCCGGAGGAGAGCAGATTCAGGGCGATCAGCAGGGTGGAGGAGAAGACGATGATGTAGAACCAGCGCACCTCTTCCATGCGCAGGGCAGCCCGCCACTGTCGGCACAGCAGCAGGAAGAAGAAGCCGAAGTTGGTGCCGGCCAGCAGCATAAATGCGGTGATGACCCACTGGAGGTAGGGGGAGTAGCTGGCGCAGCTGGAATTCAGGATGGCAAAGCCGCCGGTGCCCATGCTGCCGAAGGTGATGCACAGATTATCCAGCAGCGGCATACCGCCCAGGGCCTGGAGAATGATCTCCAGCAGGGTCAGCCCCAGATAGATGCCGTAGAGCTGCCGGGCGGAGGCCCGCAGCTGGGGAACCAGCTTGCTCACCACCGGGCCGGGGCTCTCCGCCTGCATCAGAGAAAAGCTGGAGCCCGAGTCGGCCATGGGCATGATAATCAGAATAAAGACCAGCACCCCCATGCCGCCGATCCAATGGCTGAACGAGCGCCAGATCAGCATACTGTTGCTCAGCGCCTCCACGTCGGAGAGGATGGAGGAGCCGGTGGTGGTAAAGCCGGATACGATTTCGAACAGGGCGTCCAGATAGAAGGGGATCTCTCCGCTGAGGGTGAAGGGGAGCGCGCCCACCGCGGAGATAAGCAGCCATCCCAGGGCCACCGACACATAGCCGTCCTTGGCGGTAAAGACGGAGAAGCGCACCTTCAGCCGGGTGAGCAGGAAGCCCACCAGGGCGCTGCCCGCGCCCACCGCAAGGAAAATCAAAGTGCAGAAATACTCGCCGTAGATCAGCCCTGTGACCACCGGGAGCAGCATCAGCACCCCGATGATCATCAGCACATAGCCCAGCACATAGACAATACTTTTGTAATGCATGGCGCTTACTCCAGTATCTTGTCGATGCTGTCAATGCCCTTGAGGGTGGTGACAACGATCACGAAATCCCCGGGCATCAAGCAGTCCTGACCGGCGGGGACAATAATCTGCTTGTTGCGGATGATGATGCCGATCAGCACCCCTTTGCGGATGCGCATGCTGGACAGGGTCTGGTTGGTCACAATGCTCTGTTCCTTGAGCCGGAAGGCCAGCGCCTCCACCTGATTGTCCGCCAGCATATGCACCGCCTCCACATCGCTGTCCGGGGAGGGGCGCAGGGCCCGGGCATAGTGGAGGATGGTCTCCGCCGTCAGATGCATCGGCGAGATCACGCTGCCCACCGGAATCTGATTGATGACGCTGTTGAAATTGGCCTTGTTGACTTTGGTGATCAGCTTGGCGTGGGGGTTGACCTGATTGGCATACAGGGCCAGCATGATGTTCTCCTCGTCGAAGTTGGTCAGGGAGACCACGGCGTCGGTGTTCTCAATCCCCTCTTCCAGCAGCAGCTGTTCGTTGGAGGCGTTGCCGAAGATGATGCTGGCCTTGGGCAGCAGTTCGCTGAGTTCCTCGCAGCGCTCCCTGCGGCTTTCGATGATGGTCACATGGATGCGGGACTGAATCAGCCGCCGGGCCAGATAATATGCCACGGTGCCGCCGCCGATGATCATCACATGCCGGATGGGCCGGGCCTGGATGCCCACCCGCCGGAAGGTGTCGCCCATGTGCTCCGAGGGGACGATAAAGGAGATGCAGTCCCCCTGGTGGAGCACCGTGCGCCCGTCCGGGATAATGACCTTGTCCTGGGATTCCACGATGGCGACCAGCAGGGGGAAGTGGCACTCGCCGGAGAGCTGAATCAGGTTTTTGCCGTCCCAGGAGGAGTGCTCCGGAATGACCAGCGTGGGCATGTGGACCCGCCCTTTGGCAAAGGTGTTCAGCTCAATGGCGGAGGGGCAGCGGATTAAGTGGTAGATGTAGTTGGCCGCGGCCAACTCCGGGTTGATGGCCAGGGCCAGCCCCAGCTCGTCTTTGATGAAGTCAATCTCCTGATAGTATTCCGGATTGCGCACCCGGGCCACGGTCCGGCAGTTGCCGGCCTTTTTGGCAATCAGGCAGCACAGCAGGTTGACTTCGTCCCGGTTGGTAACGGCGATCAGAATGTCGCAGTCCTTCACGCCCGCGTCCAGCAGGGTGCGGTAGCTGCTGCCGTTGCCCTTGACGGCGCTGACATCCAGCGCGGACAGCCGGGAGATGGCGTCGTCATTGTTGTCGATGGCGGCGACCGCGTGGCCTTCGGTGCTCAAGGTTTCGGCCAGAGTATAGCCCACCTTGCCGCAGCCGACGACGATGATTTTCATAACTTGCGCTTCACGCTCCTAACAAGAGATGGCAGGAAGGCAGAGCTCACAGATTCAGCAGCGCGGCGCCAATAATACCCGCGTCGTTGCCCAGGCTGGCAGAGATCAGCTTGGGGGGCTCAATATACTGGGAGGCATAGCAATATTTTTTCAGCTTTTTCCGCAGCGGGACCAGCAGGGTCTCTCCCTGATTGCCCACGCCGCCGCCGATGATGACCGCATGGGGGCGGAACAGGTTGACGATGCCGCCGATGCCCGCGGCCAGATACTCCTGGTACTGATCCAGCACCGCCCTGGCTACCGGGTCACCCAGGGCGGCGGCGTCAAAGGGGGTCTTGGCGGTGACCTGCTCCACGCTCTCCACCTGATCCCAGAGGGCGCTGTCCCGGTGGGTGATCATGGCCTCCCGGGTCTGCCGGATCAGGGCGGTGGCGGAGGCATAGACCTCAAAGCAGCCCCGGCTGCCGCAGCCGCAGGGGATACCGCCGGCCACCAGGGTGAAGTGGCCGGGCTCAATGCCCACCCCGGACAGGCCGGTGAACAGCTTCCGGTGGGAGACCAGGCCGCCCCCCACGCCGGTGCCCAGGGTGATCATCAGGGCGCTCTCGTACTCCTTGGCGCAGCCCGCCACCGTTTCGCCCAGGGCGGCACAGTCGGCGTCGTTGCCCAGGTGGACGGGCAGCCCCAGCCTCCGGGACAGCATGTCGGAGAGGGGCAGGTTGCGCCAGTCCAGATTGCTGGTGAACAAGACCATGCCCTCCGCGTCGTTTACGGCGCCGGGGACGCCGACGCCGACAGCGTCGATCTGCGCGGGGGAGAACCCCGATCCGGCCAGGCACTGCTGTGCCGCCCGGGCCATGTCCGCCACAATCTCCTCCGCCGGCCGGCTGGCGCCGGTGGGCACGCTGGTCTTGCAGAGCAGCGCGCCGTCCTCAGAGACTACGCCTGCGGCGATGTTGGTGCCGCCCAGGTCAATGCCGATAAAGTGCCGCACAGGCCATCACCCTTTCTGCTCGCTGAGATAGGCGAGGTATTCGTCATAGCCGGTCTTACGGTCGATGAGTTTTCCGTCGGGCGTGAAATCGAAGACCCGGTTGCACACCGAGGAGATCATCTGATGGTCGTGGGAGGCCAGCAGGATGTTGCATTTGACGTCCATCAGGCCGTTGTTCAGGGCGGCAATGGACTCCAGATCCAGGTGGTTGGTGGGCTGGTCCAGCAACAGCACGTTGGCGCCGGAGAGCATCATCCGGGAGAGCATGCACCGCACCTTTTCCCCGCCGGAGAGCACTTTGACCGGCTTGTAGACGTCCTCCCCGGAGAACAGCATCCGGCCCAGGAAGCCCCGCAGATAGGTTTCGTCCTTATTTTCGGAGTACTGGCGCAGCCAGTCCACCAGGTTCAGGTCCACCCCGTTGAAGAAGGGGGAGTTGTCCTTGGGGAAGTAGGACTGGCTTGCGGTGACGCCCCACTTTACCGTGCCCTCGTCGGGCTCCAGCTCACCCATCAGAATGCGGAAGAGGGTGGTGTGGGCCAGCTCGTTGTCCCCCACCAGGGCAATTTTGTCGTCGTGCTCCACGGAAAAGGTGACGTGATCCAGCACCTTGACTCCGTCGATGGTCTTGCTCAGGTCGGTGACGAACAGGATGTCCTTGCCCACCTCCCGGTCGGGCTTGAAGCCGACCCAGGGGTAGCGCCGGGAGGATGCGGGCATCTCCTCCACCGTCAGCTTATCCAGCAGCTTGCGGCGGGCGGTGGCCTGCTTGCTCTTGGACTTGTTGGCGGAGAAGCGGGCGATGAAGGACTGAAGCTCCTTGATTTTTTCCTCGTTGCGCTTGTTCTGGTTTTTGATCAGGTTCTGCACCAGCTGGGAGGACTCATACCAGAAGTCATAATTGCCCACATACATTTTTATCTTATTATAGTCGATGTCCACGATGTGGGTGCAGATGGTGTTCAGAAAATGGCGGTCGTGGCTGACGACGATGACCGTGCCGTCGAAATCCAGCAGGAAGTCCTCCAGCCAGTTGACGGCGTTGATGTCCAGGTTGTTGGTGGGCTCGTCCATCATCAGGATGTCCGGGTTGCCGAACAGGGCCTGGGCCAGCAGCACCTTGACCTTCAGCCGGCCGTCCAGGTCATGCATCAGCTCATAGTGGTGGTCGGTGGAAACCCCGAGCCCCTGGAGAATGCGGCTGGCGTCGGATTCGGCCTCCCAGCCCCCCAGCTCGGCGTACTCCTCCGCCAGCTCGCTGGCCCGGATGCCGTCCTCATCGGTCATGTCCTCTTTTTCGTAGAGGGCATTCATCTCCTTCCCCACGTCGTAGAGGTGGCGGTTGCCCATGATGACGGTGTCCAGCACCGTGTACTGGTCGAACAGAAACTGATCCTGCTTCAGGATGGACATGCGCACATTGGGCAGAATGTCCACCGTGCCGGTGGTGGACTCCAGTTCCCCGGACAGGATTTTGAGGAACGTGGACTTGCCGGCGCCGTTGGCACCGATGATGCCATAGCAGTTCCCCCGCAGAAACTGCAGGTTGACGTCGGTGAACAGCGGCGTGCCGCTGTATTGCAAGCTTAAATTGGAAACAGTGATCATAGATGATACCTCTCAAATGAACAAATCATACTGATTATAACAGAAAAAAAACGGAATGCAATATTGCACAAAGATTCCTGGAGATTCCAAGCAGATTCGTCATTAAATTGTAATTGCATTTGTAGGGAATGCAGGCTATAATTTAGCGCAGAATAGGTTCGAGCCGTATCGACTGCTGTCGATCGGCATCATAATAAAGAGGAAATCGACTATGGCAACAAGAACAGCTGATACGGAGAAACAGGGCGTTTACAACCCCCGGGTAAAAGTGCTTCTGGTTATCTTGGGGATTGTCGTGCTTTTGGCGGCGGCCTATTGTGTGCTCTGTCTTGTGGCCGGGAGGGGAGACACCTTCCGGGCCAATATCACGGTCAACGGCTATGATCTGGGGGGGCTGACCCAGGAGGAGGCCCGGGAGCAGCTGCACAGCAGCCTGGACGGCGTCACCCAGGTCAACGGCCAGGAGTGCGCGTTGATCCAGCTGGATCCGGAGGTGGAGGGAGTGGAACCCTTCACCGTGGATCTGAGTGCCGCGCTGAGCTATGACATCGAGGGCTGCGTGGAGCAGGCCTGGCAGGACGATCACGGCGGCATGTTCCTGACCCGGGGGTTCCGCTACCTCTCCACCCTGATCCGCGGCCGGGACTATACCATTTATCCCCGGGCCACCGATGCCGACCAGGTGAAGCAGGCTCTGGAGGCCTGCGGCGTGCTGGATATGAACACCACGGTACAGACCAGCTACACCCTGACCGAGGAGACCATTGACTTCACCATGGGCACCAGCGGCGTCTCGGTGGATGAGCAGGCTCTGGCCCAGCAGATTATGGAGCGCACCGCGGCTGGAAACTTTGAGGCCATCAGCTGCCCGCTGGTGGAGAGCGACCCGGATCCGGTGGATGTGCAGGCGGTGCACGACACTGTCTATGCCGAACCCGCCAATGCCACCCTGGACGTGGCGGAGGATTACAGCTATACCGTGGTGCCCTCGGTACAGGGCATTGATTTTGACGTCAGCCAGGCGGAGCAGATGATTTCCTCTGCCCAGCAGGGCGAGACGGTCAGTGTTCCGCTGAACCGGCAGGATCCCTCCATAGACACCGCCACCCTGGAGGCGGGACTGTTCCGGGATGTGCTGGGAGAGTATACCACCAAGGTCTCCGGCACCTCTGCCCGCCGGTCCAACGTACAGCTGTCCGGCGAGAAGTGCAACGGCGTCATTCTGCTCCCGGGAGAGGTCTTTGACTATAACGCGGTGGTGGGCGAGCGCACCGCTGAGGCGGGATTCCAGGCGGCCACGGCCTATTCCAACGGCGAGAGCGTCCTGGAGCTGGGCGGCGGAGTCTGTCAGACCTCCAGCACCCTCTACTGTGCCGCCCTGTATGCCAATCTGGAGATTGTGGAGCGGACGAACCACTCCTATGTCTCCAGCTATGTGCCCATCGGCATGGATGCCACGGTGTCCTGGGGCGGGCCGGAGTTCAAGTTCAAGAACAACACCGACTATCCGATCAAGATTGTGGCGACCTATGAGAACAACCGGCAGACGTTCCAGATCCTGGGCACAAAAGTCTCCGACTTTACTGTGGAGATCACCACCTCCACGCTGAGCGTCATCAGCCCCACGGTGCGTGAAGTGCCTGACGCCACGCTGGCGGCAGGGACCACGGTGGTGGAGGACAAGGGCCACACCGGCTACAAGGTTCAGAGCTATCGCCACGTCTATGATGGAAACGGCAATCTGATCAGCGAGGGGGAGGAGGCTTACAGCTCCTATCGGATGACCGAAAAGGTGGTCCGGGTGGGCACTATGGTGGCCCCCGCGCCGGAGGAGCCTGCACCGGAGACCCCGGCGGCAGAGCAACCGGCTGCGGAGACCCCTGCCGCAGGCACCCCGGCGGCCTGATCTCTGCTTCCGTATACCCAACAGATGGATAAGAGAAATTCCCGCACATCTGATTGTGCGGGAATTTTATGGAGAACATGCGATGTTTCAAGGTTTTTCAGAGCAAACCATTGATTTTTTGTGGGGCATCCGCCTCAACAATCACCGGGAGTGGTTCCTGGAGCACAAGCAGGAGTACCTGGACCACGTCTATAACCCGCTGAAGGAGCTGGGCAGAGAGCTGATAGAGGCCATGGAAGCGGAGATGCCTGAGGATGGACTCCAGCTCAAGGTGACCCGCATCTACCGGGATGTCCGGCGGGTCAAATATGGCGGCCTCTATAAGGACCATCTCTGGCTGGCGCTGCGCCACCCCGGAGAGGAGGAGGCGGGCCGCCCCTGCTTTTATTTTGAGATCTACCCCGAGGGCTATGAGTATGGCATGGGCTATTACTGCCCCCGGCCGGTGCAGATGGAGCAGTACCGCCGCCGCATCCGCCGGGATCCGAAGCCGCTGGAACAGCTGGCCCGGAAATTGGAGGGACAGGAGCTGTTTCACCTGGAGGGGGAGGAGTACAAGCGCTCCAAAGGGGAGTGCCCCCAGCTGCTGAAGCCCTGGTTCAACCGGAAGAACATTACCCTTTGCACCTTCCGCCAGCCCGATGGGCGCATGACCACCCCGGAGCTCAGGGAGGATATCCTGGCCGGCTTCCGTTGGCTGAAGCCCTATTACCACTATTTTAAATCGCTGGAACTGGAGCCGCCGGTCACGGACCGGTTCTGAGGTCAGACAAGATGAAGCGCCCGGACGTTCAACGTCCGGGCGCTTTTTTTGTGTTTGCTTATTTGCAGAACGCTTCGGTGACTTCCACGATGTGTTCCGCGCACAGGCCGAACTGCTTGAGCAGGTCGGCGGCGGGGCCGGAGTGGCCGAACTCGTCGTTGACGCCAATGCGTTTGACGGGCACCGGGCAGTGCTCCGCCACACAGGAGCTGACGGCCTCACCCAGACCGCCGATGATGGAGTGCTCCTCCACGGTGACGATTCTGCCGCAGTCCTTGGCGGCGGCCAGCACCAGGGCCTCGTCCAGAGGTTTGATGGTGCACATGTTGATGACCCGGGCGTGGATGCCCTTGGCGGCCAGGGCGCGTCCCGCCTCGGCGGCCTCGTTGACCATCAGGCCGGTGGCGATGATGGCCACGTCGCTGCCCTCCTGGAGCACTTCACCCTTGCCGATCTCGAACTTGTAGTCCTCGCCGTGGAAGACGGGGCTGGCAAACCGGGAGAAGCGCATGTAGACCGGCCCCACATGCTGGGCGGCGGCCCGGACGGCGGCTTTCGCCTCCACGTCGTCGGAGGGGCACATGACCACCATGCCGGGGATGGTGCGCATGACGGCGAAGTCCTCGTTGCACTGGTGGGAGGCGCCGTCCTCGCCCACGGAGATGCCGCCGTGGGTGGCGCCGATCTTCACGTTCAGGTGGGGGTATCCCACGGTGTTGCGGATCTGCTCAAAGGCCCGGCCCGCGGCGAACATGGCGAAGGAGGAGGCGAAGGGGACAAAGCCCATGGTGCTCAGGCCCGCGGCCACGCCCACCATGTCGGCCTCGGCAATGCCGCAGTCGATGTGGCGTTCCGGGAATGCCTTTTTGAAAATGCTGGTCTTGGTGGCGCCGGCCAGGTCGGCGTCCAGCACCACCAGGTTGGGCATTTCGCTCCCCAGCTCGGTCAGCGCGTTGCCATAGCTTTCGCGGGTGGCGATTTTCTTCACGTCAGCCATCTTACTTCGCCTCCAGTTCTGCCAGCTGAGCCTTGAGCTCATTCATGGCGGTCTCATACTGCTCCGCATTGGGGGCGGAGCCGTGCCAGCTCACCTGATTCTCCATGTAGCTGACGCCCTTGCCCTTGACGGTCTTCATGATGATGGCGAAGGGCTTGCCCTTGACGGTCTTGGCCTTTTCAAAGGCGGCCTCGATCTGGTCGAAGTCATGGCCGTCGATCTCCATGGCCTCCAGGCCGAAGGCCTCCACCTTCTCCCGGATGGGGTAGGGGCTCATGACCTCAGCCACCGGGCCGTCAATCTGAAGCCCGTTGTTGTCGATGATGACCACCAGGTTGTCCAGCTTGCGGTGGGCGGCGAACATCAGGGCCTCCCAGACCTGGCCCTCCTGAATCTCGCCGTCGCCCAGCAGGGTGTACACCCGCTCGCCGGTGCCCCGCAGCTTGGCGCCCAGGGCCATGCCGCAGGCGGTGGAGATGCCCTGGCCCAGAGAGCCGGTGGACATGTCGATGCCGGGCACAGTATTCATATTGGGGTGGCCCTGCAGCCGGCTGCCGATATGGCGCAGGGTGGACAGCTCGTCCACCGGGAAAAAGCCCTTCAGGGCCAGGGTGGCGTAGAGTCCGGGGGCGGTGTGTCCCTTGGAGAGGACAAACCGGTCCCGATGGTCGTCCCTCGGGTTCTGGGGATCCACCCGCATCTCCTTAAAATAGAGGTAGGTGAACAGGTCGGCGGCCGAGAGGCTGCCGCCGGGGTGGCCGGACTTGGCGCTGTAAACGCCCTGGATCACGCCCATGCGGACTTTGCATGCGGTGATCTGGAGCTGCTTGCGCTCTGCTTCTGTCATAGGTTCCACGCTCCTTTTTAAAATGCTTTCGCATCTTGGATTATAGCATCCCGGAGACGTTTTGTGAATAGTGGAAACAGGTTTTTCCGGCAAAGAAAATTGTCCTGCGCCGCCCCTTTGGCAGACCGCTGTCCCGCGGCGTCCCGTACCGTGAGGGTCGGGAAAATCTAAAAAAAGAGAATCCGTCAGAATTTGGATATTCTGACGGAACTTTATTTGTAAAAATTTTCATAAATTTTCCATAAAACGGTTTTGTTGTTTAATAAGTGTGGTAGTATTTGAGACATACTAAGGTGAAATACCGAGCACAGATCAGGAGGGATGCACATGAACAAGGAAGAGATCCGACAGGTATTGGAGCGTTATCGGGGGTGGCTGACCCACCGGGAGTACAGCCCGGCGACGGTGGAGAAATACGGCCGCACCCTGCATCGGTTTTTCCAGGAGACCGGGGCAGGGGCGCGGCCGGAGCGGGAGACGGTGGCCGCCTGGCGGGACAGCCTGGTGGAGCGGGGGTATAGCCCGGCCACGGTGAATGTGATGGTGGCGGCGGTGAACGACTACCAGGAGAGCGTGGACAACCCCCAGGGCAAGGCCAAGCCCCTCAAGCGCCAGCGGCGGGTGTTCTGCGACGCGGAGCGGGAGCTGAGCCGGGGGGAGTACTTCCGCCTGCTGGAGGCGGCCCGGAGCAGCGGGGACAAGCGCACCCTGCTGCTGCTCCAGACCATCTGCTCCACGGGGATCCGGGTGTCGGAGCTGCAGTATATCACGGTGGAGGCGATACAGCGGCGAAAGGCGAGCATCCAGTGCAAGGGGAAATGCCGGGAGATCCTGCTGCCCTGGGAGCTGTGCAAGCGGCTGAAGCGCTGGTGTGAGCGGCGGCGCATCCACAGCGGCCCGGTGTTCCGGTCCCGGCGGGGGAAACCGCTGAGCCGGGTGACGGTGTGGAAAGCAATGAAGGCTCTGTGCAGCCGGGCCAACGTGGCGTGGAAGAAAGTGTTTCCCCACAACCTGCGGCACCTGTTTGCCAGAACCTTCTATGGAATGGAAAAGAACTTGTCCAAGCTGGCGGATATCCTGGGGCATTCCAGCATAGAGACGACGAGGATCTATATCATGGAGTCGGGTGCGGAGCACCAGCGGCTGCTAAATCAGATGCACTTATTGCTGTAAAAAACAACGAAAGCATGATTCTGTTGCGTACATAAGGGAACAAAAAAGCGGTAAACCGCAGATTCGCCTGGATAGCAGCAAGCCGCATCTCCAAATTAAGGTCATTCTAGCACAGGAAAAAAGAGAAAGCAAGAACGAAACCCCATAACCGTCAAAATTAACAAAAAATGGGCATGAAAAATCAGTTGGGCAAAAAAGGGAAGGTTCGCCCAACGCATTTTTCATGCTTTTTTTCTGCCGTGGTGACAAAACGGCGCAAAACGGCGCCCTTTTGCCCGCCCCTCCTCGGGAAGAGGGAAACAGAATCATGCTTCTGTAATGGAGCGGGGGAACGGGCACAGAAAGGGGGGGCGGAAGCGGGATGAAGGAAGAGATACTGGCGGGGTATCCGATCACGGCCTTTCTCCAGGCGCAGGAGGGACGGGACTGGAAGCCGGATACCCGGCGGCGGTACAGCAAGTACCTGTATGAGCTTGGGGAGTACCTGGCGGGCCAGGGGCCGCCGGGGAAAGCGGCGCTGGAGCGGTGGCAGCGGCAGCTGGAGGAGCGGTGCGGCCCCAGCGGGGTGAAGGCGTATCTGGCGGCGGCGAACCACTATTTCCGCTGGTGCGGGCGGCCGGACCTGGTGATGCGCCGACACCGGGGGCCGGAGGAGGCGCGGGAAGGCGCCGGGCCGCCGGGGCTGAGCCGTGCCGAGTACTTAAAGCTGCTGCGGACGGCGCGGGGGATGCGGGAGCACCGGACCTATCTGCTGGTGAAGCTGTTTGCCACCACGGGGCTGCCATTGCAGTGCCTGGAGCAGGTGACGGTGGAAGCGGTGGAGGCCGGGGGCGGAGAGCTGAACTACCGGGGGAGCCCGGTGGAGTTCCGCTGCCCGGAGGGGCTGCGGCAGGAGCTGCTGGAGTATGCGGCGGAGCGGAAGACAGCGGGAGGAGCGGTGTTTGTGACACGGACGGGGCAGCCGCTGGACCGGTCGAATCTGTTCCGGAGCATGCAGGAGCTGTGCCGCGCGGCAGGGATCCCGGCGGAGAAGGTGAACCCGCGGAGCCTGCGGAGGCTGTACCAGGCGGCCCAGGAGACCATCCGGGAGCACCTGGAGGGCCTGCAGCGGCAGATGTACGAGCAGATGCTGGAGATGGAGCAGGACGCCGTCGGATGGCGTATGGAGCTTCCATCGGGCCGGACCCGCCCGGCGGGCCGGCAGGCCAGATCCGGCCCCGTGCCGGCTGGAACAATCGACCGGGTTTTGCCCGGAAAGAGGAGTGAGTAAACCTATGAAAAAACGAGTTTTCAGCGCACTGCTGGCGCTCTGCCTGGCCTTCAGCCTGTTTGGCACGGCCCTGGCGGCGACGGCGGAAACCCCGTCGGAAACGGCCTCCACGTCGTCCTCGGAGAGCACCACCGTTCAGGAGAACGGCACGGAGGGGACTGATTCCGGCGACAGCTCTGTCTCTTCCACAGGGGAGACAGGGAATACCGGTACTGATTCCAGCTCTGGGGAGAACGCCGACAGCAATTCCACAGAGCTCACCGGCACCGATACAACTGGCAATGACAGTCAGACTGACATCGATAGTCAGAGCGATGATGCTGCTGCGACTGCCGCCGATGGCGCCGCGGACGATGCCGCGACCGCCGATGCCACAAATGGAATTGACTTATATGATTGGAATGATTGGAACCCTGGCGGCGATCACGGCGGCGGAGGCGGCGGACAGGAGTTAGATCAAAGCTACTATAATGCAAATTCCTATGTCTTCTGGGATACAATGACAGCGTACGAGGACAGTGATGGATCTGTCGATCATGGCGAGGTAAATACTAATATGCGCGGCATGATTGACTCTGTTCAGCTAAATAGTAAGGAGGTTAGATGGGGAAACTCCGATACTACAAGTTGGAATGTGTCCGGTGTTAATCAGTTGAATGATTACTATGACAGTGCAACCACAAAGAAGGAAGATTATGTGGATCTGGTAATTACACCGGCTGAGGGCTACTATGTTTCCGCAGTTGTGATTGCCTGCTGCAGCAACACCAGCAGTGGATGGGGCACCATTAGTGGTTCCAGGCCGTACAGCTGTAATACTTGGGAGGAGGGGAATGCTTTTACAGCGAGCTTCAGCGTAGGTGTCAACGGTTCTGTGACGATTGAAGATCTCAGCAGCGAGAATTTTTCTCACCGCAGTGAGTCAGGCGTGTATTTTATCCTGATCGAAGTCTCCAAGATTCCCACCCCGCTGTATGTTGAGTACGACTATGGGACAATTGACGAGATCTTGGGCGGTAGTTACAGCACTTCTGTTTTTGCCGACCCCGATCAATGGGTTACGGCCAACAACAGCAATGCTTATGGTCAGGGAAATATCGATACCGCGAACACGCAGTACAGATACGCGTATGCAAGTGATCCCTCCGAAGCCGGAACATGGGAGCACTATGCCAACACAGTGACCGATGCAGCAAAGCAGGCGGCCGCAGCGGCAGGCCATTATTTCGCCGGTTGGCAGGCGGAGTACTACATTTCCTGTGAAGTGTCAGATTCCGCTGGATATAACAACTATAATTATAGCTTTGCTGACGAGTATGGTACTGCGCCTTATGATGAAGGTGATGAAGTCCAGCTCATTACCAACGTCAAGCTGACTGCGATTTGGAAGCCCATTGAATTGACTGTCTCGAAAACGGTTGAGGGATTGACGGGCAGCGCTTTTGATACTGAGCATACATACAGCCTCCAGGTCCAAAAGTACAATGAAGCAACGCAAGTGTGGGAGGATTTTGCTGATGAAATTCAGCTGACTGTTAAGGGTGATGATGTCGCGACGGCCACTCTCAAGGGGACGGAGTACAACAACGATGGGACTGCGGTAACCCCAAGTAGATACTCCATTACTCCCGGCATCTATCGCGTCATTGAGACAAAGGGAAAAGACAGTTTAACCAGTCCCGATGGCAATACTATGTACGTTACTGTCAGCGATGGAGAAAGCGGCAGTTCGGAAGCCCAAGTTGAAATCACACTTGAGAGTATTCTCGGCTTTGCTGAGAGCGGTAATGCCCAAACCAGATATGCTCTGAACGTCACCAACAGCTACACTGCAGCTCCGCCCACTACCACCCTCACCCTCCAGAAGACCTTTGTCGGCCTGAGTGACGAAGAAGTGGAGTACCTGATAAACACGGCCCACTTCGGCTGGGACATCAACTACTGCGTGCGGGACCTTCGGCTGTCTACAACGGATGGCCAAACACAGGCTACCTATATGGCATCCTCGGAGGACATCCCGGACAGCCTGAAACTGCCGGGCGTCTCGGGCTCCTTGGACGGCGGCGATTTCGGAATCGTTGCCTCGACCTATTTGGCGGATTGGACGACTGCGAATACGAACTATAAACAGGATAATATCCTGGGTACTGACGCATCCTCCAGCTTTATCAAGGATCCGACGACCGATGATTGGACGCTGACCATCACTATCCCGGTGCCTGTGACAGACGAAAATCATTATTTCACCGTCTTTGAACAGCATCAGGAAGTCCCCGGCTATGCCAAGATCAACGACTCCAACGCCACCTACAGCATTACGGCGGGAGACGCCGTGACCAGCAGTGGTACCGGTAAATTCGTCGATCATGGGACTGGCGGAGAAAACATTTACGAGGATATGGGCACCGAGGTCGATTCGGTAACAGTGAAGCTAGAAGGAAAGGACTACACCCTGAGCGGTGAGGAAGCTGCAATTTATAATGAACAGTTGACCAAGCTCCAGATTACCGGCGCCACCACCATCAGCTTTACCAACAACTACACCGGCAAGCTGGACGTGACCAAGGAGTATGGCGAGGATAGTGATATTAAGGATACGGACAAGGAATTCAACATCACCATTTCCCCTGCCAATCCTGAGAAACTGGACCTCAGTACTGAGGAAGGCTTACAGCACGGCCTGTCGGGCAAGAAGTTCTCCTATAGAATTGAGAATAAGGATGGTAGTATTGTTCCGGTTGTTGAAGAGGAGCTAGAGAGCAACGGCTCCTTCACCATCAAGCTGAAAGCGGACCAGACGGTTCACTTCACTGACCTGCCCGCCATCCAGTGGGTGGTTACGGAAAATGTGTCTGCCAGCAGCCAGGAAGGCTATACCCTGACCAGTGACATTACCGATACCAACAACGGCGTGGTCGATGAGGTGACACATTGGAACGGCTACAGGGCTAATGTCGTGCCTGCCGACGTTATCGGCAGCACCTCCTGGACGGACGGCATCGCCTCTGTGGACAGCGCGGTTAGCTCCAGCGCGGTCGCCCTGGTCACCGTCACCAATACTTACACCCGCAACACCAACACCCTGACCATCAGTAAGCACGTCTCCGGCCCCATGGGCGATACCTCTGCGGACTTCACCTTCACCGTCACTCTGATGGACACTCTGGCTGGTACTGATGTGCCCTACACCGGAGTAATTGGCGAAGACGACATTGTGAAGAGCGATGGCGCCATTTGGCATGCTGATACAACAGATGACGGCAGCCTCACCGGCACCTACACCCTCACCCTGTCCGACGGCGAGTCTATCACCCTGACCCTTCCCTATGGTGTGACCGCCACAGTGGAAGAGACCAATGTCCAGGGCCACACGGTCTACAGCCGGGTGTACAACACCGGCACCACTGTGGGCGACAATGCGGATTTCGATCCCGCAAATGACAAGACACTCGATTATGTGATCGAAAAATCACAGACGGTCACTCTGACCGGCGTGAACCAGTCGGTGGACTTCATGAACTACCGTGCCGCCGCTGTCCCCACCGGGGTTGACACCGACTCCGCCGCCCCCTATCTGGTGCTGACGGCCTGCGCGGCCTTCGCCGGGCTGGCTCTGGCGGGCAGCATCGTGGCGGTGCGGCTGCGCCGCCGTCAGGAGTAATCCCTGATGCGCACCATGCAGGACATCGCGGACGCCCTGTCCGCCATGAAGTTCCGTAAAAAGATGTTCGGCGGGGTGGAGGAGGCAGACGTCTGGCGCAAGCTGGAATCCCTCCAGCGCACCTATCAAGAGGTCTACGACCAGCAGGCGGCCTACTACCAGGCCCTGCTGGACCAGCGGGACCGGGAGCTGAAATGGATGAAGAGCGGCGGTGATGCCCATGGCTGAACGCCCCCGCAGGCCGGACGCTCCGGGTGGGCGCCGGTTGGAGGGCAAGAGGTCCGGCTCCCCTCCGGGGGATAACCCGGAGGCGGCCGCTCCCCCGGAGCGGGAGCCCTCCCACCGGCCTCAGCGGCCGGAAGGGGCGGCTGCCGGTTGGGCCGGGCCGGAACAGACTCCGGCTGCGCCGCCACGGCGGGCGGGGGCTGGAGACAGCGCTCCGGGCACCGGCCCGCCCGGCCCGGGCCACAGCCGCCGGAACAAGAGCGCCCGGGAGAGAGATGCTCCCCTGACCCCGGAGGCGGTGATCAAAAAGCGCCGCCGCCGCTGCTCCGACGCCCAGGCCATCACCGGCTTTTTCGCAAAGCTGGTGGCCATTGTGGTGCTGCTGGCCCTGCTGTTCAGCTTCGCCTTCGGCCTGAAGGCCATGCCCAGCGACGACATGTCCCCCCGGATCTCGGCGGGCGACCTGATGCTCTACTACCGGCTGGCCGGAGAGTGGGCCATCGGGGATGTGATGGTCTTCGAGAAGGACGGGGAGCAGTACGTGGGCCGGGTGGTGGCCCGGGGCGGCGACACGGTGGAGGTCACCGACCAGGCCACCCTGGTGGTCAACGGCAGCACCGTGCTGGAGAGCGACATCTATTACACCACCCCCAAGTACGACAATGGCCCTGCCTACCCCCTGACCCTGGCGGAGGATGAGTTCTTCGTGCTCTGCGATTACCGGGAGGGGGCCCGGGACAGCCGGTATTTCGGCCCGGTCTCGGAGGACGAGATCAAAGGCAAGGTCATCACCGTGGTCCGGCGCTCCGGGCTGTAGCGTGACGGCCGGGAAAGGCCCAAAACAATGTATCAATTGGGCGCGCGGATTCGCCCGCCCTTGGTTAAAACATAACTCCAATTCAAACTAAAATGAAGAAAGGAAGAAAACATGATGAAACACACGCGTAAAACCCTGCGCCGCTTCGCGGCCTCATTCCTGGCAGTCATGCTCCTGGCGGCCTTGGCCATCGTGCCGGCGTCGGCAGAGAGTTCTCCCCTGGACGTTAATGAGACTGGGAATACCATCACCTTCACTAAGGTCGTTGATATGACCGATGCTGAGGGTGCTGGCAATCCCAGTGGTAACTTTGTCTTTACTGTGACTGATGATACTGGTAACGCTGATGCTCAGATCGTTGATGAAGACAACGCCACTGATGGCGTTCAGATCGTGGCACCGCTTACCACTGGTACCTCTGTCGATGTTGACATTGCATTTAACATGACTGCTTTTACTGCTCCTGGTGTTTATACCTATACCCTGCAGGAGACTTCTTCTTCTATCGATGGTATGGTCATTGATGACACCACGTACACTCTTTCTGTCGTTGTGGTCAATGCCAATGCGACTGATCCCGATGGGACTACTTATAAGATCGATAGTGCTGAGATTAAAACTGCCGATGGCGGCAAAACCGATACGATTACTAACTACTATCATACCTATGACCTGACCTTGGATAAGGTCGTTACCGGTGCGTTTGGCAACCACAATGAAGATTTCACCTTTACTGTTGTGTTCACCACCAACGATGATAACGCCACCAGCTTCCAGTGGGCCTACGCTAGTGAAACCCCCGTTTGGAATACTGAAACGTTTACGGCTGGTACTGCTACTGTGCGCTCCACCCTGTCTGATGGCGAAAGCATTATGTTCAGAGGCCTTCCTCAGGGTACTACTTACACCATTACCGAGGGCGAGAATGATTACACTACTACAGCGGCTGGTAGCGGTGTAAATGAAAACACTGGCAAAGTAGTCAGTGGTGACTTCGTAGTTGATGGTACCCATAGTGATGTTGCGGTTACTTATACCAACACTATGGGTGCCACCCCTGCCACCGGCATCATCACCACCTTCGCCCCCTATGCCCTGATGGTGGTCGTGGCCGCCGGCGCCTGCTTCTTCTTCCTGCGCCGCCGCAACGCCGCTGAGGACTGATTGAGACCTCCCTCCCAAACGTCACTACATAGAAAGCGCAAGGGAAACACAACCTGCGGGTGACAGCGCGTCCAACTGTCCCGCAGAACCCCGCCCCGGCCGGAGGCTATGAAAACCGGCCCCGGCCGGCCGGGGAAGCACCACCCTGAAAGGAGGCACGCCACTTGCATACCGCGGCCAAGCTGGCCCGCTTCGGCGACCGCCTCATCAGCCTGATCGCGGCGGGGCTGATCATGCTGCTGCTGCTCTACGGAGGCTATTCCCTGTGGGACACCGCCATGCTGTACCGGGGGGCCTTCCTCTCCAACGACCTGCTGGAGTTCAAGCCCGCTTCCAGCGGCGACCCGGACTCCAACCCCACCCTGGAGGAGCTGCAGGCCATCAACCCGGACGTGTGCGCCTGGCTGACCATTGACGGCACCAACATCGATTATCCCGTGGTCATCGGCGAGGACAATATGGAGTACGTCAACAAGGACATCTACGGCGAGTTCGCCCTGTCCGGGGCCATCTTCCTGGACAGCAGCAATTCCCGGGACATCAGCGACTCCTACACCCTGGCCTACGGCCACCATATGGCCAACGGAGCCATGTTCGGCGATGTGGTGGAGTTCGTCAACACGGACTATTTCAACGACCACACCAGCGGCACGCTCTACCTGCCCGACGCCACCTACAGCATCGAGCTGTTCGCCTGCGTCCAGGTGGACGCCTATGACAGCGTGATTTACAACCCCGCCGCCCAGGCGGGGGATGTGAGCGGGCTGCTGAACTATGTGAATGAGATCGCCGTACAGAGCCGTTACATCGGCGTACAGCCCTCGGACCAGGTCATCGGCCTGTCCACCTGCTCCGAGGCGACCACCAACGGGCGGGTGGTGCTCTTTGGACGGCTGACCCGCATGAGCTGAATCCAGTGGGCGGCGCCGGGCGGATTCTCCCGGCAGCGGCCCACAAAAGGAGGTACCTGAGAAAGATGTTTCTGACAAGACGGAAACTGACCGCGTGGCTGCTGCCGGTCCTTCTGGCGGCTGCCCTGCTGGGGCTGACGGTTCCTGCCCGGGCGGCGGACTACACCTGTACGGCCCGCATCCCGGTGGGGGTGCAGCTGAACGGGGAGGCCGATGAGCAGTTTACCGTGACCATCCAGGGCGAGGAGGGAGCTCCCATGCCGGAGCAGACCACCCTCCAGCTCTCCGGCGGAGCCGCCAGGGCCTTTGAGGGCCTGACCTACACCGAGCCCGGCGACTACACCTATACCATTCGGCAGACCGCCGGAAGCACCCAGTACATGACCTATGATGACACGGTGTACACCGTGGTGGTCCAGGTCACCAATGCCGAGGACGGCGGCCTGACCTACCAGATCTATGCCAGCGGAGATGAGGACCCCACCAGCAAATCTGCCGCAGTGGGCTTCCTGAACACCTATGCCCCGCCGGCGGATCCCGCGCCCGGCGGTGACGGCGGCAACACCACCGCGCCCAGGACTGGAGACAACCTGTCGCTGGCGGCGCCCGCCGGGCTGCTGGCGGGGGCGCTTGTGGCCCTGGTGCTGCTGGCGGCGCTGCGCAGGCGCCCCGGCGGAGAGGAAGGGCGCGCTCACTGAGCTGCCCCCCGGCGGGCGATTGCCCGAACACTGATTCGCTTTTTCATTTTCTCTTTTTAATGACGCGGCAAAACGCTGTGGACAAAGCCGCCGGCCGAAAGGCCGGCGGCTTTGTCTGTTTCCGTGCCAGAGGTCTGGCGAAGGCCTGGAGAGATGGGTCTGGGGAGAAAAAGTCCCCCAAATGGGCCTGGCGACCGGGATGTTAACTTTGGTTGACAAACTTCCAGTCCAATTTGGTGGAAGCCGGGACGGGATTCTGCTATACTTTGACCCATGACATGAGAGGAGGAATTCCATATGACATTTTCCCAGCAGCTCGCCCGGCTGCGCCGAAAGCATGGCATGAGTCAGGAGCAGGTGGGGGCGGTGGCGGGGGTGTCCCGCCAGACCGTGAGCAAGTGGGAGCTGGGGGAGACCACCCCGGAGCTAGAAAAGCTGTATCTGCTCTGTGACTACTTCCAGATCTCCATGGACGAGCTGACCGGCCGGACCCCGCCTCCGGAGGAGGGCAGGACGGCGGAAGAGGGCGGCCGGACGGCTGCGGCCGGACAGGAGCCCTGGCAGAGGGACTCCGGCCCAACTCCGCCCCAGGCGGCGCCGGGCTGGTATTGGCACTGGGGCTGGCGTCCGGTCTATGAGTATCGAAGCAAGCGCACCCTGTGGGGGCTCCCGCTGGTGCATATCAACCTTGGCCCGGGCCTGCGCCGGGCCAAGGGGATCATCGCCGTGGGCACCGTGGCCCAGGGGATTGTGGCGGTGGGGTGTGTCTCCCTGGGCGTGGTGGCCGTGGGCTGCGTCTCGGTGGGGCTGATCACGCTGGCCAGCCTGTGTGTGGGGCTGCTGCTGTCCATGGGCTGTATTGCGGTGGGCGGCATCGCCCTGGGGGGCGTCGCCGTGGGCTGGTTTGCCGTGGGGGGCGTTGCCCTGGGGGAGTACGCCATCGGAGGGTATGCCCAGGCCGCCCGGATCGCCGCCGGGGGCTTTGCCAGAGGCGCGGTGGCCATCGGAGATGAGACGGTGGGGACGGTGGAGTTCCACCACTTTGTCCCCCGGCAGGAGTTTTACCAAGCGGTGCGGGGGCAGTTCCCCCGGATCTGGCAGTGGATTGTGGACCTGTTCTATGCCTGCCTGGGGTGACCTGGACTACCGCCGCCCGGGGCGCCGCAGGGGTAGGCGCGCGGCGGGGATCTCTTGAGGAGGGACGGCATGAGTCTGAAAGCAAAGAAAGTTTTGTCCCTGTTGGCAAGTGTTATGTGCATGCTTCCCCTGTATGTGGTTTTGCATGAGGGCGGGCATGCGCTGGTCGCGGTCTTGTGCGGCGCCCGGGTGACAAGCTTCAGCGTGGCAGCGGCCAGTATGAGTTATCAGGGCGGCCGGTTTACAGCGCTCACCCTATCCCTGTTTCATGCGGCGGGCGTGCTGCTGCCGGTTTTGGCGGCGGTGGTTTATATGCTGACCTATCGGAGGCAAACGAAATCCGTGTGCTATTGCATCGTTTCCTTTATGGTCTTGCTGATGCCAATGGGCTCCATCCTCGCCTGGGTGATTGTGCCGGTTTTATCCCTGATGGGGTCAGCGCCCCGGGATGATGACGCGGCAAAGTTTATCGACAGCTCGGGACTGAGCCCGTGGGCCGTGCTCTTGGGGGCCGTCCTGCTGTTGGCCTGCTGCCTCTGGATCGCCTGGAAGAAAAAGATCCCTCAGAATTATTGGTCTGCACTTACGCGGGACAAATAAGCCATCCCGTCCTGCGCCCGGGGCCGGTTGGCTTCAACAGGGCCTCCGCCGACAGAATAAAAAAAACGAGCAGCCGACCACAGTCGGCTGCTCGTTTTTGATCTGGACGGGACAACGCTCCGCCGCAGGCGTTCTGAATCCTGCTGCCATCGCGGAAGCCGGGAGCCGGCCGCGGATCGCCGTATCCCGGCGGGGCAGCGGAAAGAGACTCAGGATTGCTGGGGCGGCTCCTCCGCCTCGGAGGGCCGGGCGATGACCTCCCCCAGGCAGCCGTGGCCATAGTTCAGCATCCGGTTGACCCGGCTGACGGTGGCGCTGCTGGCCTTGGTGAGCTCCATGATCTCGGTGTAAACCCGTCCCTCCAGCAAAAGGGATGCCACGTCAAAGCGCTGCTCCATGGCGCTCAGTTCCGTGGCGGCGCAGAGGTCCTCAAAAAAATCGACGCACTCCTCTACTGTGCGCAGCTTCAGGATGGTCTCATACATGGCGATGGAGCGCTCATGTTTCATGGGACGGGGCATGCAATCACTCCCTATTTTATAGTCAACTTTATTTTAACACTTCAAAGTGCAGACGTAAATATTAAATTTGAAAAAAGCCTTGACAATTGTATTGCTTGTATTATTATATGCAATACAAAGGGGGCGGATTATGGTCATTGAAATCAGAGACGGCTCCGACGTGCCCATCTATCTTCAGCTGCGCAATCAGATTGTGGCTGGGATTTCGGACGGGCGGCTGGCGCCGGGGGAACGGCTGCCCACGGTGCGGGCGCTGGCGGAGGAGCTGGGCGTCAATGTGATGACGGTCAATAAGGCATATCAGCTGCTGAAACAGGAGGGATTCCTGTGCACAGACCGGCGCAACGGCGCCCGGGTGCGGGAGCGGCCGGGCGAGGAAACCGGAGCGCTGCCCCCGGAGAGCGTGGAGCGGCTGCGGATACTGGCCGCTGAGGCCCGGGCCCGGGGGATGGACCGGGCGGACTTTCTAGCGCTGTGCGGTCAGCTCTATGGGAAGGAGGAGCAACTATGACCACATTTTTTATCATAATGGCAGCCTGCATGTACCCTGTGCTGCTGATTCTTTACGGTGTCATGCGCTATTACGGCAGACCCAGGGGCGGAGTGATGTTTGGGGCCCAGCTGCAGTTGGGGCTGGAAAAGGAGCCGGAGGTGGCGGAGATTTCCCGCCGGTTTAAGCGAGAGGTCACACTGTGGTTGCTCATCCTGGCGGTGATTCCGCTGGCGACCCTCCCCGTCCCCTATATGTCCATCAGCGTCACATTTTGGATGGTGTGGTGTTTTGCGGCCATCTTTGCGCTCCAGGTGCCCTTTGCCCGGGCCAATCGGGCGGTGCGGGCCTGGAAGGCAGAGCACGGCTACGGGGGAGAGCGGGCGCGCCGGATCCTGGTGGAGACCCGGGAGTTGGACACTGTGCGCAGTTTCCGGTGGACTGCCTGCATTGCGCCCAGCCTGATCAGTCTGGGCGCTGCGGGTTTTGCCGCGGTGTGGGAGTTTGGCCGGCCCGACAGCCTGGCGCTGAATATCATCGCCTTTACCTTTGCCCTTATTACCCCGCTGTTTGGGGGCTGCGGCATCTGGATGGACCGACAGCGGCAAAAGGTCATCAGCAGCGACAGCCAGGTCAACCTGAACTATAACCGGGCCCGGCGGGCGCTGTGGAAAAAATACTGGCTGTTCACCCTCTGGATCAATACCGCACTGACCATAGCGTTTTGCCTGACGGTAGTGGTCAGCCTGGATCTGGGCATGCGGACCCTGCTCTGGGGGACCATCGGCTATGTGGTGCTGCTCCTGGCCGGGACCGCGGAGCTGATGCGCAGAATGGTCAAGCTGGACAGTGCTTACCAGGATAAAATGGACCTGGCGGGAACGGCGGATGACGACGATTGCTGGCTGTGGGGCATGATTTACTACAACCCGAGAGACCGCAAAACTGTGGTGGAAAAGCGGGTGGGGATGGGCACCACCATCAATATGGCCACCCCGGCGGGGAAGGTGATGGGCATTTTCCTGGCGGCGGTGCTGCTGGGAGTGCTTCTGATCTGTGTCTGGACCATCCGCCTGGAGTTTACCCCCATCCGGCTGACCATTCAGGGGAATACCCTGACGGCGGAGCAGCTGCGGGAGGACTATGCCATTCCCCTGGAGAATATTGAGGAGGTCACCCTGGTGCAGGAACTGCCCGATATGACCCGGACCAACGGCACTGCCATGGGCAACCTGAGCAAGGGGAGATACCGCATCCGGGAGACCGGCGAGAGCTGCCGGGTATTTCTGGATCCGCGCAATACGGTGTTCCTCTGTGTCCGCGCCGACGGCGTGCTCTATTACATGAGCGCCGCCACCGATCAGGAGACGCTGGCGCTCTACGCCAGCCTGACCCAGTCATAGGGCAGTACGGTCAAAAAGTAAGCGGGTCAAGAGTTTGAGAGCTGGCCGGCGCTGGGGCGGGATTGAGCGTTTGGGACCGCCCGCGGGCAGCATGGCGCTCCGGCCCGGAGGGAGTCCGGGCCGGGCGGCAGGTGTTGGCGATATAGTCCTGTCTGGCTTTTCTGCGGATTGGCTGACGCCGCCGGACTGTGGCCCTCCGCTTCAGTCCGGGTTCTGACGGCTGCTGTGCCCTGCGGCCGACAGCGCCCAGGGCCGACACCCGGAGCACAGCGCCGGGCGGCGCTGTGCTTCCTGTGTTGCGCCGGGCAGAGGACCGAAACGCCGCCGGATTCGGGCTGTTCCGGCTGCAGACCGTGCGGCGGCCGGGGCACGGACGTGATGCGCGGACCTTTTGGCCCTTTTGGGTATTTTTTCCGCCGCAGCCGTGGGAGAACTTGACAGCTTGGGCGTTTTGCGCTATTATTTTGGTGAAATCAGGCATTTTTGCTCTATCACCTTACCCGCACCAGGGAATTGAAACGAAACCCCGCGGGGTTTTGCGCCCTGCCGCCCCTATCACCTTACCCGCACCAGGGAATTGAAACAATGTGGTCGCCTCCTCCCATCTGGATACGGCTCCTATCACCTTACCCGCACCAGGGAATTGAAACTGTTCCTCTACGTCGAATATTCCGCACAAAAATCCTATCACCTTACCCGCACCAGGGAATTGAAACCTCTTCCTTAGATGACTTGGCAAGCGCTTCTGCCTATCACCTTACCCGCACCAGGGAATTGAAACGTCCTGGCAGATTTCGAACTGGATATGAGTGTTGCTATCACCTTACCCGCGCCAGGGAATTGAAACTCCCATGGTAGCCTCTAGCCGCCCATATATCCACCTATCACCTTACCGAACCAAGGAATTGAAACAAGCTGGCGCCGGGTATCCGGCGCCAGCCTTTTTTGCTATCACCGTACCCAACACGGAGAATAAAAACCGGGCTTCGAAGTAGCCGGTATACGCGCCTTTTCCATTCGTTGAACAGAGACAGAAACTTCGCATCCGGCAAAACCGCCCCAGGACTAGGGCGGTTTTTTCTCGCAGATTGGCCGGTGTCTCTGGCCGCTCCGGCTGCTGGAGGACAGAGAGGCGTCGTGCCGGTTGGCAACGCCCGGCGGGCGCTGCGATGCCGGAAGCAGACCTTTCTGGAGAGAACGGGAGAGGGACATAAGAGAAAGAGGGACGACAGGCCGGGGCCCTTGGCTGAGGCGGCGGTGGAGGGGGTGGAGATGGCGCAAAGCCTGGCAGTGCCCAGCGCTGGCGTCCTGGGGACACCGGTGCGTTCTGAGGGAGCGGCAGGGGGACGGCGCCACGGCGAAGCGGGCCGCCTTCCGTTTTGACTGGTTCTATCCCTATGTGCTGTCTGGATTTGTGTGAGGGGCATGACGGGCCGGAGCGGCTGATCTGTTGAGAAACAGGTCGGCCGCTCTTTTTTGCTGCCGACGGGACTTGTCGGAGAGGTGTATTTGAGCACCGCCGGTGTCGGATGCTTTGACGAGTTCGGGGAGAGCAATTGAAAAAATTTCAAATTTTAATGCAATTTGCTTCCAGACTTATTTCCTGGAAATGGAACGATATATAGCGTTTTTTAGACAAATTAGATAAAAAGCGATAAAAGATATGAAAGAATATTGACAACTTACACAATGATGCTAAAATATATACGATAGTGAAATGACCTTTATAGAACTTCCAATTCATCTGTCCAGACAGCACCGATCATGGCCGCGCCTGTGCGGCGGGAAAGGAGGGGATTGGGGCGCTGCGGACAGACGAGCTGCCGGCGGTGAAAAAAGGCGTTCACATGTACCTGTGTCCTCTGGATACAGAGGGCAAACTGCTGCAGCAGCGGCCGCATGGCTCTGAACAGTGCGGCAGCCTCAGTCACAGACCAGTTCTACCAGCAGGCAATGACCGCAAAGCGCGTTTTTCCTCAGCCTTTGGTATGACAGCGGAACAACAAGAGCACAGAAAAAAGAATTAAAGGAGGGAATCTCTATGAGAAAAAGATTGATATCCCTGTTGATGTGCGTTTCTCTTTTGTTGGGACTGGTACCTGTTGCACTGGCTGCAGCGCCGGAAGACGGCCTGGTAGCTCACTATGACTTCAATGAGGTCCAGGAGGGAGTGGTCCGGGACCTCACCGGCAACGGTCACGACGGAGAAATACACGGATCTGTCACTGCGGATGCAGACGGCAAAGAGGGCACGGCGGCGCGGTTTGACGGCGCGTCCTATATTGAAATTCCGGACCACGATGCCCTGGACTTTGCCGGCGGGGACTTCACTGTGGCCCTCTGGATCAAGATGGATGAGAATCCGCCCGGGGGCTGGCACACAGTGCTGCAGAAGGGCCGGCTTACCGAGACGGCCTGGTATGGATTCTTCATGAATGGCAGCCAGGTGCACTACAGCGAGGACCTGGTGATTCAGTCCCAGGCCGTGGCCGCCGCAATCCCCGGCCGCTGGATGCACGCCTGCGCCGTTCACAGTGCGGCGGGCAATATCAAAATCTATATTGACGGTCAGCTGGTCAAGCAGATGGACACCTGCAATCAGGGGATTTCCTCCGATTACCCGCTGCAGCTCGGATTTTCCGGCGTCAATGAGGGCGAGTATCTGACCGGCGCCCTGGACAACCTGCGGATCTACAGCCGGGCGCTGAGCGATACAGAGGTTCAGGAGCTCTACGCCACCGAGGAAGCGGCCAATCCGGAGGATCCCCTGCCCGAGAAGGACTATGTCCAGTGGGAGGGCGAATTCCCCGATCCGGCGGCCGAGCAGGCAAATATTATTTATGACACCGACATCGGCCCCGACTATGATGACGTGGCCGCCCTTTCCATTTTGCACTACTACGCAAACCAGGGCAAGATCAACTTCCTGGGCACGGTCTGCGACACCTCAACCCCCTACGGCGCCTCCTGCCTGGACGCGCTGAACACCTATTACGGGCGTCCGGACCTACCGGTGGGCACCATGAAGTCCAGGGATGACATCTTTGCCGACTGCCGGGGCTTTACATTCAATAAAACGGTGACAGCCCGCTATGAGACGGATATTCCGGACGGGCTTCACGCCCCGGACGCGGTGGATGTCTACCGGGAGCTCCTGGCATCCCAGCCCGACCACAGCGTGACCATTGTGGCCACCGGTATGCTGACCAATCTCTATGACCTGCTCCGCTCTGAGGGCGGTATGGAGTTGGTACAGCAAAAGGTCAAGCTGGTCTCCTGCATGGGCGGCTCCTTCCCCGTCGGAAGAGAGTTTAACATTGAGAACGACCCCATTGCCGCCCAGTATGTGGTGGATCATTGGCCCACCCCCATCGTGTTCTCCGATTTTAACATCGGCGGCGTCATCCAGACCGGCTACCGTCTGGATGAGACCGAGCTGGACAATCCCCTGCGCGTGGCCTACCATCCGGGACAGCAGTCCTGGGATCTGACCTCCGTGCTGTACGCGGTGGAAGGCCTGGGAGACTGGTGGACTATGGAGCGGGGCGATGTGGAGATTGACGACCAGGGCAACAACGCCTTCTACGCCAACGCCGAGACCGGCGCCCGGGCCTATCTGGTGTTCCAGAACGACTCTGCGCCCGGAGAGATCGCCTCCTATCTGGACGAGATGATGATCTCCGCCCACAAAAACAACCCGGACGAAGTTCAGATTTTCCCCATTGATGACACCTCGTCCTCGGTGAGCGGGGAGTGGACCAAGGTTGACAACGCCAACGCCTATGGCGGATCCCTGATCCAGGGCGGCGCCCCCGGCCAGGCCATGGAAACCACCTTCAGCGGCGACTTCCTGGTGATTTACGGCGGGGTCGGCCCCGATTTCGGCAAGGCAGAGGTGTGGGTGGACGGAGTGCAGATCGGCTCCTTTGACGCCCATGCGCCTCAGAGCACGGTCAGCCGCTGCCTGTACAGCTGCGAAGGCCTGGGCGAGGGAGAACACACCCTGCGCCTGGTCATCTCGGATGAGTCCACCGGCGGCGGATACAACGTGAATGTTGACTTCATCAAGTCTGCCATGCCCCAGCAGCCCGAGCCTGAGCTGGTTGCGGAGTGGACTTTTGACGAGCTGACCGGCGATGGCAAGGTTCCCGACGTCTCCGGCAATGGCCATGACGGCGAGATCAACGGCGATCCCACGCTGGAGACCGGCGCTGTGAACAACGCCATCCGTTTCGACGCCGACGAAGAACTGGTCATCGTGCCGGATGACGACGCGCTGGACTTCTCCGCCTCCGACAGCTACACCATAAATCTGTGGGTAAAGCCGGAACACATTGACGCGGGCGGATACCACGGCATTATCCAGAAGGGGCGCACCGTGGGAGATGTCTGGTATGGCCTTTACATCAGCAACGGGAATCTGGACTACGGCTGCGGCTTCAACCACACCATGGTCAGTGATCCCGCCGTGCTGAACGACTGGCAGATGGTCACGCTGGTGCAGGATGCGCTGAGCGGCACCAGATCCATTTACATCGATGGAGAGCTGGCAGATGTGAAATCCGACCCCGTGAACTCGGTGTCTGATGCGCCGCTGGTCATGGGCGGCACCGGCGGCCCGGTGATCGGAGGATCGGACGGCGCGGTGACGGAGTATTTCAAGGGCCTGCTGGATGAGGTCAAGCTGTATACCGGCGTCCTCTCTCCGGAACGCATTGCGGAACTCTATACCGCGGAGAACCCCGATCCTCCGGTGGCCCCCTCCGACCCCTTCGAGTACACCCCGGACGATGTGGTCAAGGTGATCTTTGACACCGACATCGACACCGACGTGGACGATGTGGGTGCGCTGGCGGTCATCCACTCCTATGTCCAGGAGGGGAGAGCGGAGCTTTTGGCCTGCGTGGGCTCCTGCAACAGCGGCTGGGCAGCTCCCGCCATGGACGCCATCAACACTTATTTTGGACAGCCCGACATTCCCGTCGGCATTTCCCCCGAATGTCCCAGCGGCGGCGGTTCCCCCTATCAGCGGGTTGTCGCGCGGGAATATGAAAATGATATCTACAACGATACAAATGCGCCCTCTGCGCTGTCGGTCTATCGGCAGACCCTGGCCAATGCCGAGGATCACAGTGTGGTGCTGATCGTGGTGGGTATGCTGAACAACCTGAACGACCTGCTGCTGTCCGGCCCGGATGAGTACAGCGATCTGACCGGCATGGAGCTGGTGGCCCAAAAGGTGAAGCTGTGCACCGTTATGGGCGGCCAGTACCCCTCCGGCCGGGAGTGGAATCTGCTCAATCATCCCCAGGCGGCCCAGCTGATCGCGGAGCGGTGCCCCGTGCCCGTGCTGTGGAGCGGTTTTGAGATCGGAAACTCCATCATCACAGGCGACCGGGCGACCCGGGACCGCATGGAAGAGGACAGCCCTGTGGCCCTGTCCTATGACCTGTTCATGAAGGGGGACAGCGGACGGCAGAGCTGGGATCTGACCACAATGCTCTACGCTGTGGAGGGCGCCGGCGACTACTGGACGCTGCAGAGAGGCACGAACTCGGTGTCGGTGGCGGACGGCTCCAATGTCTGGACGCCCGACGAGAACGGAAAGGACGCCATCCTGGTGCAGAAGATGGACCCGGAGCAGGTCGCTCAGGTACTCAATGACCGGATGGTTCTGGCCCATAAGGCGGACAGCGCGGAGTACACTTGGGATGCTATTGACGACAACGACAGCCGGGTGTCCTATTCCGGCGAGTTCCGTCTGATCCAGGAAGAGGAGAGTTCTGAGCCGGGCAGAGCGGATTGGTTCTATCAGTACTACAGCGCCACAGCCCACGAGAGCGATGCCGCCCAGGCTGCTGTGGATCTGGAGTTTATCGGAAACCGGCTGGAGATCTACGGTTCGGTGGGGCCCGACTGCGGCATGGCCGAGGTATACATTGACGGCGCGCTGGCAGGCACCATTGACGCCTATGGGGAGCAGGCGCTGAACAGCACCCTGCTGTTCCAGGCCGATCTGAAGGATTGCGCCCATACGCTGCACATTGAGCTGACCGGGGAGCAGAGTCCCGCGTCCAGCGGAAACCGGGTGGCCTTTGACCTGTTCCGCACCACCCAGACCGAGGCCACAGAGGACAACATTGCCCAGGCAGAGGAAGATGAGAAGGCGGCCAGTCAGGTGGAGCAGCTCATTGACGCCATCGGGAAGGTCACGCAGGACAGCGGGCAGGCGATTGCCGCCGCCCGGGAGGCCTACAACGCGTTGACGGAAGCGCAGAAGGAACTGGTGGATAATTACGGCGTGCTGCAGCAGGCCGAGGCCGACTTCAGCGCCCTTCAGGGGGATGCCGCCGCGGCGGCCAGAGTGGAACAGCTCATCGGCGCCATCGGTGAGGTCTCGCTGAGCAGTGAGCGGGCCATCAACGATGCCCGTGTGGCCTACGATGCGCTGACCGACGCCCAGAGAGCGCTGGTGGGCAACTATGACGTGCTGCAGCAGGCTGAGGCGGCCTATACTGCCCTGGCCGCGGCGGTCTCCGAAGTGGAACGGCTCATCGACGCGATTGGCCCGGTGAATATCGAGAGCGGAAAGGCCATCGCCGACGCCCGGGCGGCCTACAATGCGCTGACGGAGGAGCAGAGGGCCGCGGTGGAAAACTATAAGCAACTCCAGGACGCCGAGGACGCGTTCGCTGCCCTGCTGGAAGACGTGAATGCTGCCGAGCAAGTGGTGAAGCTCATTGACGCCATCGGTCAGGTGACGCTGGAGCGGGAGACGGCCATCGTCAATGCCCGCATGGCCTATGATGCGCTGGCAGAGGATCAAAAGGGGCTGGTGAGCAACTACGACATCCTGCTGGCTGCGGAAGCGCGGCTCGCCGAACTCCGGGCGGATGCCGACGCGGTGGACCATGTCAAACAGCTCATTGATGCCATCGGGCCTGTGACGTTGAACAGCGCGCAGGCGATTGCCGATGCCCGGGCGGCCTACGATGCGCTGACCGACGCGCAGAAGGCGCAGGTGGACAACTATGCCCAGCTGCAGGCCGCCGAGGCCACGCTGAAAGCGCTCCAGGATGCGGCAAACGGTCAGAACAACGGCGGTCAGACCGATACAAAGGAGGATTCGCCCAAGACCGGCGACACGGCCTGGGTGGAAGTTGCAGCCGTTTTGCTGATTGGAGCGGTGATTGTGCTCAGTGCGCTGCGCATATTCCGCAAGGAGCGGCGTTAAAACCTCAGGCGAGAGATGATTCGGGTGGCCGGATGAGGCCATAGCAATCATGCCCCGGGCAGCGACCGCTGCCCGGGGCATACCCTGTGTTTTCGGTTTTCAAGAGAAAGAAAACACCCTGGTTTCTGAGGAAGCCAGGGTGTTTCTTGGTGGAGACGACCGGATCTGAACCAGTGGTCCCTTGCGTGCGAAGCGGTCCGGCAGGCGCCGGAGCATAGGGGGGGCTGCGCATGGAACTCCCGGGCAGAAGAAAAGAAAGGACAGGTGTACATAATGGAATGCAAGCCGCCTCCGGGTGTGGGCCGCGATATAAAAAGCTTGGATACTTCAGTCTGCACGGCACTCATGGACGGCGAATGCCAAAGTTTAACGCCATCGTGATGATGCCCAGAGCGGTCACCATGACAAAGGTGCTCCAATAGCTTCCAGAGCCGTCCTGCAGTGCCGCTGAGATCATGGGGCCGATGATGGATGCCGGTATCAGGCACAGATTACAGACCGAGAAATTGGAGGCATAGTATTTGCTTCCGTAAAGCTGACGGATTAACGCCGCAGAAATGGTAATCCCGCCTCCATTGCAGATGCCCATGCAGAGCATGCCCGCCAGCACGATCATGGCCGCGCCGCATTGATCTCCAATGCAGAGCAGAATCCCGGAAGTCAGCAGGATCCCGTTGTTGAAAAACATGGTGCCCTTCCACCCCATGCGGTCCATACAGGAGCCGATCAAAAGCCGGCCCAGCCCGTTGCAGACAGATACAAGCAGTCCTACCACAGCGGCAAGACCATAAAAGAGCGAAATGGAAGAGGCGGAATTGATCACCAGCATCCCGGCCGCGGATAGAAGGATATTCCAGATGAAGTAGAGCCAAAAAGAGGACCTGCGCAGCATCTGGCCGGTAGAAAGGTCGGCAGAACTGGTTTCGTCAGGCTGATCGGAAGAACAGGGCAGGGCATCAGGCGCTTTGATCACAGGGGCGCAGAGACATAGGATCGCCAGCGAGGCGGCCGCAAAGATTCGGAATGTGTTGCCCAGTCCCGCTGCGGGAATCAGTGCCGCAGCCGCGTTTCCCAACAGCAGGGTGCCGAACCCCATGCCCATCAGCAGCACACCGGAGATCAAACCGGGCTGTTCCGGAAACCAGGGCTGAATGCCGGAGAGGACTGCATTATAGGCAATGCCGGTGCCCAGCCCGGTCAATACCCCGTAGCAGAGATACAGCTGAAAGAGCGCCGGGCCGCTCTGTACCGGCAGCAATGAGACGCCGAAAAATCCCCCGCCGATCAGAAGAGCGGAAATGATCAGCTGTATGGATTTATTCCACCGCTTTAAAATGCTTCCGGCGGCAAGACCGCCCAAACAGAAGCAGCTCATTAAAATCGTGAAATTGAAGGTAACCTGTGTCTGGGACCAGCCAGGATAGACTGCTTCCAGTTCCACCCGGAAGTAACTCCAGGCGTACATGGCGCTGAGCACCAGCATCAGCAGTACGCCCGCAAATGCTTTGATCCATCTGTTTCGCCTCATATCGCTTCCACCCTTTCGCCGCAATGGCGTCATATTCTGCACCGTTCAGCATTTTAATTTCATTATAACGGTCCGGATGCGGGAGGTGAAATACCCAGAAGAGATAGTGCGTCCCAGACGATATTCCAAAAAAGTATGATGACTTCCCGTGGCCCCGCTGTCATTGCCCAAAGGGTCATAACATGTTAAGATAGAAAAAAGGATGTGGTCTGCGTGGAACTTCGTCAACTCTATTATTTTGTCGCGGTGGCGGATACGCTGAATTTCAGCCGGGCTGCCCAGGCCCTTTATGTATCTCAATCCGCGCTTAGCAAACAGATTGCCGGACTGGAGGAGGAACTTGGCGTCCTGCTGTTCTCCAGAAGCAGGCAGCGAAGGGTTGCATTGACGGCGGCCGGTGAAACTTTGCTGCATGAAGCCAAGGAAATTTTGCTTCGCTCGGAGAAAATCGCCCCGCTGCTGCATAAGTCTCCGCAGAACTGTCGTGAGACAAAGCGCTCGCTCTTCATTGTGGTGGAGCCGAGAGTTGCAGAGGATCCTCGCGTCCACGCACTGCTTACGGATGCCGTGTATGAGCAGCGCAGGGCATATCCGGGGCTCCGGGTCCTGTTTCGGCAGGATGATTTTGGCCGCATGCTGGAAGCGCTGCGGGAGGGAGAGCAGGATATGGGCATCTTCTTGCATCAGACCCAGCAGATTGATGATGCGCTGGAGACGCTGACGCTCCGGGAAGAGGAGATGGTCTTGGTGGTCCGCCGCCGGCAGCCCTGTAAAGACACGATAGAACAGGTCCGGGAGCTGCTGGATCAGCGGGGGATTGTATTACTGGAGAAGGAGTCCAGAGGATTGTCGCAGATCCTCCACCTGCTGCAACAGATTGGGAGCACGCCCAAGATTCGCTTTTGTGAAGATCACACCGCCATGACCCTGACGGTGGAGAGTGGGGAGAGCGCCATGATCCTGCCCCAGTCTGCTGCGGACAGATTGAGCGGGACAGATCTTCAAATCCTTCACTTCCAGCACCCGGCGGCAAAACTTTATCTGTCGGCCGCATGGTATCGGGGCTGTCAAAATGAGATGGTTTATCAAGTGACAGACCGGCTCCGGCGGGCGTTCGAAAAAGAACAGCAGACTGGAATTGCTGAGACCTGAGCGGCAGAATCTGTAATGCGATCTTCCCGGTGAAGCACGGCAGGACCGTTTGCCCGTTTTGGCCGCTTTTCCCGGCGTCAGAGACCTGACCAAAGGACAGGGGATCGGAGGCGGTTTGACCGCCCGATCCTGCGCTTGCGCCGGGCCGTCGGCCGGGGGCGCGGCGGGAGATGCTGCGAAGACAAAGAAAACACCCTGGTTTCTGAGGAAACCAGGGTGTTTCTTGGTGGAGACTACTGGACTCGAACCAGTGGCCTCTTGCGTGTGAAGCAAGCGCTCTAACCAGCTGAGCTAAGCCTCCATTGGTGACCCGTACGGGACTCGAACCCATGTTACAGCCGTGAAAGGGCCGTGTCTTAACCACTTGACCAACGGGCCAGATGGAGTTAGGTGCGGCCCCCGGACGGCTGGGTCCGGAGGGGCGCCTTGGTAGCGGCACCTGGATTTGAACCGGGGACACTACGGGTATGAACCGTATGCTCTAGCCAACTGAGCTATGCCGCCATATCTGTTTGAATCCCCTCGCAACAGGGCAAGTGATATTATATTAAATCAGACGCGTTTTGTCAACAGTTATTTTTAGTTTTTTTCTTTTTTGCCGTCGAGTGATTTGATGCGTTGACAAACAGGTAAAACTGTTGTAATGTGACAGCATGAGTTATGTGTTTTTTGATTTGGAATGGAATCAGGGTTATCCCCACGGCGAGGCGGACAAGCTGGATGAGATTATCCAGGTGGGCGCCTATCAGCTGAAACAGTGGCAGGCAGAGGGCGAATCGTTCTCTGCCTATGTGCGTCCCACCATCCATAAGAAGCTCCACCACAGGGTGCGCAAGATGCTGCCGCTGGATCAGAAGGAGCTCTTCCGGGCCCAGCGGTTCCCGGAGGTGGCGGCCGGTTTTTTTGAGTGGTGCGGTGAGCAGGCCGCCTTCTTCACCTGGGGGCCCAGCGATGCCCAGGTGCTCAAGCGCAATCTGACCTGGTACGGCTTGGAGCGCTATCTCCCGCTGGAGGTCTATGATCTGCAGCGGGCCTTTGACCTGATGATGATGGGGTCCGACCAGCAGACCGCCCTGAAAGACGCGGTGGAGGCGCTGGGCCTGGCAGAGGAATTGTCATTTCACGACGCGTGCAATGACGCCTTCTATACCGCCTGTATCGCCGCGGAAATGGTGCGCCGCCTGGGAGAGCTGCCCTCCCGCGGGGAGCTGGAGCGCCGGGAGCAGGAGCTCTATCGCCAGCGCCGGGAGCGGGCTGCCGGGACGGCATCGGCAGAGCTGGAGCGTATTTTCTGCCAGGAGCCCCCGCTGCTGGACCGGGACTGCGGCAGCTTTGCCGGGGAGGGGGACTGCCTCAAGAGCCGGGGGGCCCGGGTCTTTCGCTGCCCCAAGTGTGAGAATTGGCTGTGCAACGGCAACTGGTACCAGTTGGGGCACAGCTATGTGGCCCGCAGCCGCTGCATGGAGCACGGGCGCTTTTACACCATTCTCCATCAGGAGCCCGAGGGGGAGCGCTGGCACGGCCGATGCAGGGTGTTCAATGATGCGGCCTTCCCGGCGGCCCTGTTCAGCCTGTGCAAGCTGGGCGGAGAGGTCATTGCCGTGCGCAAGCTGCCCAGAAAGCGCAAGCGCACCCGGAAGCGGACCAAAACCATCACGGTAAAACCCGCGGAGGCGGCAAGAGAGGAAACAAGACGGGATGACTGAGGCGAGGGGCCCCAGTCATCCCGTTTTTTATGTCTCAGGGAATGGCAGCGCAGGACCACATGGCTGTCCGTCAAAATGACGAAAGGACGTGTAAAATTGACTTATAAAAAGAACTTTTCTTTTTGTAAAATGGTTAAAAATAGGTGAATAAATGAAAAGATTGTACAAATGGAACAAAAAAATGAAAGCGGCAGGGCGCGAAATGTTGCCCTATGCGAATTGAAAGAAACAGGAAAATCAGTATAATATAGGCAAGGTGATCAGCTGAGGACGGCTGAGCACCGGCAACGAAACAGTCGCATCAACATTGATTGGAGGTTTTTCTATGAAGATCAAGAGTTTGCAGGACATCAACGCTTTCAAGGAAGCGATCAGCCGCTGCAAGGGCGACGTTTGGCTGGAGTCTGTCTACGGTGACCGCTATAACCTGAAGTCCGCCCTGTCCCAGTACATCGCCATGGCCGATCTGCTGCGGGACAAGAACGGAGAGCTGGAGCTGTTTGCCAATCTGCCCGAGGATCAGATGATTCTGATGCACTTCCTGGAGAGCCTGGAGGACTGACACGGCCGCGCTTCACAGACCGCGCGCTGCGCCGGGCTGCTGAAGCCTGACCCCAAATCTGACCGGTACGGCATTGACCGTGCCGGTTTTTTGTATTTTTGAAAAAACTGTGCTATGATAGAGGCGCTTATTTTGATTCTATCCCCGCCCGGGCACCCTTCCGGAACAGAGGGGCCCCGGGGCCCCGGCCCTGGGGAGCGGGAGTACAGGAGGTTTATCCATGGTCACAATCACAGAAGCGGAGCGAAAGCTGCCCTATGCCAAATATTTTGACCGCCCCATGGCGCCCATCCCGGAGGAAAAGCTGGCCATCTGGAGAGGGCCTGCGGCGGATCCCGCCCTGGCCACGCCCATTGAGCGGCGCAACGACTTCTTGGACGGAGCGGTAGCGCTGGAGGTGGGCTTTACGGTGGCCCCCAACGGCACCGGCTTTGTGGCCAACTCCACCTTTATGCCCGGGGTGACGGCGGAGATGTTCGACTGGTGGTTTGGCTGGCACTCGGTGGGCCCTGATCTGCGCTATAAGATCTGGGACAAAGAGGATCACTACTATGCCCGGGCGATGAACCCGGATTATGTGTTGGATCCCGCTGTGCCCAATCGTGAGAAGACCTGGGGGGTCACCCACGATATTCTGGAGGACATCGGCCTGGGGCCGGATCCCCTGAAGCTGACCTTCCATAAGCCCTCTGATCTGGGCTATGATATGGCCAAGATCGGCACCCCCACCTGCACCACTATGGTCTGTGCCACCGGGGTCAGCCAGGTGGCCGCGGTGATGACCCACAAGGCGGTGGAAGAGCCGGGCGGCATCTGGCTGAAATCCCACTTCTGGATGGGCTATGGCATAGATGAACAGGGGCGGCTGGTCAAGCTGCTCCCGGAAGGGGCCGCTGTTCCGGAGATGGCCCCCAGGGCTCTGTTTGGACACAATATCAAGGAATTTACCAATCTGGCCGCCATCCTCCCGGAGCTGTACGCCGAGGAGAAAGATCACTGGTAAACAGTCCGGATGGGCCCGGCAGCCGCCTGCGAAGCCTCAGGCTTCGCGGACGGCTGCTTTTTTGCGGGAAAAACAGAATGCATGACAACTTTGACACAACTCTGTGATACAATAGGGCGAAAGAGAGCGATGCCGGCCCGGCGGCCGGGAGAAAGAAGAGAGAACAATGGTGCACATTTTAATTGTAGAGGATGACGCGGCGATCTCCAATCTGATCCGGAGCACGCTGCAGGGGGAGGGCTACCAGTGTACCTGCGCCCTGGACGGAAAGACCGGAGCGGACCTGCTGGACAGCGGCCGCTGGGATCTGGTGCTGCTGGACCTGATGCTCCCGGAGATCAGCGGGTACGACCTGTTGGAGTATATTCAGCCCATGGAGATTCCGGTGATTGTCATCTCGGCCATGGGCCAGGTGCAGGACCGGATCCGGGGGCTGAAGATGGGAGCGGACGATTACCTGGTGAAGCCCTTTCAGATCGGAGAGCTGGTGGCCCGGGTGGAGTCTGTGCTGCGCCGCACCGGCCGCGCCTCCCGGCGGATTACCTGCGGCGACGTGACGCTGGATTTGGAATCCCGCACGGTGGAGAAGGCGGGGGCGCCGGTCTCCCTCACCGTAAAGGAGTTTGACCTGCTGGCCACCCTGGTCCGCCACCGCAATGTGGCCCTGACCCGCTGCTATCTCTATGAGACGGTGTGGGGGGAGGAGTACCTGGGGGAGACCCGGACACTGGACAGCCACATCCAGCGCCTGCGCAAGAAATTGGACTGGAATGACACCATTCAGACCGTGTTCCGCATTGGTTACCGGCTGTGCGCCCCCCAGGATACCGGGGCGGAGGAGCGGTGACGGCGGGAACGGGATGAGGAGGCTGACATGAAATTTTTTGCCAAGTTGTTCCTCTGCACCCTGCTGATCCTCACCGCAGCCCTGGCGGCGGCGGAGTATTTCACGGTATCCACCAGCCTGTCCAACGCGGTGGAGCACCAGGTGGAGAACGGACTGCAGCAGCACCAGCTGGTGAAATACGCCATTCAGTCCGGGATCCTCAACGCCAGCCGGACCTCCCCGGTGGAGGAGAGCACCCTGGAGGATGTGGCCCAACAGACCGCCGAGGCCATGTCGGTGGAGCTCAGTCTGGCCCCCGCCGGAGGGGAGCCGGTGTACTCCAATGTGGCGGAAGGGCTGGAGGGAAGCGCCGGAGAGGAGGGCGTAATCCGCTATCAGATCCAGGAGCGGCAGGGAGCCTCCGCCGGAGCGGACGGCCTGATCTCCAACTGGCTGGTGGTGACCAGCGCCTTCAGCCAGAGCGGCTATTCTCTGGAGCTCACCACGGTGGAAAATATGAGCGGCGTGTTTGCGGAGGCGGAGCAATTGCAGCGCCGCTGCCAACTGGTGTTTTTGGCGGCCAGCCTGGCCGGCTCGCTGCTGATGCTGCTGCTATCCTGGCTGCTGACCCGGCCCATCAAGCGGCTGGAGCGGGCCAGCCGGGCCTTTGCCCGGGGCGACTTTACCCGGCGGATCCCCAGCCGCTCCCGGGATGAGATCGGCGATCTGACCCGGACCTACAACTGGATGGCGGACACCATCGAGGGCAAGATCGAGGAGCTGGAGCTGGCGGTGCGCCAGCGGGAGGATTTCGTGGCGGCCTTCGCCCACGAGCTGAAAACCCCCATGACCAGCATCATCGGCTATGCGGATACCATTTATCAAAAGAAGCTCACCCCGGCCCAGATCCATGAGGCGGCGGGGTATATCCTCAATGAGGGGATGCGGCTGGAATCCCTGTCCTTCAAGCTGATGGAGCTGATCACCCTGGACCGGCAGGATTTTCTGCTGGAGGAGATGGATCTGGGGCAGCTGCTGCGGGATGTGGAGGAGACTGCCTTCCCGGCGGCCCTGAAGCGGCGAGTGAAGGTCTCCTTTACCTGGGAGCCCGGCTATGCCCGGGTGGAGTATGATCTGTTCAAAACCCTGCTCTTAAACCTGCTGGACAACGCCTTCAAATCCGGGGGGACCCGGGTCCGGGTCACCGGCCAGGTAGAGGGGGACCGCTATTTGATCCGGATTGATGATGATGGCCGGGGCATTCCGGCCGACCAGCTGAGCCGGATCACCGAGGCCTTTTATATGGTGGACAAGTCCCGGTCCCGGCGGGAGCATGGAGCCGGTCTGGGGCTGGCCCTGTGCGCCAGAATTGCCGCCATCCATGGGGCCCGGTTGGAATATGATTCGGAGGAGGGCCAGGGTACCACCGTGGCCATCGGATTGCCCGTCTGTGACCGGGAGGAGGAAGGGGAATGAGCGTGGGCGTATGGTTCCGCCGCTGGCTGCTGCCGGTGCTGCTGGCGGTGTGTATGCTGGCCCTGGGGGCCCTGGTGCCCGGTTATCTGCTGGATCGTCAGGAGCGGGAACTGCTCCAGAGTACCAACACGGTGCCGGTCAGCGATGTGCGGCCCTATGGAGAGAACTACGATCAGATCAAAGCAGGGCTCCTGGCGGCCCTGGAGGTGGTACGCGACGGCTATTATCAGGAGGGCACGCTGTCGGAGGACTACTGGGAGTCGGGAGAAGGCAGCCAGACAATGGAAGGATTCAATGATTTTTTGATTCGATGGGCCGGGGAGAGCCAGCAGCCCTGGCTGGAACGGCTGGCCGCCTCGGATCTGCAAAATCCAAACCTGGTGGCCGGCGCTGACGGCCAGGAGGATTTCTCGGCGGTGATGCTGGAGCGTTGGTCGGAGACGGAGGGAAATTCCCAGACCTGGACGCTGGCGGTGACCTCCACGGCGGGCATCCCGGTCCAGATGGAGTTCTGGGTGAGTCCCCAGGAAGGGTATCTCAGCCCTCAGGCCCTGTGGGACGGTCTGCTGGCCGCCTACTGGGAGAGCTGCGGCCTCACCTTTGGCCCTCTCCAGGTGACGGAAGGCCCCACCCAGAACGGCACCTTTGACGAGGAGACCTTCCGGGCGGGGGTGGAGTACTTTGACTGGGGAGACTCAGGGATGGAGGCCTACGCCGGCTTTTCCGCTGTGAGCAGCGATTTGTCTTTTGAGCTATCCCTGTGGATTGTGGCCTACGGGTCGGAGGACGGACTGGGTACCTGGGACCTGGTCGTTCAGCTATGGGAGACAGAAGAGGAATTGACAGGCGGTAGTTCACAAGTTTACAATAATGACACAAGCTGGTGAAGAATCGGAAACATACATCTGCTATCCTATTCCTCGAGGTCATCAGAACCTCGCCACAGAGATGGGGGTGCTTTCATGGCGTACACAGATCGATGGGAGGATTCGGAGCGGGAAAGCCGCCCCGATTTTGCAGAGAACTGGGAAGAGGAGTGGGAGGAAGAATGGGACGAGCCACCCCGGCGGAAAGCTGTCCGCCGACGCCGGAGAAGCAGTGGTCTGCGGTACAGCCTGAATCTGGTGATCGCTGTTTTGATGATCTGTCTCAGCGCGGCTCTCTGTCTGGGCCGCATTCTGTCTGGACCCGCCCAGGAGGAGCAGGAGGACGTCACAGCAGGAGGCGGCGGCTATACCACGCCGGACTTGTCGGAAGATGCCGACCAGGAGGATCAAAACGCCCAGATGTTACAGGAGATTTTGAATCATCCTGAGGTCTACCCTCAGGACCTTCGGGACCTGGCGCAAAAAAATCCTGAAGCATTGGAGTATGTCTGTCAATATCCCCAACGCAAGGACCAGACCACTGAAATTGACTTAAGTGCGGAGGCTGCCTCGGGAGAAATTCCGCTGCTGCTGCAATGGGATGCCCGCTGGGGCTATCAGAGCTACGGCAGCGGCCTGATCGGCTACACCGGCTGCGGCCCCACCTGTATGTCCATGGTGGCCATCTATCTCACCGGGAATGCGGACTATGACCCCGCCACGGTGGCCGAGTATGCCCAGACCGAGGGATATTACGCCGAGGGGAGCGGGACGGATTGGGAGTTTATGAACCAGGGATGTGCCGGCTTTGGCCTGCAGTCCGAAGTGCTTCCCCTGGATGAGGGGCGGATGACCACCGCCCTGGATGAGGGCAGGCCCCTGATCTGCGCCATGGGCCCGGGAGACTTTACCGATAACGGCCATTTTATCGTCGTTACCGGCTATACCGGCCAGGGCTTTACCATCCGTGATCCCAACAGTCCCCAGCGCAGCGCCCAGGTGTGGAGCTTTGATCAGCTCAGCGGGCAGATCAAGAATATCTGGGCTTTTTCCAAGGCATAATCCCAGTACATACAGGCGATTGCAGACGCAGGTGCGCCCAGAGAGGGCGCGCCTGCGTCGCTTTGCTGAAACAAGATGGATTTTCTTGGTATTTCAAGGAAGGAAATAGTGAAGAAAAAACCGCTGTTTTATTATAAAACCGGTATAAAAATGCGAATAATATAATATTACTAAGCAGTTAGTAGTATTTAGTTTTGAGTAAAAAAATTCTGTTTTGAGAACTGGCGGCCGCTGTAAACCAATTTTTTTGTTAAAAAAGTTACAAACTCGTTGCTTTACACTGTAACATCAAACAAAAAAGCGTGACTTTTGAGTATGAAAACTGTACATTTTGCTTGCATTTGCGCGGCGGAGGAGATATAATAAACACGTTCCAAAAAGCTGCTTTTGCAAAGAAGCAATGAAAGGGAAAAAAGGGGGGTGCTTGAGCTTGAGTAAAGGCGATACGTTTATTGAGCTCAAAGACATTGTCAAGCTGTTTCCCGGTGTACGGGCGCTGGACGGCGTCTCTTTCGAGATAAGAGAGGGCGAAGTCCATTCCCTGTGCGGCGAGAACGGCGCTGGCAAATCCACACTGATCAAGGTGATGACCGGTGTCCACCAGCGGGACGGCGGCGATTACCTGATCGACGGCAAGTCCGTCAACTTCAGCTCCACCACAGAGGGCATCGCCGCCGGCGTGTCCTGCGTGTACCAGGAGCTGTCCATCGCGCCACAGCTGGACGTGGCGCAGAACCTGTTCATCGGCAACCTGCCCATGAAGGGCGGCCTGGTGGACCACAAGACCCTGTACGCCAAGACGGCGGAGATCCTCAAAGAGCTGGACATGAACATCTCGCCCCGCACCATCGCCGGCGACCTGTCCGTGGGCCAGCAGCAGATGATCGAGATCGGCCGGGCCCTGACCCGGAACGCCCGGCTCATCATCATGGACGAACCCACCTCGTCCCTGTCCGAGGCGGAGACCGAGACCCTGTTCAACGTCATCCGCAAGCTGGTGGACCGGAACATCGCCATCATCTACATCAGCCACAAGCTGGACGAGGTCATGTTCCTCTCCGACCGGATCACCGTCATCCGGGACGGCAAGAACATCATCAGCAAGGACAAGGACCAGTTCACCCAGGATGAGCTGATCGCCAACATGATCGGCCGCCCCCTGGAAAACCTCTATCTGAAGGAGCCCGCCGAGATCACCACCCCCATGCTGGAGGTCAAAAACCTGACCCGCAAGGGCGTGTTCCAGGACATCTCCTTCACCGTCCGCAAGGGCGAGGTCGTGGGCTTCTTCGGCCTGGTGGGCGCCGGCCGCAGCGAGATCATGCGGGCCATTTTCGGCGTCGACAAGTATGACTCCGGCGAGGTGCTGGTGGACGGCAAGAAGCTCCACGGCGGCAATCCCGCCTCCGCCATCTCCGCGGGCATCGGCTTCTGCACCGAGGACCGGAAGAAGGAGGGACTGGCCCTGCGGCTGTCCATCCTGCTGAATATGACCCTGGTCCGCCTGCCCCTGCTCAGCAAGCTGGGCGTGATCCAGCGGAAGGCCCAGCGGGCCGCCGCCGACGAGTACATGAAATCCATCTCCATCAAGGCCCCCTCGGTCAACCAGCTGGTGGGCAACCTCTCCGGCGGTAACCAGCAGAAGGTGGTCGTGGCCAAGTGGCTGATGATGAACCCCAAGGTGCTCATCGTGGATGAGCCCACCCGGGGCATCGACGTGGGTTCCAAGTCGGAAATCTACGGCCTGCTCAGCGACCTGGCCAAGCAGGGAATGGCCATCATCGTGGTCTCCTCCGAGATCGAAGAGATCATGGGTGTCTGCGACAGCGTGGTCACCATCTTTGAGGGCAAGAAGACCGCCCAGCTGGATATTACCCCGGAGCTGACCAGAGAAGAAGTTTTGGCCAACGCACTGGGCGGCAATTTCCATGCGGACTTCCACGAGGAACTGGAAGCGAGAAAGGAGGCGGAGGAGAATGTCTGAAAACAAAGCGGTCACTGAGCGCAAGGGCTTCAAGCATTACTGGTCCAAATTCCAGGCCCTGAACGGCAGCTCCGTCTTCCTGGCCATGATCGCCGCACTGATTGTATTCGAGGTCATCCTCCAGATCACCCGGGGCGGCGGCGGTGGATTGATCTTCGTCACCCCTGCCAATTTGATGATGATCTTCCGGCAGATGGTCTATAACGGCATCATCGCCTTCGGACTGACCCTGGTCATGATGACCGGCAACATCGACCTGTCCGTAGGCAATATGCTCACCTTCACCTGCTGCGTCGCGGCATCGGTGATGATGAGCACCAATAACCCGGCGCTGGCCGTACTGGCCACCCTGGGCTGCGGTGCCCTCTGCGGCCTGTTCAACGGCATCCTGGTCAGCTATGTGAAGCTGAACAGCTTCATCACCACCCTGGGTGCCAGCTCCATCTTCAGCGCGCTGGCCATGATCGTTTCCGCCGGCACCGTGCTGGTCATCCCCAACAACTGCGCCATCGGCTTCCGGGCCATCGGCCAGCTCCGCTTCGGCCCGGTCAGCATCCTGGTGATCTGGTTCGTGGTGGTGGCCCTGATCCTGGGTTTTGTGCTCAGCCGCACCGTCTACGGCCAGCAGCTCTACGCCATCGGCGCCAACCCTGTGGCGGCCCGCTATTCCGGCATCCGCTTCAAACGCAATATCACGGTGGCCTATCTGATCACCGGCCTGTGCGTGGGCCTGGCCGCTCTGATTATGATGTCCAACTCCCTGAGCTCCAACCCCCAGTCCGCCTCCGGCGCGGAGATGGAAATTATCCTCTGCGTGGTGCTGGGCGGCTGCGCGGTCCAGGGCGGCAAGGGCTCCGTCTGGGGCACCATCATCGGCGTGCTGTTCTACGGCATTCTGTCCGCCGGCTTTACCAGCCTGCACCTGTCCCAGTACCTCCAGTGGGTGATTATGGGCGCCATCATGCTGTTCGCCCTGTCGCTTGACGTGCTGAAAGGAAAGGGGGTCAAACTGTGGAAGAGAAAGTGATGACCAGTCAGGTCGAGCGCAAAAAGCGCATGGTACGGCTGTTCAAAGACAATAACTCCGTGCTGATCCTGGTGATCATGCTGTTTGTCGCCTTTGTCTTTGTGGACGGGTACAGCTCCGGTTTCTACAACGTGATCCGGTACACCGCCATGTATGGTCCGGTCTGCCTGGGCCTGGCTCTGGTGATGATCACCGGCAACATCGACCTGTCCGCCGGCTTCCAGGCGGGTTTGGCCGGCGTCACCTCGGTGATCTGCTTCAACGCGGTCTATAACGCCACGGGCAACGCGGTGCTCTCCCTGGTGGTCAGCATCATCGGCTGCCTGGTCACCGGTATCGTCACCGGCCTGATCAATGGCTTCTTTGTGGCAAAAATCGGAGTGTCGGCGCTGATTGCAACCATTGCAGCCAACTACGCCTATCAGGGCATTGTGTTCTACTTTGCCCAGAGCTCCTTTGCTCCGGAGGACGCCGATATTGTCAAGCTGTTCGCCAACACCAGGATTTTTGGGCTGCGTTGGTTTACCCCCGCTGCCATCGCTTTCGTGTTGATTATCGCGGTGGTGTTCTTCTGGATGTACAAGACCCGTTTCGGCAGCCGGCTCCATGTGGTGGGTGACAACCCGGAGGCCGCCGCCTATGCCGGTATCAGCGTCCAGAAGACCGTGTGGGTCACCTATGTGCTCTGCGGCCTGCTCAGCGCCGTCACCGGATTTGTCATGGTGTCCAATGCGGGCTATGCCATCTACACCCAGGGCAACAGCCTGTCCACCCTGACCATCTCCTGCTGCGTCATCGGCGGCATCAAGATGTCCGGCGGCAAGGGCACTGCCATCCACGTCCTGCTGGGCGTTCTGATCATGCGGGTCATCTCCCAGATGATGACCTCCCTGTTCCTGCCCCAGTCCTGGGTCAACCTGATCACCGGCGCCCTGCTCATTGCGGTGCTGATCATCGACCGCTTCACCAGCAATAAGGCTGCGGATTGATCCTTTGCCTGTTGACGCTCCGCTCCGGCGGTTTGTCATAGAACATCCCTCGATTGTATCGAAAGGAAGGAAGAAAATGAAAAAAATCAGCAAGCTCTTGGCCCTGGTCCTGGCTCTGGTCATGGCCCTGGCCCTGGTCTCCTGCGGCGGCGTCACCGTCGGCGGCGAGACCGGCGGCAACTCCACCGCCAGCACCGGCGACGCATCCACCAGCGCACCTGGGGATGCCTCCACTGGGGATGCCTCCACTTCTGCCCCTGTTGACGCCTCCGGCGCTCAGGAGGGCTGCAACATCGACCTGACCGGCGTTGACCTGACCGGTTATGAGATCGGCTACGTCACCATCACCTCCACCGCTCCCTGGGGCGGCCGCGTGGGCACCGAGCTGCAGCGTATGGCTGAAGAGGCCGGCGCTACTGTGAAGAGCCTGGACGCCAACACCGTGGCTGACGACGTCACCAACTTCTGCCGTCAGATGATCGACAACGGCGTGGACGCTCTGGCCGTCTTCGGCGGCGACCCCACCGCCATGGTGGACATTGCCAAGGAGTGCGACGCTGCCGGCATCCCCCTGTTCCTGTGCGCCCTTGACGTGGCTGAGGAAGGCCGCGAGTATGCCACCGCCTGCATCGGCCCCGACCAGGAGCAGATGTGCTATGACATCGCTCAGTACATGATCGAGGACTTCGGCGCTGACGCCGGCATCAACGTGGTCCAGATCTCCGGCGTGCCCTTCCTGATGGACTATCAGCTCCGCGAGGCCGGTTTTGCCCGGGCCATGGAGGAGACCAACTACAACGTCTATGAGCCCGACTATGCCTACTCCAGCCGTCCCGACGCCAAGACCTTCATGGAGCAGCACATCCAGGCTGACGGCGACGCCATCGACGCCGTCATGGGCTATGACGACGACCTGACCATGGGCGCTGTGTCCGCCATCCAGGAAGCCGGCCTGGGCGACCAGATCAAGGTCTACTCCCTGACCGGCCAGAACGACGCCATTCAGGCGGTCGCCGACGGCCAGATGGAGCTCACCGTCATGAACCGGGCTGACGACATCGCCGCCGAGACCTGCGTGGCCATGTATGAGTACTTTACCACCGGTGAGACCGAGTACTATCACTACACTCCGCTGACCTATATCACCTCGGAGAACGTGGATGAGTTCATCGGCAAGGGCGAGTTCTGATCGCATCCTCTGACCTCAAAACGGGAGACGCTTTCGCGTCTCCCGTTTTTTGTGCAAAACCGGCCCGAAACGGTGCATTTGGCCCCAAACTGTGCTATAATCAGTGCAGTGATCTCGCCGTGACGCCGATGGGGAGCGGGGTGCAGGTATGCGCCGCCTCTGGTCTGCTCAGCGCCGAAAGGAGCGTTTTTTGTGGAACAACATCTCTTCAGCAATGCCCATATTCTCGCCTGGCTCCAGTATTTTGCCGACAATACCGAGGTGGACTTGGAGCGGGTCAAGATTTTGGATATCACCCGCAGAAACAAGAACCTGATCCCTACCGTGGAATCCCATCCCTCCACGCTGGTGTTTACCGGGGCGGGCCATCCGGACATTTTCTACCGCATGTTCAATGCCGGCCTGGGGGAGTGCACGGTGGTCTATAATGAGGGCAGCGAGCCCTCCGGCCCCATCTGCCGCAGCAGGGTCTATGACATGATGGACCGGGGAATCAACGCCTCGGCAGCCATGCTGCTCCTGAATCCCAACGCCCGCAGCACCTTTAAGTTCGGCATGGACAACCAGGCCTTTACCCCTGGCTCCGTGCGCTATGTGGGCTCGGAGATCCGGGCTGTGCTGCTCAGCAAGATGCAGGTGTCTCCCCAGAATAACCTCTGTGTCATTTCCGGAGAGTCCATTGCCGTGGAGGCGGCCATCATGGCCGGAGAGGGTACTGTCATTGCCGTGGAGTACAGCGCCCGGGACCGGCGCACCCTGGAGGACAATGTCAGCCAGTTTGGACTCAATAACGTGGTCATTGTGGACCGTGTGGATCCAGAGACGATGGATGCCCTGCCGGTGCCCGATGTCACCATGCTGGTTGCCTCTGCCAGCATGGAGCAGGAGATGAGCTACCTGCTGGGGCGCAACCCCCATATGGAGTTTGTAGTCTATACCCTGGATTTCCAGGTGGCCGCCGGAATGCGGAGCCTGTGTGCCGCCCTGGGGATGCGGGAGGTGGAGGTCATTCAAATTGCGGTCTCCACCCTGACCGGCAAGAACACCTTCGATGCCCAGCCGGCCCCCTGGATCATCACCTGCAGGGCAGGGGAGTGAGCGGCACTTGGACCAGGCGGTGAGCAGTTCTGGCGGCGCCTTCTGGAGCGCTGGTGTGATGCCGGTTGATTCGCCGCGGATGTCTGCCTGGCGGCGGACGGCGATGGTGTACATAGCGCCATTGCGCCGCTTATGCGGAGTCATACTGCAGTGGATTGAGCCGAGGTAAAGGCACGGCGTCCAGGCGCTTTGTCATATTGCTCTGCATGCTTGGGCGGGGAGCCTGAACATGCAGGCAGACAGTTACATGGGGCCAGTCATACGCGCAAATCTTCTGTTGACTTTCGCGCTAAGGCTTCTTCGCTTTTCATTTGTTATATCCGGTGCCTATTTTAGCGTGCAGCGCCGTCCTCCGACACATAGCGGAGGACGGCGCTGCATTTTAATATTTGGTTCCATACAGGAAGGAAGGCGGAAGCGGACGGTCTGTTCTGGATCATCGGCTATTTCAATTCGCGCCCCGGTAGGGGGCGAAGTATCCTCCCGCACCTCGCCGGCACAAAGCATTTCCAAATTTCAATACACGCCCCTGTGCAGGGGACGGCGCACGGGCCTGCGCATCTCTGAGCTGTGTGGCCTATTTCAATTCACGCCCAAGTGTAGGGGGCGACCATCCGGGCCGATGCGGAGCCCATCGACAACGTATTTCAATTCACGCCCCCGTGCGGGGGGCGACTGTCGAGGCTGCCGAAGTACGCTGCGGTACCGATATTTCAGTTCCCGCCCCTGCGTGGGGGGCGACGCAGCAGGGTTCTCCGGCTGGGATTTCTCATTCTGATTTCAATTCCCGCCCCGTGCGGGGGGGCGACGGTTATCAATGCCCGGCATATTGTCACAGCGAAAATTTCAATTCCCGCCCTCATGTGGGGGGCGACCGGAAGAGTAACGGCGAAATCTACAACAGCGGATTTCAATTCCCGCCCCCGTGTGGGGGGCGACGCGCCGACGAAATCGTGGCCTACAACGCCCCGTTTATTTCAATTCACGCCCCAGTGTAGAGGGCGACTCTGCGAAACAGTTTCACTACCTATGCGTTGCGTGTATTTCAATTCCCGCCCCCGTGTGGGGGGCGACGAAGGCAACGTAGCGCAGCCAGAAGAGCCACACATTTCAATTCCCGCCCCCGTGTGGGGGGCGACCATTGCTGATATTGAAAGGAGTAATCTGGATGGATATTTCAATTCCCACCCCCGTGCGGGGGGCGACAGGCCGCACCTATTAGATCAGCCCAGCAGAGCAATTTCAATTCCCGCCCCCGTGCGGGGGGCGACCTGTACAGCCTGCCGGTCTGGGCGCGGCTGCGCACAATTTCAATTCCCGCCCCCGTGCGGGGGGCGACATCTCGCCTCTAGTGAGATCACGGTAGAGGCAGATTTCAATTCCCGCCCCCGTGCGGGGGGCGACCTGACCGCGGCCTGCTTGGTTTCGGGGCCAATAAATTTCAATTCCCGCCCCTGTGCGGGGGGCGACGCCCATCTTTTGCCCATTGCTGCCAGGGTGCTTTATTTCAATTCCCGCCCCCGTGCGGGGGGCGACTTTCCTCATAAGCATAGCATTTGCTATGCAAAAATTTCAATTCCCGCCCCCGTGCGGGGGGCGACGTTGGCCTGGAGCACGTCACTTGCTGCGGAGTGCTATTTCAATTCCCGCCCCCGTGCGGGGGGCGACTGATTTGCGTCCCCTGCGGCCAACAATTTGTTTTATTTCAATTCCCGCCCCCGTGCGGGGGGCGACCGCGCTGTCGATGATGCACGGAGTGCCGCTGGAATCATTTCAATTCCCGCCCCCGTGCGGGGGGCGACCCAGCCGTTTTACGCTCTCCCAACTGATACGGTTATTTCAATTCCCGCCCCCGTGCGGGGGGCGACCCTGGTGCGGCAACACCAAAGGGCGGACAGATACATTTCAATTCCCGCCCCCGTGCGGGGGGCGACGTCCAAGACGAGAATATTGTGCATTTGTTTCAAATTTCAATTCCCGCCCCCGTGCGGGGGGCGACAGAGGGGTGAGAAATCCAAGCCTCGGTGGGAAATTTCAATTCCCGCCCCCGTGCGGGGGGCGACATTTTCCTGATATGCGTAACACTTAGAATGCAAAAATTTCAATTCCCGCCCCCGTGCGGGGGGCGACATAGTCCTCATACTCATCAGCGCCAGAAATATTATTTCAATTCCCGCCCCCGTGCGGGGGGCGACAGCAAATTTATACAAAAATAAACTGCTGCAAATATGCAAAATGACATAGAGCAGAACGGTTTTGACCGCTATAGGATCTCCTCTACACGAAATTGCACAAATCATATAAGATAAAATTTAAAAAGCAGCCCGGCTGTGCTGCGCCGATCGACCGGGATATGATGTATGGGATCGGTCGGCGCAGCGCTCGTTTACAGAAGAAGCGGCTCCCCAGTCTGTATTATGCCGGTCCGGCCCATGGTATCGATTCGGTTCTGGTAACTGTTGCCCAGCCGATAGAACCGCACCGAATCCTGGTCGAAATCTATGGCCGAGGCGAGGTCAGATTTCAGCTTTGCCAATTGGGCCGCGTCTACCAAGACTTCGAATACTGAATTCTGTACCCTGAGTCCGTGCCGTTCGCAAAGTTTTGCCACTTTGCGCAGCCGTTTTTTGCCCGCAGAACTGGAGACGTTGACGTCATAAGTGATAACGACCAGCATGGGCTACCTCCATAGAAAAGGCGGATAACAGTCCAAATCGCCGCGCAGAACTCTGGCAAAAAGCATGGCCTGGGCATAGGGAATCAGACCGATTTGGATCTTTTCGTTGAGAAATGGGTGGGTGACGGTTTCGCCTTTTCGTTTTTGCCAGGCGGACAGCACAACGCGCCGTCCTTTTTCATTGAGGAAAACAGCTTCTTCGTCCTGTTCAAAATGTGCGTCTGAGAGCTGCTTTCGGTGAAAAAGGGTCAACACAAGGCGGTCACACAGCGGGGCGCGCAGCTCTTCCATCAGATCCAGAGCAAAGGATGGCCGACCTGGGCGAAGCGTGTGCAGATATCCGGCGGCGGGATCCAGTCCGACGGTTTCCAGCGAGGACTTTACCTCTCGGCACAGAAGCGTATACAAAAATGAGAGGGTTGCATTAACCTCGTTTTGAGGCGGACGCCTGCTGCGTGTCTCAAAGCGGAAGGGGCAGGCTTCGCCGAGCATCTGCTCAAAGCAGGAGAAGTAAATGGTTGCGGCGGCTCCCTCAATCCCCCGCATAGTGTCTATATGCCCGGCATTGTTGAGCGCCTGTGCCAACTCGCTCAGTTTGCGGGCGGCGTGATATAAGGCCGGATCGCTGCCCGCTTCATTTCTGGCTGAGCGAAGGAGCACATTTTTGCTGTTCCGGAGCTTTGCCATCAGAAGGCTGCGGACAAACACCGTGACAAACTCCGGTTCATTCAGGCTTTCGTACTGGCGTTTTCGCAAGAGCACATTGCCGCTGACGGGGCCCTCTACGCGGGCGAGAAAGTGCCCGGTTTCTGAGAGAAACACGAGAGAAATGCCCCGCTCGGCGCAGAATCCCATTAAAGGGGTGGAGACGGTGGCTTTGCCAAAACATACGATGGCATCGATGCTGATGGCGGGAACGGCTACCTTTTCCTCTCCGCCGATTTTGATGCAGATGGTCTCGTTCCTGCAAAAGAGGTAGCTGTCGGGTGTCAATACATAAAGGGTATTCAACAGTTTTTTCACAACGGCTCCACCTCCATCGCCTCCTGTGTCAGCTGCCGGCAATATTCTCTGGCGGAATGCTTTACTTTGGGCATACAGTACTCCCGGATGGAGCACCGCTTACACTTGGCACTGTACTCTGCGGGCGGAATATGGTGGGTTTCCCACAGCCTCCGCAAAGCGGCGGCCCGATCTGTTACATCCGCTCTGAGCTGGCTGGAGAACTCCACCTCCAGGCGACGGTGAGCTGAGATAAAGAAGATGGCACCGCTGGAAATATGGGTGGAGAACATCTCCTCCAAGCACATGGCCTGTGCGCAGAGCTGAACCATATAAGAGTGTTCCTGACGCACAGAGCCGTGCTTGTACTCAACGGGATACAACTGAACTGGGAAATCTGCGGCCCTTATGCTGCAGCCCTGTTCCCAGCGCTGTGCTTCAATACAGTCGCATTTCCCCCAAATGCCCAGAGAATTGGAAAAAACAGTATATTCGTAGAGCTTCAGACTGACGCCCCGGCGTTCCACGCGCTGATCGTGGACTCGGCTGTGCTCGGAGCGGCCTTTGGCGGTGTCAACGTTTTCCACCCAAATGCGCTCATTCAGGAGAAGCGCTGCCCGCCGCAGGCAGTAATCCGCTTGAGACAGCCAGGAGAGAGGGATGTAATCCAGATCATCCAAGGCGGAACCAGTCCTCTCCGGCCGGCAATGCCCCCCAGCTGATCTCCCCATAGGGGTCACTCAGGAAGCCGATTTCCACACCGGAGGGAACACGGCTTGCGTCGACAGTGGCTTCATAATCCCTGTAGTGTCGGGGCGTCTTCACATCCGCCTTTTTCTGGACGTGAACCAATTCAAAGAGCTTGTGGGCGGGGGCGCATCCCAACTTGGCCTGGCGCAGCCGCTGCCCCTGGTCGGTGTCGGTGCCGACGTGCTTGAAGATAATCAACGGAGATACCACGGACATCTCCCCCTTGCTGGCGGAGTGGTCGTGCTCGTACATGTTCAGAATGGCCTCGAACAGGGCGTGAAGATCTTCGTTGTCAAAACCGGTTTCAGCGGCCAGGTTGGCGCTGACAAAGCCGCGGACTTCGTAGAGGCCAAAGGGGATCAACTGTTTGCGGCCCATGGTGCGCAGCTTGTCCTCCGGAGTTTCCGCCTCTTTTTTCAGATAGTCCTCCACCGTGCCGTCCTTGATGGGGTCAGCCACGGCCATGCGCGTGATGGAGATATCCATGGGCAGCACAGGGTCCAGGCTTTTTCCAAAGGTAATCTGAACCGGCCCCCGCACTTGTCCGGCGTTGGGCCCGGTGGACATCACCGCGCCAAACGTGCGCACGTCATAATACAGTTCGCAGGCCTTCCTGCGGCCGGCATAAACGGCGTCCTTTCCCTTGGCGCAGTCCTCCACGCCGGCGGCGCGTTTGGCCTGGGCGATGTGGCGGTTTAAGTTGGTGGACTGCTGGACGATGATGTTCATGCCCGGCTGGCCCTCAAAGGCGGTTTGAATATAGTTGCGGATGCGGCGCTTGGTGGCCACATCGGTGATAAAGCCCTGCATGGTCTCGGGATCAATCCGGGGGGTGTTGCCCATATCAGGGTCGCCGTTGGGGTTGGCATTGGTGGCGGCGACGTAGTAGAGAAATTCATATCTGTTTTGAATGGCCATGTCTCTTCTCCTCCTCAAGATGGCTTTTTCGCGGCCGCGGCAGCCGCTTTCCGTTCACGCCGGTCCTTTTCCAGTTTTGCGCACATTTGATAGTAGCCCAGTGCGAAGTAGGCCTGCTGTTCCGGCAGCAGTACGGTCGGGATTTCCGCCCCGATGGCACAGGCCACCTGGTCGCGCAGGCAGGTAAAATAATGCCTCAGCCCCTCCAGTTTGCTGACGTGGTAGTTGGACACACGGGACAGCTGCCCCAGAACCATGGCGGGGGTTTGGATTGCAGAGGCGTAATACCGGTCGATGAGGCTGCTGTTCACGTCGGGCATGGCGCAGTTCTGAATGGCCCCGTACACGGCAACCAGCGCGCCGCAGTGATAGGCGGAATCCGGATGTTTTTCATTGTACTCCACAGAAAGTTCCTCCTTTTGGTATTTGCCGCGTTCTCTGCGGCATAGCCATGCCTTAAGCCATTGACAGGCCTGAGGGTCCGGCGTTTTCACCCCCCGCTCCTCTTCTTCCGGGGTGAACATTTGCGAGCGGATGTAAGACAGGGCCCGGCAGGCCACGGCGTTGGGGAGCTGCGCGCCGGTTATGACGGCGTTGACGATAGCGGGGGTGAGCCCGGCCAGTTCCTTGGCCATGCGGTCAAAAATGTTGCGGTCTGAGCTTTGGCGGGAGATCAGGCGGATCAGCCTGGCCCGGAATTTGACGGGCCTGATGCAGCCGGTGCCTGCGCTGTTGGTCAGGGCCAGGTCCTCCTGCCACTGTTTCAGGTGTTCTGTCAGCAACTGGTAGTTTCCCTGTCGATAGGCGCGCACCATAACCCGGCCGTTTACGCCGCTGAGCAGCAGAATATAATACATATTTGGAAGCGTATGGACCGTATGGCCCGTTTTGACGCTGTCGATCAATGCGGTCGCCTCGCGCCGGGCTTGGCAGCGGTCGAGATCTGCGGGGGGCGCCGTCTCGCCTTCGGCATCTTCTTCGTCGGGGATTGCTGCGCCAAAGGCCTGGTAGATGACGTCTTGGGGCGTTTCAACGGGCCGGTCGTACCAATGGACAAACTTCATTCCCGCCAAAACAGGCGCGTCTGTCAGCAGTTCATCCAGCGCCGCTTTTACACCGGCAAAGGCGTTCTCAGATACCGGCGCATTGGCCGCCTGCTTCAGGCCGTAGGAGCAGAAAGCGTCCTTATCAAAGCAGATCAGCGCATCCCCTCTGGCGTGACCGCCGACGGAGGACAGGCCTGAGATGGGCGGCACGGTTGTCATGGGGACGGTGAGTTGTCCGGTGATCATGCAGGGGGCTTTGGCGCCGCTGGGGCGAAAGGGCTGGCGGAACTGCTCCCACCAGCTGAGTATCGCCGGCAGTTCCAGCACAGACTGCCCATCCACCATGAAGCTGATTACCTTTGCCCCGTCCAGTTTCAGCTTGTCCAGCTCTGCGGAGACGGCGGCGGCGGTTTCTTTGTCCTCCATGGCGTTGAGACAGAGTTCCAGCGCAGGTTCCGCCCGGGCCGCGTCGGCCAGGGCGCTGCGGAAATAGGATGCCTTGGCCGCATATTTATCCCGCTGCTTTTCGTCGGCGGGGAAGAGGATGCAGCGCTTTTCCGCCAGCACGTTGCATTTGTCTCCGCTGTTGGCCATGCTTCCGATGTCGGGGCAGGGAACCTTTTCGGCGCTCCCCGGCATGATCCCGAGGAACCTTCCGTCTTTGGCAAGGGAGACATAGGCGCGGACATTCTTTTTGACATAGCCGGCCGGAAGCGTCAGCTGTTCCTGGACGGCGTAGTCGTACAGAGCTCTCAGCATAAAACGTCTCCTTTCAGCACCTCTGGGCTGTCATAGGGAGGCACATGGATGACACCCTGCTCCATGACACAGTGATACAGAGAGGGGCGGGGACGCGTCTTTTTCCGCACTTCATAGTCGTGCAGGTCAAATACGTCATAGAGCATCAATCCGAGATCCATATCCACCGGAATCGGTTTTTTGCCGTTCTCGCTGTCGCCCTCCTGAAAATAGGCCACAAATTCCCTCAGTCCCAGAGATGGCTGCATAAAGGTCTTTCCGCCCCGGATGCGCCGCAGCGCCTGGGCGTACAGCTGCTCTGCGGTGCCGGTGAATTCCTTCCTGGGACAGATGCTGGCGGCAAAGCGGTAATAGACGTCCCGCAGAGCCACAGTCTGGCGCTGTGTGCGGTCCTCGTCGGTGAAGATGGGCTTGTCCCGCACCTTGGATTTGACCTCGTTCCTCTTGAAGCTGATATAGCGGATGGGGTTTAGTACCTCAATGCGGTTGACCTGCCAGTAGAACTCCCTCGGCTTCTGGAAAACACTGGATAATATTCCGCGAACCGCGGAGGGGGTGGGGACCGGGGCGGATTGCCGCTCCACTTTTGTGAAGGGCTGCGAGAAGCAGGCAAAATCCCCCCAAACTTCCAATACAATCTCCAAAAGATTCACCTCCGTCGTCTGGGCTCTGGCCTGGGCGGGATGCCCAGACCAGAACTATAATCTATTTTTTTCAATACCTCAGCTGATTGAAAATCAGCTGTCAAATATATTATAGTTAAAAATAGACGGGGTTGTCAAGCACAAATTCCAGTTTAAGCCAGGAAAAATTCGTCATCTATGCCAGGCGTAAAAAAGCGAAGCCCCAGATCCGGCTGATAGCATGTTTCATGCCCTGCGGCCAGGATATAGAAATCACTTTCGGCGGCGCTGGCTGTCCGGTTTCTGTGCCAGGGGATCTGCTCACAGTGCTGTCTGACCAGGTCCTCATTGTAACTGGATACGGTAATGGGCGCGGCCTTCCGGATCAGCGCGGCGGTGAGCCCCTCGCTTCTTGCCTGCTGACAAATCTGTTGGAACAGGTCTTTCTGATAGGGTACAATCACTTGAACCCCCTGCCTGCGGATGAGTTGATACTCCGATGCCACGGTTTCATAGTCTTCCGCCAGAATGGCTTTGGTCAGTTCAGCTCTGCCCTTGGTGGTATGAAACAGGCGCTGGTAATACTCTGCGATGGTGTCTGGATTGTGGAGGTCCAAATCACCGGCGGCACACATGATTTTCACAATTTCCGCCCCTTTTTGATAGGACGCTCCCGGATAGATATTGCGCTTGTCTTCCGGGATAAAGACGACTACCTGGCCGCCGCCGGGGAAGATTCCGTTGCGATTGCACCGTCCGGCCGCTTGAATGATCGCCTCCAATGGAGCCAGGGCCCGATACATCACTTCAAAATCCAGATCTACGCCGGCTTCGATGCACTGCGTGGCCACCACCCGACAGGGGAGGCGGTTGGAGATCCGGGATTTTATCGTGTCAATGATCCGGCTTCTATGGGCCGGGCAGAGATCGGTGGTCAAAAAGAACAGGGAGTCAGATTCCGTCTCCCGGCAGTTTGCGCTCAGAGTCTCAAACAGCTGGACAGCGTGCCGCCTCAGGTTTACAATGGCGCATACGCTCTCATGGCCCGCCATCTCTTGGGCGATCTCTTCCAGAGGCGTGGCGCGCGACAGACGCCATTGTACCTGTGTGCGCCGAAGCGCAGCGTAGTACTGTCTGCCGTCCGGCAGGATCTCTCTGGGATGCCAGTGCTCCAGATCCGGAAGCGCGGCAAAATCCGGCTGGGTAGCGGTGGAGAACACCATGGTGCATCCATAATCTCTGCACAGCGACGCCACCGACTGCATTGTGACAGCGGCGAGATCTGGGGGCAGGCTTTGCGCTTCGTCAAAGAGGATTACGCTCTGGGCAATGTTGTGGAGTTTCCGGCAATCTTTGGGACGGTCTGCAAACAGGCTCTCAAAAAAGCGGACTGAGGTGGTGATGATAAAAGGGGCATCCCATCGGGCGGCCAAATCCTGCTGCTCCTCGCTCAGCCTGCTTTGGCTGTGATCAGACAGGATATGGGGCGTCAGTTTGCTGTACTCGCTCAGACTCTGCTCGGTCAGCGTAAGAAACGGGAGAACCAAAATGACGCGCCGTTTGTTGTGCGCGGCGCAATGCCGCAGCGCAAAGTGCAGCAGAGAGAAGGTCTTTCCGACGCCTGTAGGCGCTGTCAGGGTGAAAACGCCGGGGGACATCTCTCCGGCGGCTCCGCACTGCCGGAAAACCTGATCCCGCAGGCGGTTCAGCGCCTGGTTCGCGCTGGATTCCCGACGAAGATTTGCCATATGTTCATACAAGCGTTGGAGCAGCTCAGCGGCATTTAATGCTCCGCCGGTCTGGGGTGGGGTGTCGGCGGACACGGTATAATCCGCATCCACCAGGCAGGAGAAGAGCATGCGCAGGCGAAGCATCTTTTCGCCGGGGGAATCGTCCGGGGGCTGCTCCAGCTTTTTGAACGTGAAGTCGGGAAAGTCCTGTAAGAAAGCGCGCTCTGCCGCAGTGTAGTCCGCCGGGCCAAGGAGCGCGGATTGTTTTCCGGAACCACAGATGCCCCTTCCCGTTCCATTGAAAAGCTCTGACAGCTCCGGGCGCATGGAGGCGTAAGATCGCAGCGCGCTGTGATGGGCGGCGGTCACTGCGGCGACAGCCTCATAGGCCGGTCTCGGTCTCTTTTGGAGGATTTTCCCGTACAGGTAGACGGCCGCGCAAATGGCGTGATCTATGTTGCTTGCCGTTCCGTTGAGCACGTTCTGAAAAGACCTGCTGTACTTTCCAAAATCATGCAGCCATCCGGAGATCCAGGCAGTGAGCGGCATGTTAATTTCCGACCCAAAGGTTCGCGCAAGCTCGGCTGCCGCCTCGAGGTGCATTTTGTTGGTGGTCTGATGTCCGGATTTATCAGGGGATTTGGCATAATAAACCGTGCACATATCCGTTGTCTCTCTCCTCCATTCCCTTAAAGCGAAGTGGCAAGGTTTCGGCTGTCTCCAGTTTGATTAGTAAAAATTGACAGCTTTTCATTTGACAGCATAACATGGATTGTCGAAAATTACAACAACGCTGCTGCCGCACCGTCAAAACTTTCTTGCCGCTCGGTTCATTCCAGCCGAGATAAAGAGAAACAGCGCGCCTGGATGGTCTCCAAGCGCGCTGTTCGTTTTTCAGTCAAATAGGGACATTTACATACGGGGGAGACAGAGAACGCTCCACCCCTGAGCGTGCGGCGGATGGCCTTATTTGCACTTGGCCAGCAGTGCCTCCCACTTCTCGTCCACATACTGCTGAGCGGCCTCGATGGTCCACTCGTTGCCGGGCTTGAAGCAGTGGCGGAACCGGCCCTGGAGCTTCATAAATTCCTCTACCGGCCGCTTCTTTTTGGGCATATAAGTCAGGTGGTACTCGCCGTTTTCCACCTCGTAGAGGGGCCAGACGCAGGTCTCCACCGCCAGCCGGCAGATCTCCGGCAGCAGCTCGGCGGAGTACTGCCAGCCCCGGGGGCAAGGGCAGAGCACGTTGACAAAGGTGGGGCCTTCGGTGTAGATGGCCTTGTGGGCCTTTTCGTGGAAATCCTTGAAGTTGCCCAAAAAGGTGGTCTGGGCCACATAGGGGGAGCCGTGGGCCACCACGATCTGGGTCAGGTCTTTTTGATTCTGCTTTTTGCCCACGCTCTCCCTTCCGGCGGGAGTGGTGGTGGCGCTGGCAAACCGGGGGGTGGCGGAGGAGCGCTGGGTGCCGGTGTTCATATAGGCCTCGTTGTCGTAGCAGAAATAGGTGAAGTCGTGGCCCCGTTCCAGGGCGCCGGAGAGGGACTGGAAGCCGATGTCATAGGTGCCGCCGTCGCCGCCGATGGCCAGGATTTTGAAGTTGTCCTGGACTTTGCCCTTGCGTTTCAGCACCTTGCAGGCGCTCTCCACCCCGGCCGCCACCGCAGAGGTGTTCTCAAAGGCGGAGTGGATGTAGCTGTCCATCCAGGCGGTGTAGGGGTACTGGAAGGAGGAGACCTCCAGGCAGGAAGTGGCGTTGCAGACGACGGCCTTGTCCTCCGGGTTCAAGGCACGCATCATGGCCCGGCAGGTGATGCCCGCGCCGCAGCCGGCGCACAGCCGGTGCCCGGCCTCAAAGCGCTCAGGCTTGCTCATTTGCTCTTTCAGATTGTAAGCCATCTCACTGTACCTCCTCTCTCAGGTCCCGCTGGCCCATGTGGCTGTAGACCGGGCCGGTCTCTCCGGTTTTAACGATCTTTTCCAACCGGGCAAAGACCCGCTTGGCCTGGTCCGCGGTGAAATCCCGGCCGCCCAGGCCGTAGACGATGTCCACCATCTTGGGGCGCTGCGTCAGGTTGATGCAGGCAGAGGCGGTCTCGGCGAAGAGCGGGCCGCCGCAGCCGCTGAAACCCTCGCTCTTGTCCAGCACCGCTACGGCCTGGCAGTGCTCTAAAGCCGCGGCCAGTTCCTCCCCGGGAAAGGGGCGGAACACCCGGATTTTGACCAGACCCGCCTTGAAGCCGGCCCGGCGCAGCTCGTCCACGGCGGCCTTGGCGGTGCCGGCGGAGGAGCCCATCAGCACCAGGGCGATCTCGGCGTCCTCCATCCGGTATTCCTCGAAGAAGCCGTACTTGCGGCCGAAGGTGCGCTCAAAATCCGCCCCCACGTCCAAGATCGCCCGCTTGGCGTTTTTCATGGCCTCGGCCTGGGCCACCCGGGCCTCCATATAGTAGGGGGAGGTGCCGTAGGGGCCCACGGCCAGGGGATTGTCGTGTTTGAGCAGGTAGTTCTCCGGATGATATTCCCCCACAAAGGCGCGCACGTCCTCGTCGGACTCCAGCTCTATATTTTCCAGGGCGTGGGAGGTGATGAATCCGTCCTCACAGATCATGACGGGCAGCCGCACGTCGGCGGTCTCTGCGATGCGGTGGGCCTGGAGGTAGTTGTCATAGGCCTCCTGGTTGTTCTCGGCGTAGATCTGAATGAAGCCGGAATCCCGCACGGCCATGGAGTCGGAGTAGTCGTGGTTGATGTTGATGGGGCCGGTCAGTGCCCGGCAGGCCACGGCCAGCACAATGGGCAGCCGGGCGGAGGCGGCCACATAGAGCACCTCGTTCATATAGGCCAGTCCGGCGGAGGAAGTGGCGGTGATGGCCCGGCAGCCGGCGGCCTCAGCGCCGATGCAGGCGGACATGGAGGAGTGCTCGCTCTCTACGCAGATGAACTCGGTGTCCACCTTGCCGTCGGCCACATATTGGGCGAAGTACTGGGGGATCTCGGTGGAGGGGGTGATGGGGAACATGGCAAACACGTCGGGGTTGATCTGCCGCATGGCGGTGGCAATGGCCTCGTTGCCGCTGAGTCTGTCGCGAATGCTCATTTCAGTGGACCTCCTTCCAGTCGATGGCGCCGAAGGGGCACACCTTGTAGCAGATGCCGCAGCCCTTGCAGTGGTCATAGTCAAAGTCGCCCCGCTTGCCGTCGGCCACGGGGATGGAGGAATCGGGACAGAAGGGGGTGCACAGCAGGCACTGCTTGCATTTGCTCTGCTCCCACAGCGGGATCATGGAGCGCCACTCGCCGGTCATGGTGAGCCGGGAGGTGCCCCCCTCGTAAATCTCGCAGCCCACCGTCAGCTCCTGCCAGGGGGTCTGTTCGTTGATTTCAGAGGCTCTCTTGCTCATATTTACTCCTTTACCTCCCTCATGGCCTCCGCCAGGCAGTCCAGATTGCCCTGGACCACCTGGGGCTTGTTGGCAAACTTGTGCCGGTAGGAGGACTCCATATCCCGCAGGAAGTCCTCCGGCTCCACACAGCGGCTCACCGCCACAATGGCGGCCAGCATGGGGGTGTTGGGAAAGTAGGCCCCCAGGTGCTTGTGGGAGATGGCTCCGGCGTCGATGGTGAACACCCGCCCGGGGTATCCCCGCAGCAGCGGCCGCAGCTGCTCGGCGGACTTGGCGGAGTTGATGACGATGGCCCCGTCGGGTTTCAGCCCGGCGGTGACATCCACCGATTCCAGCAGGGTCTCATCCACCACCACGACGTAGTCCGGCTCATAGATGTTGGAGTGGATGGGGCAGCGCTGCTCGGAGATCCGGTTGTAGGCCGTGATGGGGGCGCCGGAGCGCTCCGGGCCGTACTCCGGAAAGGACTGGACATACTTGCCGGACAAAAAGGCGGCGTCCGCCAGCAGCAGGCTGGCGGTCTTGGCCCCCTGGCCGCCCCGCCCGTGCCAGCGGATTTCGGTCATGTTGTTCATGTTCAAGCCTCTTTTCTTGTTGTTTTCGCCTGATCCGCGCTGCGGGTATAAAAACAGCCCGTCCTCGTAAAAGGACGGGCGCTGAAAGCACACGCTGTACCACCTGTTACTACATACCAACATACGCGTTTCCTGTAACGGGGAAAGGCCGGTACGGCTTACTGCGGCATTGGGTTCAGCCGACTGCTCGGGAGGGATGTTCACCGCTTCGCCTACTTGCGCCGGGCTTCCACCGTCCCCGGTTCGCTGTGCCGTTGGGCCTGAAGGGCTACTGTCTCCGTCAATGCATTTATCAGATATATTAAAGTTATACCCTCTTCGTGTCCTTGTCAAGAGGATTTTTGTCTGTTGAGGCTGGAAAAACGGTATTTTGGTTTAACGCACAAAAGTGGGGGAGCTGTGAGGACGAAAATATCGCACCACCACCAAAAAGCGGAAAAGCGGAAGGGTTTTCTTGACATTGTCCCCGGGTTGGAATTATCATTACTCTATAGAATTGTTTTCTTTTAAGGGGGAATTTTCATGCAATTCCAACGGATTGGTTTTTTGGGATGTGGAAATATGGGCTCCGCCCTGGCCCGGGCCGCGGCCCCAAAGGCCGGTGATCTGCTGCTGGCGGATCACGCCCAGGAGAAGGCCCGGGCTCTGGCGGCGGAGCTGGGGGGCGCTGCGGCGGACAACGGACAGGTGGCCCGGCAGTGCGACCTGATCTTTTTGGGGGTTAAGCCCCAGATGATGGCGGGCCTGCTCTCGGAGCTGGGGCCCGTTCTCCGGGAGCGGAGCGACCGCTTTGTGCTGGTCACCATGGCGGCGGGGCTGAGCATCGCCGCCATCCGGCAGATGGCCGGGGCGGACTGGCCGGTGATCCGGATTATGCCCAACACCCCCGCCTCCATCGGGGAGGGGATGATTCTGTACTGCGCCGAGGGCGCCACGGAGGAGGAGGTGTCCGCCTTCACCGGCCTGATGCAGGGGGCGGGCAGCCTGGACCCCCTGCCCGAGGGCTTGATCGACGCGGGCAGCGCCGTGTCCGGCTGCGGCCCCGCCTTTGTCTACCCCTTCATCGAGGCCCTGGCCGACGGGGCGGTGGCCTGCGGGCTGCCCAGGGATAAGGCCCAGCACTATGCCGCCCAGACCCTGGTGGGGGCGGCCAAATTGGTGCTGGAGAGCGGCAGCCATCCCGGCGCGCTGAAGGACGCGGTGTGCTCCCCCGGCGGCTCCACCATTCAGGGGGTGCGGGCCCTGGAGCAGAGCGGTTTCCGCTCCGCTGTCATGGAGGCGGTCATCGCCGCCTACCAGAAGACGCTGGATCTGGGCAAGCAGTGAACGAAAAAAACCGTGTCCTGTGGGGCACGGGAGAGAGAGGAACGCAAACAGCCATGAGAATTGTCGTCAAAGTGGGCACCTCCACCCTGGCCTATGCCACCGGCCGGCTGAATATCCGCCAAGTGGAAAAGCTGTGCAAGGTGCTCAGTGACCTGAAAAACGCCGGCCATGAGATCATCCTGGTCTCCTCCGGGGCCATCGGCATGGGGGTGGGCAAGCTGTCCCTGTCCGGCCGGCCCAGCGATATGCCGGGCAAGCAGGCCGCCGCCGCCGTGGGCCAGTGTGAACTGATGTACACCTATGACAAGCTCTTCGCCGAGTACAGCCATGTGGTGGCCCAGATCCTGCTCACCGGCGAGGACCTGGAGCACCAGGACCGGAAGGAAAACTTCCAGAACACCCTCTACCGGCTGCTGGAGCTGGGGGCGCTGCCCATTGTCAACGAGAACGACACCATCGCCACAAAGGAGATCGCCGTGGGGGACAACGACTCCCTGGGGGCCATTGTGGCCGCCTGCTGCAGGGCGGATCTGCTGGTGGTGCTCAGCGATATTGACGGACTCTACACCGCCAATCCGAAGGAGGATCCCGACGCCGAGATCATCCCGGAGGTGGCCGCCCTGACCCCTGACCTCTACGCCCTGGCCGGGGGGAAGGGCTCGGAGCTGGCGGTGGGGGGCATGGTGACAAAGCTCCACGCCGCGGAGATCGCCACCACCCAGGGCGTGACCATGATTATCACCAACGGCGCCGCGCCGGAGCGCCTCTATGATATTGTGGAGGGCAAGCCGGTGGGCACAAAATTTTTGGGGAGGTAAGCACTATGACCACACAGGAACTGCTGCAGGGGGCCAAGGCGGCCAAGGCAAGGCTGGCCGCCCTGTCCACCCAGGAGAAAAACCAGGCGCTGCTGGCCATGGCCCAGGCCCTGGTGGATCAGACCGGCGCGATTCTGGAGGCCAACGCCCAGGACCTGGCCGCCGCCCGGGGCACCATGTCCGAGGTGATGCTGGACCGGCTGGCCCTGGACGAGGGCCGGATCCAGGGCATGGCCGAGGGCATCCGCCAGGTGGCGGAGCTGCCCGATCCGGTGGGGAAGATCCTCCGCACCGTGGAGCGGCCCAACGGGCTGGTCATCCAGAAACGGGCGGTGCCCATGGGGGTGATCGCCATCATCTATGAGAGCCGTCCCAACGTCACCTCCGACGCGGCGGCCCTGGCCCTGAAGAGCGGCAATGTCTGCGTGCTCCGGGGGGGCAAGGAGGCCTACCGCTCCGCCCGGGCCATTGTCACTGCCCTGAAGGCGGGGCTGACCGGCCTGGGGCTGCCGGACACCTTTGTCAACCTGGTGGAGGACACCACCCGCCAGAGCGCCACCGAGCTGATGCATGCGGTGGGCTATGTGGACCTGCTGATCCCCCGGGGCGGCCCGGGGCTGATCCGCTCCTGTGTGGAAAACGCCACGGTACCCTGCATCCAGACCGGCACCGGCATCTGCCACATCTATGTGGACGCGGCGGCGGACGTGGATATGGCGGTGGACATCATCGAGAACGCCAAGGCCAGCCGCCCCTCGGTGTGCAACGCCGAGGAGGTCTGCCTGGTCCACCGCTCCATCGCCCCGGCCTTTCTGCCCAGGCTTCAGGCCCGGCTGACGGCAGAGCGGGTGTCCCGGGGCAAGACCCCGGTGGAGCTGCGGCTGGACCCGGACGCGGCGCTGCTCATCCCCGGCACTCCGGCGGGGGAGCAGGACTTTGACACGGAATTCCTGGACTATGTGCTGGCCATCAAGCTGGTGGACAGCGTGGAGCAGGCCATGGAGCACATCGCCCTCCACTCCACCGGCCACAGCGAGGCCATCGTCACGGACGACCAGGCGGCGGCAGAGCAGTTCCTCACCGGGGTGGACTCGGCAGCGGTTTACCACAACGCCTCCACCCGGTTCACCGACGGGGGCGAGTTCGGCCTGGGCTGCGAGATGGGCATCTCCACTCAGAAGCTCCACGCCCGGGGCCCCATGGGGCTGGAGGAGCTGTGCAGCTACAAGTATGTCATCCGGGGCACCGGCCAGATTCGATAAGGCAAAAAAACGGCGCGGGCCGCGATCTTTTGACAGATCGCGGCCCGCGTCGTTTTTGTGAGGCAGGGCGGGCGCTATCCCGCAAAGACGACGGGATCCACGAAGGACTCCACGAAGGAGAAATCCCGGCCATTTTCAGAGCTGTAAAGCAATTTAACTTGCTTGCCGTCCTGGGTCAGGTCGCCGTCGTCTCCCTGGCCCACCACCATATAGCGCACCCCATCCTGATCGTACATCTCATCCAGGGTGTCAAAGGGGAAGGTGTCTCCGATCATATAATCGGCCACCTCCGGGAAGGTGAGCATGGAATAGCGCTCGCCGCCGTCAAAGGTAGCGAAGAAGTTGTTGCTGTAATAGCGCTCCTGAGTGGAGCCGTCCCCGTTGGTGACCAGCTCGGACGTGGTGGTGCCCGAGTAATAGCCCACCCCGTCCTCCGGCCAGTAGGCGCAGGTGTAACTCCGGGCGTGGGAGGGGAGGGGGACGCTCTCCCAGTTCACCAGGTCGCTGGAGAAGCAGGTCTGGTAGTAGTCGCTGCCCAGCGTCCGGTCGGCGGCAAAGGTGGCGTAGATGCCGCGCTCCGTCTGGGATAGGAAGGAGTTGGCCTTGTAGCCGTAGCCGATGAAATTCTGCTGCCAGCCCTGGCCCTGATCCTGGCTGAAATAGAGGTAGGCCCTGGGGGAGACAGGGTCATCGTCATAGACCAGGAAGGCCGTCAGCTCCGGGGTGATGATGTAGCTGTTCCGGCTCAGCTGTTCCTGGGCGCTGCCGTTGGCCAGGCGGCACACCGCCTCGTAGCCGTCGGGCACCTCGATATAGCTGGCGCCCTGGTCGTAGGTGACATACAGGTGTTCCTCCCGGATCAGATAGGGGAGTCCCGCATAGGTCTCCGGGTCGAAGTGTACCGTCTCCGGCTGCTCCCGCTCCGCCTGGATCTCCGGGTCGTACATGAGCTGCCAGGCCGCCGGGCGCATGGCCTCGGTGATGTGCCAGCTGTCGCCCGCCTGTTCCCAGCGGACCACCATCTGACCGCCGTAGTCCCGCCCGCCGGCCTCCAGGGCGTAGGCGTCAAAGTCGTCGGCAAATCTGGGATGCCGCAGCAGCGTGCGGAACTGATAGCTGATCTGGACAAAGTTGTCGCCCAGATCCTCTGTGCTCTCTACCTCCATATCCCGAATCTGCCAGGAGAAGGGGATCCCCCAGCCCCGAAGCCCCTCGGCATAGTCCATCAGCCATGCCTCGGTGAGCTCGGTGAGGGTTCCGCCGGTGTCCTCCGCCCTGCTGCCCACCACCTGGTGGGGTTCAAATCCGCTCCAGCTGGCCACCAGGACCAGCGCTGCGGCCGCCAGAGCCAGTACGCAGGCGCCCAGGGCGATCAGCGGGATTTTAACAGCCTTCACCGCCCGTCTCCCCCTCCATCCACCGGTGATAGCGCTCCTCAATGGTACACGAGGGGTTGGGATAGACTTTGCACAGCAGGGCCCGAAGCTGATAGGACCCCATAAAGCGGTCGTGGGGCGGAGCGGCGCAGGTGAGGATATTGGCGTTGGACTCCTCCCAGCCGTAGCCCGGCGCCCCGGCCTCCGGGTACCACCAGCCGAAGTCGCAGCTCACCACCCGGGGGTCCATCTCCGGCTCCAGTTTGGCCTTCTGGGTGATCCGGCCCCGCTGGTTTTCAATCCAGACCCAGTCCCCCTCGGCAATGCCGTAGTTCCGGGCGGTGTCCGGGTGCATCCGCACCAGAGGAAAGGGCTCCCGGCGGCGCAGGGATTTGATCTGCCGGTTGTTGGAGATGAAGAAGGACTGCTGCCGGCCGCCGGTGGTCAGGATCAGCGGGTATTGCTGTGCCAGCTCGGGATTGCTCACCGGGGACTCGGGAGGCTCCTGCCAGGAGGGCAGAGGATCCGCCCCCACCCGGGCCATCTCGGTGGACCAGAGTTCGAATTTGCCGGTGGGCGTGTGGAAGCCCTCCCGCTTGTAGTTGTAGTAGGTGCGCTGAGGGGCCAGATACCCCTGTTTCCGCAGGTCGTCCAGGGAGAAATCCCGGTACTCGGGGCGGCGGCGGGCCAGCTCCTCCATTTGCGCCTCCATCATGGAGCGCTGGTCGGTGAAGCCGTAATTCCAACCCGCGCGTCTGCACAGCTCGATGATGAATTCCTCGTCTGTTTTACACTCCCCCACCTGGACGCACTTCTGCTGGGAGAGCAGCACCTGATCCCCAAATTCCGGCATGGCGAACACGCAGTCCACCTCAGGCCACAGGGCGGCCGGCAGCACCACGTCCGCCAGCTCCGCAGTGGGGTTCATGAAGAGGTCCATGTAGACCAGAAAGTCCAGCGCTCGCAGGCACTCGTAGCTGTGCCGGGCGTCGGCCATGGAGAGCAGGGTGTTGTTGGCGTGAATGAACATGCCCCGGATTTTATAGGGCTTGCCGGTGCGGATGGCCTCCAGCACCAGATAGGGGTGGGCCATGGTGTCCCGCTTCAGGAAGGGCAGCCCACCGGTCAGCGCCTTGTCCAGCCGCTCCTGGGGAATCTGGTTGCAGGGGGGCAGCCCGGCGGGGGCGATCTCCATGCTCTCCACAAAGCCGCCGGGCACGTCGTAGTTGCCGGTGAGGGCGGGGATCATGAAGATGGCCCGGCAGGTGTCCATGGCGTTGACGCTCTGCTCAAAGGCGCAGCCCTGCTCCAGCCCCAGGGGCTTGGTGGTGCCGATCCACCGGGCGGCGGCCAAAATCTGCTCCGCCGGGATGCCGGTGATGGCGGAAACTCTGTCAAGTGGATACTCCTTACACCGCTCCCGCAGCTGGTCAAAGCCGTAGGTATACTGCGCTGCAAAGTCGTGGTCATAGAGATCCTCGGAAAACAGCAGATTCAGGATGCCCAGGGCCAGGGCGCCGTCGGTGCCCGGCCGGACCCGCAGCCAGAGCTTGGCCTGCTTGGCCAGCTCGGTGGGTTTGGGGTCAATGACCACAATGGGGATCCCCTCCCGGACCGCGTCCTTGATGAACCACTGCAGCTCCCCGTCGGCGCCGCTGATGGCCGGATTGGCCCCCCAGACCAGAATGCCGCCGGGACGTTTGGGCCCATAATAGTCCACTCCGGCAAAGAGTCCGGCGGTCATGATCGCGGCGGTGCGCCGGGGGCCGAGACAGATAGGGGCTCCGGCGGAGCTGAAGTTCGGCGTGCCGATGGCGTTGCCCAGCCGGAAGAAGTAGGGCAGGTGGTGCCGCCCGGTGCCGGTCAGAGAGGAAATGCACTCCGGGCCATACTGCCGGATCAGTTCATTCATTTTTTCGGCGATCAGCTCATAGGCCTGGTCCCAGGTGATGCGTTCCCATTGACCGCTGCCCCGGGGGCCGATCCTCCGGCGGGGATAGGTCAGCCGGTCCGGGTGATACATCTGCTCAATAATGGACATGCCTTTGACGCAGCCCCGGCCTCTGTTGAGCGGGCCGTCCTTGGCAGGGCGGGCCTGGACGACCGTTCCGTCCTCCACCGTGATGTCGAACAGGCAGCCGCCGTGGCAGCCCCGGCAGGCAGTTTTGTAAACCTTCATTCCTTGTCACCTTCTTCAGCGGCAAAATCGCCTCCCACCAGGGGAGACGGTCTTTTCAGTCCTGTCACAGCTGCATCAGTGCGCAGCCCACGGCGATGCCCAGGGCGGCGCCGCAGACCACCTGCAGCGGAGTGTGCCCCACCAGCTCTTTGAATTTCTTTTCCGGGGAGATGGGCTTGCCCATGTCCTCAAAGATGCGCAGGATGTCGTTGATGACTTTGCCCTGGTCGCCGGTCTCCCGCCGCACTCCCATGGCGTCGTACATGACGATAAAGGCCAGAATGCAGCACACCCCAAAGAGCGGGCTGGCCACGCCGCAGTCAAAGGCCACAGCCGCCGCCAGGGCGCAGACGGTGGCGGAATGAGAGGAGGGCATGCCGCCGCTGCTGAACACCACGTTCAGGGGGAGCGTGCGGTTCATCACCAGACAGATGATACATTTGATCAGCTGGGCCGCCAGCCAGGCCGAGGCCGCGCAGATCAGCTCTTTATTGAGAGAGTCCCAAAACACAGGTTTTTCCTCCGGTTGTTCGTAGGATTGCGGCAAGATGCCTCTCTTATTATACCGGACAGACCGGGAAAAGCCAATAAAAAAGTGTTTCAAAGGGAAAAGACTTTTTTAATTTTGGGTTGCTTGCCCTTCTGGCGGATCCGTGGTATGATAGCCCGGACAGAAAACGCCGCGTCCCGGCGGGGGAGACGGTGCGAGAGGTGACAAATGTGAACGCTTTACACTCCAGACAGGTGGATAAGTCCAGCGCCGACTTTCATCGGAAGAGCTACCGTTTTTTTGCGGAGTTTATGGACAGGAGCCGGTTTGGTTCCGTCATGTTGCTGCTGCGGCAAAAGGACATTGCAGACGCCTCTGCCCGCCGCCGGGCGGGACTGGATGTGGTGGACATCTTCAGCATTGGCACGGATCCGGCGGATCCGCAGACGCTGCACATTCACACCCTGCACAGCGGCGATCACACCGTGGTGCTGGATCACACTTATATGTACTGGGCCCAGCTGGTCACTTTGCGGGATTTTTTGGAGCGGCACTATGGGCTGCGCATTGCCGGACTCAACCTGCCCCAGAAGGAAAACGGCCTGCTGGCCTGTGTGGAGCTCTCCGGAGCCCATATGGCGAAGCTGAACGACCGGTTCGTGACCTGGACCTTTCGCATCAAGGCCCGGGGCAAGCACCGCTGCCCGGAGGAGACCGGAGGCGCTCCGGCGGAGAGCGTAGTTGCCCTGGGCGAGCTGGGGGGCGTAGCCTGCCCCTATTGCCTGGCGGAAGAGCTGAACCTGAATTTAGAGTGAGCGCCGTGGAACAGAAAATCGGGGCCGCCCTGTACTGGGGCGGCCCCGGTTTTTCAGCCTATTCGAAGGTGGTGCGGAAGGAGAGGGTTTTGCTCTCGCCCGGCGAGAGCAGCACAATGCCCGGTTTGTCCTCCAGCCGCCGGCCCATAAAATGGCCGTCGGGCAGGGTGGACCAGGGCTCAATGCAGATATAGTTGGTAGGTACCCCCTTCTGGGCGGTCCAGATGCCCAGATAGGGGAAGTCGTCGAACTCCACCGTCACCCGGCGCTCACTCTTCCGGCTGACCAGGGCGGCCTTTCGGACGGGCAGCCCTTCCAGCACGATGGTGTCCAGCCCCACCTCCTGGGGCAGCTTGGTGAGCAGCCCCTTCTCCAGGGGGATATTTCCCTTGGGCAGGTTCAGCATTCCGTTTTCATCCATGGCGAAGGGCTCCAGGTGGTCCAGCCCCTCAAAGGCGATGGCGTAATCCGCCATGGTCTCCCCGGGAATCAGCGTGGTGCGGTAGGCGTCGTGGCCGCCCAGCTCAAAGGGCATCACCCGGTGGGAGCGGTTGGTGACCCGATGGCGCTTGATCAGGGTGTTCTCCTCCAGCTCAAACTCCACTTCTAGTGTAAAGTGAAAAGGATAGACAGCATAGGTGTCCTGGTCGTCCTGGGTGCGGTAGCAGACCCGGGTGGGGGTGAGCTCTGAGCGCTGGAAGACCCGGTCCCGGCAAAAGCCGTGCATAGGGGCGGAAATGGCCTGGCCCTCCAGCTCATATTGCTGATGTTCCAGCCTTCCGATGAAAGGGAAGAGCAGCGGGGCGTGACGCCCCCAAATGGCGGGATCGCCGCCCCAGATGCGTTCCAGCCCGTCCAGCTGAAGGCTGTAAAGCTCAGCCCCTTTCGGGTTGATTTCCGCGGATAGAATGCCATTTTCCAAATAATCCATCTCAATCACCTCTCGTTGTTGGCCCGGATGCGCTCTTCCAGCTCCCGCAGGGCCAGATTGACTTCCTCTTCAAAGGTCCGGGCGCTGATCCGCTGGGAGGAGTGGCCCAGGACAATGGTCTGCTCCATGGCATCGGAAGTGGCCACCCGTACCCGGTAGTGCTTGCCCAGCTCATAGCTGGTGCGCTCAATAAAGGTATCCGCTGTCTCCGCCTGCTTGGTGTAGACCACATAGATGTTGTTCACCTGCTCCACGCTGCCGGCGCCTCCCTTGACCCGGTAGGCGTCGAAAATCAGAATCACCTTGCACCGGCGCACCCCCTGGTAATTGCTGAGGATGTGGATGAGCTGGGTCCGGGCGGCGTCCAGATCCTCCCGGGCCAGTTTGTTCAGCTCATCCCAGGCGAAGATGATGTTGTAGCCGTCTACCAGCAGGAAGGTGTCGCCGATTTCCGTCTGGGCGGTAAACAGCTGCTGATTCTCCCGCCGCAGCTCTGCCTGAGGTAGAAAGGATCTGGGCTTTACATCTCCATAAGTGCGCCGGAAAATGGCCTCCAGAGCTTTTTCCTCCGCCCGGGAACCCGAGTAGGTGGCGCCACCCCGCCGGATGGGAGCGGCGGGGGTGTCATCCTCCTCCTTCGGGGGATTCCAAGCCCAGGGCAGATGCATATGTTCCGGCACCTGGTTCCATTTGACCACAAATCCGCCCCCGTGGGCGCAGAATACCGAGTCAGGACTGTTGTCCAGGTCGGCTTCCGGGTCATAGCCCATCTGGGCGATCACTTCGTCCTGATTGTGACAAGGATAATAGCCTGCCAGCTGGAGGCTGATCCGGCCCCGCCCCCGGGTGTAGGCGGCCACCTCTTCCGGGTAGTCCGCCAGCTGGGCCACCGGAGCCCGGCCGGTGAGCACACTGCCGTCCTGCGCGGATTCCGGGGGATCCACCGCTCCGCCGAAGCGCTGGAGATCGGCCATGGCCCGGCCCACCGACTCGGCGGGCACCTCCAGCCGGAAGCGGTACCAGGGTTCCAGCAGCGTCGATTTGGCCCGCATCAGCCCCATCCGGACCGCCCGATAGGTGGCCTCCCGAAAGTCTCCGCCCTCGGTGTGCTTGACATGGGCGCGGCCGGAGAGCAGAGTGATCCGCAGGTCGGTGACCGGCGAGCCGGTCAGCACCCCCAGGTGCTCTTTCTCCGCCAGGTGGGTCAGAATGAGCCGCTGCCAGTTTCGGTCCAGGTCGTCCTCGCTGCAGGCGGTGGCGAAGCTGAGGCCGCTGCCCTGGGGCGCGGGTTCCAGCAGCAGGTGCACTTCAGCATAGTGGCGCAGCGGTTCAAAATGGCCCACTCCCTCCACCGGGGCGGCGATGGTCTCCCTGTAGACGATGCTGCCCGGGCCGAATTCCACTGCCAGGCCAAACCGGTCGGCGATGCGCCGCTGGAGCACCTCCAGCTGCACCTTGCCCATGAGTTGCACCCGGATCTCCTGAAGCCTGCTGTTCCACACCAGGCGGAGCATGGGGTCCTCCTCCTCCAGCGTCCGGAGTTTAGCAAAGGTGACCTGGGGATCGGCCCCCTGGGGCAGCAGCACCTGATAGGTGAGCACGGGCTCCAGGGCGGGCAGAGGAGCGTCGGGTTCTGTGCCCAGTCCCTGGCCGGGATAGGTGTGGGTCAGGCCGGTGACGGCGCAGACGGCGCCCGCTTCCACCAGGTCGGGCTGAGTAAATTTTGCACCGGAGTACAGCCGCAGCTGGTCCGCCTTCTCCTCCCAGGGCTCGCCGTTCTGATCCTGGCCTGTGAGCAGGGTCTTGGGTTTCAGCTCGCCGCCGGTAATCTTGAGCCAGGTCAGCCGGTTGCCCTGGCTGTCCCGGGAGATCTTGTAGACCTTGGCCCCGAATGGGGCCGGGTAGTGGGGGAGCAGAGTATAGCGTTCCAAAGTGTCGAGAAACTCGTCCACCCCCTCCAGCTTCAGCGCGGAGCCGTAGCAGCAGGGGAACAGCTTGCGCTCCCGGATGGCCCGGGCCAAGGCCGGGACGGAGAAGGCGCCGCCCTCGAGAAATTCCCCCATAAGCTCCTCAGAGCACAGTGCGATCTCCTCCCGGAGGGCATCGTCCCCCTCCAGGGGGAGACAGCCCTCCCCCAGCCGCGCCCGCAGCTCCCGCTCCAGGGCGGGGCGGTCAAAGCCGGCCAGATCGGTCTTATTGACAAAGAGAAAGGTGGGGATCTGATACCGCTCCAGCAGCCGCCAGAGGGTCTCGGTGTGGGCCTGGACGCCGTCGGTGCCGCTGATGACCAGGATGGCGTAGTCCAGCACCTGGAGGGTACGCTCCATTTCGGCGGAGAAGTCCACGTGGCCCGGGGTGTCCAGCAGCGTGATGGTCCTGCCGTCCAGGGGAAGCACCGCCTGCTTGGAGAAGATGGTGATGCCCCGCTCCCGCTCCAGGCTGTCGGTATCCAAAAAGGCGTCCCGGTGGTCTACCCGGCCCAGTTTTTTGATTGCGCCCCCTCGATAGAGCAGTGCCTCCGAGAGGGTGGTCTTCCCCGCGTCCACATGGGCCAGCAGACCCATGATCAGATTATTCATGACGATTCCCCCGCCGACTTTGGTTTCTCTCGTTTCTTTCTCTAGTGTACCACAGCTTGTGTCTTTTTTCAGCCCTGAAATTCAGTTTTGTGTTTGGTTTATGGGGGGACTTGGAGGAGGCTATACAAGGGGCCCGCAGGCCGCTGTGGGGATCTGGGGCAGGAGGGCTGACGGTTCAGGAGCGCTCGCCGGCGATAACCGCGGGCAGCGGAGGCAAAAGGGCGCAAAAAACCGCCGGTCCCGGCGGCAGAAATTATGATAGAAACCACAAACCCCCATCCGTCCAACGCGGATGGGGGTTACTTCTGAGAATTCTTAGTATCTAACATCAATTGTTTACCTCTCTTTCTACAGATTTGCAACCTGCTTGGAACCTGTCGCCAATTTTCCATATTTCGGTTCAAATTCCTGATTCCCTAGGGGCGCTCTCAGCGCGAATTCTGTACTCACAGTTGGGCTAGCTTTTTTCTACCGATTTGGTTTTTGACTTGGCTCCTGTTGCATCTTTTAAGGGGTGAGTTCTCAGATCATTGGACTCATTCCTTTCTGCAACTATAAGATAGCACACCCCTGGATATTCGTCAACCACTTTTATGAATATTATTTATAAAAGACTGGGTAGTCAGTTTTTGTTCTATTTCTCGCACCGGGGCGTGTGCTGGGACGGGTGCGGCGGCTCCGATGGCAGAGGCGGGGCGGCGATTGCGCCCAGCCCTTCCCTGTGGTATCATAGACGGCAAAGGGGCGTACTGCGGCTCCTGCCGGAGCGCCCAGGCGCTGCCGGGGCGGCGGGAGAGCCGCCCCGGGTATCCTTGGGACAGAGGGGGGAGAGTGCCTGTGTTCCGTTCCAGATTTCGCCTGCCGCCCGTCCGGCCTTGGAACGTGGTGGCACCATCCTTTGCCCTGCTGGGGACGGCCTTCGCCCTGGCGGGGACGCTGGGCATAGACGGCCCATTGATCATCCGCTGGAGCGGCGGGGGAGCGCCCGTGGGATGGGCGGGGAAGTGGATTCTGTGGGCCCTTGCCCTGATGAGCGCCCTGTCCGTGTTTGCCTGGCGCGACATGCAAAAGGACGGAGTGGGGAACGCCCCGGTCAGTGAGGAGACGGCCTGCGCCCTGTCGGCGGCTCTGGCGGCCTTCTTCGCCCTGACCAATGGGATCCTGGTGGTCTACCGGCTGTGCCCGAGGCCGCTGGTGCCTGTGGTGGGGATGGCGGTCCAGCTGGGTTTGCTGGCCCTGTTCCCCCTGCTGGCCTGTCTTAGGCGACGCAGACGGTCCGGGAAGGACCGCCGGGGGCATAAGGAGGAGACATGAGATGGATGAGATGGAAGAGAAGCTGGAGCTGCGCATCATCGCCCGCATCCGCACCGACTTTCCCACAAAGTTCGGCATCCCCCGCCAGAGCGGGGTGGTGGAATCGCTGCGGGGGCGGATCGTCTTTGCGCCGGACTATCGGAACCCGGATGCCCTGCGGGGGCTGGAGGGCTTTTCCCACCTCTGGCTGATCTGGCAGTTCTCCCAGGCGGTGCGGGAGCGCTGGTCCCCCACGGTGCGCCCCCCGCGGCTGGGGGGGAATACCCGTATGGGGGTGTTTGCCACCCGGTCCCCCTTCCGGCCCAATGCCATCGGACTATCCTCGGTGCGGCTGGAGGGGGTGGAGCTCCACACCCCGGAGGGGCCGGTGTTGGAGGTGTCCGGGGCCGACCTGATGGACGGCACGCCGATTTTGGACATCAAGCCCTATATCCCCTATACCGACAGCCATCCCGATGCCCTGGAGGGGTTTACCAGCGCCGGATGGGAGCGGGCCCTGGAGGTGGAGTTTCCCCCGCAGCTGCTGGCGCAGGTGCCGGCGGACAAGCGGGAGGCCCTGGCCGAAGTGCTGGCCAACGACCCCAGGCCCCCCTATCAGAGCGACCCGGAGCGGGTCTACGGCCTGCCCTTTGCCGGACTGGAGGTGCGCTTTACCGTGGACGGCCATAGGCTGACCGTCCGGTCGGTGGAGCCCGCCGGGAGCTGATTGCCGGAGACAAAACCGCCCTGCCGCGATGCGGCAGGGCGGTTTCTCTTGATCTGGACGGGATCAGTCCGCTTCGGCGGGCTCGGTTGGCAGTAAAGAGACCCGGGTTTCTTCGATGCGGCGGTCCACCACCTTGAGCACCTGAATGCGCAGACCGTCTACAAGCACCTCAAACTGGTCTCCCTCCTTGGGGATTTCCTCGGTCTCGTTGAGGATCAGGCCGCTGAGGGTGTTGAATTCCTCCCGCTCGGGCAGCTCAATGTCCAGGGCCTTCTCCACGTCTTTCAGCTCCGCCCGGCCGCTGATGGTCCAGCTTCCGTCGGGATTCGGGATGATGTAATCCTCTTTTTCGTCGTACTCGTCGTAGATGTTGCCCACGATCTCCTCCAGCAGATCTTCCATGGTGATGACCCCAAGGAAGGAGCCGTATTCATCGGTGACAATGGCAAAATGGGTGTGCTCCTGCTGCATCTTGCGGAACAGGTCGTCGCAGATCATAGAGTCGGGCACAAACAGGGGCTCCTTCAGCAGCTCCCGCAGGGATTTCTCCTGATTCAGGAAGAAATCCTTGACGTAAAGGATGCCGATGATATTGTCCTGGTCCTCCTCATAGACCGGGAAGCGGGAGTAACCGGTGGAGCGGATCAGCTCGGTGATCTCCTCACGGCTGTCCTCCACGTCAATGGACTCCACATCCACCCGGTGGGTCATTACGTCGTAAATCTGGATGTTGTTGAACTCGAAGATGTTGTCAATCATCTCGCCCTCAGAGGACTCGATCAGACCCTCCTCTTCGCTCTCGTCCAGCATCATGCGGATGTCCTCTTCCGTGACCAGGTCGGTTTTCGCCTGGTTCTTCATCCCCAGCAGCCGCAGCACACCGGTGACGGAGATGGACAGAAACCAGATGACGGGCCGCATAATCACCGACAGGGCGGAAATCACCGGGGAGGCGATCCGGGCAATCTGCATGGGCTTCTGCATGGCGATGCGCTTGGGTACCAGCTCACCCAGCACCAGGGTGAAATAACCCAGCACCAGGGTGATCAGGATAACGATAATGGTGTTCAGCGTGGACACAGGCAGGGCGGTGAATCCTTGGCTCTGGACCAGCCAGGTGGTCAGCCGATCGGCAAAGTTGGTGGCGGCGAAGGCGCTGCCCAACAGGCCGGCCAGGGTAATGGCGATCTGGATGGTGGAGAGAAACGCTGTGGGGGACTCTACCAACCGGAGCAGCTTGGCCGCGCGCTTGTCGCCGTCCTCTGCGTCCGCCCGGAGCTTGGCCGTGTTCAGGGAGACCACGGCAATCTCCGCTGAGGCGAAGAAGGCATTGATCAGGATCAACAGAAGCTGTAGGATCAGTTGCCATATAAGGGGGTCCATATTGATTTCAAACTCCTTTTCTGAATTAGATGGAATTATAGCATATCCGCCCGCGCAATGCAATGGGAATCGGCGGAAAGGGAAACTGATGTAAAAAAGTCGATAAAAGCCGGACAGCAGTTGAAAAACTGCCGCCCGGCGCGCTGTTTAACTTTTTTCGGACTGTTGCTGTTCCATGAATTTCTTCAGGCACTGATAACTCTCCGGACTCAAATCGTGTTCAATTTTGCAGGCGTCCTCCCGGGCAACCGGATCAGAGACCCCGAGAAAGAGCAGGAAATCCGTCAGCAGGCAGTGGCGGTTGTACACGTCGGTGGCCAGCTGCCGCCCGGCCTCGGTAAAGTCCAGCATGCCGTCGGCGTCGGTGGTAATCATGCCGCCCTGGCGCAGATGGCCCATGGCCACGCTGACGCTGGGTTTGCTGACATTCAGGCGATGGGCCACATCGATGGAGCGGCAGTAACCCTTCTCCAGGCGGATCATCAGGATTGCCTCCAGATAGTCCTCTCCGGATTTGTGAATTGCCATTACTGCGCACCTCCTTCTCAGCGAAATTTTATCTATTATACCATGGGTACAGGGTGGACACAAGTAGAAAATCCGCCGCTTGTCTTTGGGGGCGGAGCGTGCTACAATGCAGCCCAGAGCGGAGCAAAGGAGAGCGCATATGAAGAAACTCGCCATTTTCGACCTGGACGGCACGCTGTTTGACACGGCCCGGGTCAACTTCTTGGCCTATGAGCGGGTGCTCGCCCCCAGAGGCTTCCACCCGTCCTGGGACTATTTTCGCCGGGAGTGCTTCGGCCACGACTTCGGCTACTTCGGCCCGCTGCTGGCCCCCGGGGCAGGCCCGGAAGAGCTGGAGGCCATCCACCGGGAGAAGCTGGCCTGCTATGGGCAGTTTCTGGGCTGCGCCGTCAAAAACGAGCACCTGTTTGCCCTGCTCCACCTGATGCGCCCGGAATACCACACCGCCCTGGTCACCGCCGGCTCCCGGGCCAACAGCGGGGAGATCCTGGCGCGTTTCGGGGAGGGGGACAGCTTTGACCTGGTCCTCACCGGGGAGGACGTCCCCCGGGCCAAGCCCGACCCCATCGGCTTCCGGATGGCCATGGAGCACTTCGGCGCCGCCCCGGAGCAGACCATCATCTTTGAGGACTCGCCCACCGGCATCGCCGCCGCCCGGGCGGCCGGAGCGGGGCTGTTTATTGTGGACTGTTTTTCCTGAGCCCGCTGCCCGGCGGAGGTTCAGCGCCGCTTTGCCACCACCAAGAGATCCCGGGTCCCAGTGGTCGCCTCGCTGTACTCCTCCTGCCATGAGATGATGTCCATGCTGTTCTCCCGCAGCAGCTTTTTTACCTCCTCCGCATCCAGCGCGCTGTAGGCAAACTGGTGGGCAAACATTGTGCCCCTGACGGTGCCCCGCCGCTTTCCGTGGGTGAAGAGAAAGTATCCGTTGGGGCGCAGCAGAGAGGACACCGAGGGATACAGGCATGCTTGTTTGGACTCCTCGATGTGCCAAAGGCTGTCGAAGGCGATGACTGCATCAAAGGGCTCTGGGGCGTTAAAGTCCATAAAATCCCCTACAAGAAAGGTCGTGTTGGGCAGCTGACACGCCAAGGCCGCCTGGATCATCCGCTCCGAACTGTCGATGCCTAGGACAGAATATCCCTTCCGGGAGAGATAGGCGTCGATGGGACGCCCTGTGCCGCAGCCGATGTCCAGGATGCGGGCGTTGGCGGGAAGCAGTCTGCAAAACGTCCTGATACATGTGTTGATGGGGCTGTTGTCCCGCGCGGCGGCCCATTGATCGGCAATTTGATTGTAGGAAGTGCGATTCAGTTCGCTTTGATTCATTTTTTGACCTCCCCGGTGTCCATGCTCACCCAATGCCCGGCAAGACCGCCCTGCCAGCCAGGGCGGTCTTTCACATATCTCCGGACGGGATCAGCTCCCCCAGCAGCCCCTCAAAGGCGATTCCATCGGTGGGGGGGATGCCCAGTGCGTCGGTGCGCTCCAGGGCGTGGGAGAGAAAGGTGGCGGCCTTTCGGACGCTGTCCGGGAAGGCGCCGCCGTTGACTGCGTCGGCGATCAGAATGGCGGCGAACACGTCCCCGGTGCCGCTGCGGCAGGCCCCCACTTTGGGCACCTTGAGCATCTGGGGGGGCTGCTCCGCCTCATAGATAAAGTTGCCCAGGGTATCGCCGAAGTCCAGGCCGGAGATCACCACCTTCTCCGGTCCCCGGGCCGAGAGGGCGCGGCACATCTCCAGCAGCTCCTCTTCGGGAAACATGGGCCTGTATTCGGTGCCGGTGAGGGCGCAGGCCTCGGTCAGGTTGGGGGTCAGGATGTCGGCGTAGGATACCAGCCGCCCCATCTCGGCGGCCAGTTCCGGGGTGTAGGTGGGGTATAGCGCCCCGTTGTCCCCCATCACCGGATCCACCAGCACCACCGTCTCTGGCCGGTCAAATCGCTCCAGAAAGCGGGCCACAATATCGATCTGGCGCACCGACCCCAGAAAGCCGGTGGCAATGCCCCGGAAGTGCAGGTCCAGGTTTTCCCACTGACGGGCATAGGCCTCCATGTGGTCGGTGAAGTCCATCCAGTAGTAGCGCTCAAAACCGGTGTGATTGGAGAAAACGGCGGTGGGCAGCGGACAGCACTGCACCCCCATGGCGGAGATGATAGGCAGCGCCACCGCGATGGAGCAGCGGCCGAAGCCGCTGAAGTCGTTGATGACGGCGATTTTGTCTTGACGGTTGTGATCCATGATCAGGCCTGCTTTCCGGGAGTTTTTCACGTTGTCTACTATACGGCAAAACTGCCGTGGGGAAAAGGGCCAATTTGCGAAAAAACCAGCGGTTCAGCCTGCCGCGGCGCGCTGACCGGCGGGGACGGAGTCGGGAAGGCGGAATGCCGCCTTTCCCGATTTTCTTGCCTATCGCCCGCTTTTCTGGTACATTATAAGGGAAAGAAGGAGGTGAGGCCCATGGCCAGGAGGGAAAAACCCCGCCAGTTTCTGCCCGTCAGCCGGGAGGACATGCTGGCGCGGGACTGGTACTGGTATGACTTTCTGTTTATCACGGCCGACGCCTATGTGGACCACCCCTCCTTTGGGGCGGCGGTGATCTCCCGGGTGCTGGAAGACGCGGGCTTCCGGGTGTGTATGCTCCCTCAGCCCGACTGGCGCAGCGTGGAAGACTTTGTCCAGTTTGGCAAGCCCCGGCTGGGGGTGTTCATCTCCGGGGGCAACCTGGATTCCATGGTGGCCCACTATACCGCGGCGAAAAAGCGCCGCGGCGAGGACCTGTACTCCCCCGGAGGGAGGACCGGACTGCGGCCCGACCGGGCCACCATCGTCTACGCCAACCGGGTCCGGGAGGCCTTTGGCCACATCCCGCTGATCATCGGCGGCCTGGAGGCCTCCCTGCGCCGCTTTGCCCACTACGACTACTGGGAGGACAAGGTGCGCCGCAGCATCCTCTTTGACGCCCAGGCCGACCTGATCTCCTACGGCATGGGGGAGCGCTCCACCCTGGAGATCGCCCAGGCATTGAAGCGAGGGGTCCCGGTGGGGGAGATTCGAAATGTGAAGGGGACGGCCTTCGCCGCAAAAGACCCGTCCGAATGTGCCTTTCCCTTTGTGGAGGTGGACTCCTTTGAGTCGGTGCAGTCGGACAAGACGGCCTATGCCCGGGCCAACCGCATAGAGTATGATGAGCACGATCCGGTCCGGGGCCGGGCCATCCTCCAGCGGCATGACCATCGGGTGCTGGTGGTCAACCCGCCGGCCATGCCCCTGACCACCCCGGAGCTGGACCATGTGGCGGAGCTGCCCTATCTGCGCCTGCCCCACCCCATGTACGACGATCAGGGGGGCGTGCCCGCCATCCAGGAGGTCCGCTTCTCGGTGACCCACAACCGGGGCTGCGCCGGGGCCTGCTCCTTCTGCGCCATCGCCTTCCACCAGGGCCGGATGATCTCCTGCCGCAGCGAGGAGAGCGTGGTCCGGGAGGTGGAGGAACTCACCCGGCTGCCGGATTTCAAGGGCTATATCCACGATGTGGGCGGGCCCACCGCCAACTTCCGCCACCCCACCTGCAAGAAACAGCTGAAGTGCGGGATGTGCAAGGGCAAAAACTGCCTGGCGCCGGAACCCTGTCCCAACCTGGACGCCGACCACTCGGACTATCTGCACCTGCTGCGGCGGCTGCGGGGCATTCCCGGGGTCAAAAAGGTCTTTGTCCGCTCGGGCATCCGATTTGACTACATGCTGCTGGACAAGAACGACGCCTTCTTTCGGGAGCTGGTGCAGTATCATGTCAGCGGCCAGCTCAAGGTGGCCCCGGAGCACTGTATCAACTCGGTGCTGGACTATATGGGCAAGCCCCACATCGAGGTCTATGAGCGCTTCCAACGCAAGTACAGCCAGTTCAATCAGAAGATGGGCAAGCAGCAGTTCCTGGTGCCCTACCTGATGTCCTCCCATCCCGGCTCCACCCTCCAGGACGCGGTGGCCCTGGCGGAGTACCTGAACCGGATGGGACGCCAGCCCGAGCAGGTCCAGGACTTCTATCCGGTGCCCGGCACCCTGTCCACCTGCATGTATTACACCGGCATCGACCCCCGCACTATGGAGCCGGTCTATGTGGCCCGCTCCCCCCATGAGAAGGCCCTCCAGCGCGCGCTGCTCCAGTGGAAGCGGCCGGAGATGCACACCCTGGTGCTGGAGGCCCTGCGCAAGGCGGGGCGCACCGACCTGATCGGCTATACCCCCGGCTGTCTGATCCGGCCCAAGCCCGGCCCGGCCCCCTGGGAGCTGGAGCGGGAGGAGAAGCGCCGCGCCCAGGCTGCCGGGGGGAGAGAGGGGACGGCAAAGCGGAAGCAAAAGGGAGGCCGTCCAATCAAAAGTCGGGACGCCGGCGCTTCCGGCCGTCCGGGGAAAAAGTCCAAGCCATCCACCCGCCCGCCCCGGAAAGGCGGGCACCACAGATGAGGAGGGAATGCGATGAAACACCTGATACGACTGCTGCCCCTGATCCTGATCTTGGCCTATGCGGCCAAATTCGCCTATCACTGGATAGAGGCCACCCGGAAGGAGAAATGATCCCCGGGGGCGGAGACAAAATCAAAGGAGGTCTTTCCCATGGTCAAACGGGAGGCGGAGCTGTCCCGCCAGTTCAATGAACAGATGAAAGGGGGCACCGGTACCACTGAGGTCATCCGGGTGCTGGACTCCGGAGAATACGAGAGCGGCCTGAAGCTCATCGCCAAACTGGTGCTGCGGCCGGGCTGTTCCCTGGGCTATCACACCCACCAGGGTGAGGAGGAGATCATCCATGTGCTGAGCGGCACCGCCGCCTACAACGATGACGGCGTGGAGACCACCCTCCATGCCGGGGACTCCTGCGTCTGCCTCAGCTCCCACGGCCACAGCATCGCCTGCGCCGGGGAGGAGCCGCTGGTGGTCTATGCGGTCATCAATCAGTTGACAGAGGCTTGAATGGTACGGCGCACCGGATCTGGAAATTCGGTGCGCCGTTGTGCCAGGGGACACCCCGGGGTGGAGCAAGCGACAGAGGAGGGAGACCATGTCCGGATCGGAAGAATTGGTGGTGCTGGGCACCGGAAATGCCACGGTCAAGTACTGCTACAATACCTGTTTTGCCATTCGGAATGCGGAACAGGTCTTTTTGGTGGACACCGGCGGAGGCAACGGCATCCTGCGCCAGCTGGACCGGGCGGGCATCCGCCTGACCCAGCTTCACGACATTTTTTTGACCCATAAACACACCGATCACCTGCTGGGGGTGATCTGGCTGATCCGCATGATTGCCCAAAGCCGCCAGAGCGGAGGCTATTCCGGACAGTGCCGCATCTACGCCCACCGGGAGCTGACCGGGCTGGTGGACACCCTGGCCCGGCTGTTGCTCCAACCGGACCAAGCCGCCGCCCTGGGGGATTTTATCCTGCTGATTCCGGTGGAAGACGGCCAGGAGCGGCAGATCGCCGGATATCCTGTGCGCTTTTTTGATATCCACTCCACCAAGGCCAAACAGTTCGGCTTCAGCCTGACCCTGCACAGCGGGGAGAAGCTCACCTGCCTGGGGGACGAGCCCTACAACCCGGCCAACGCCGCCGACGTGGCGGGCAGCAGCTGGCTGCTCAGCGAAGCCTTCTGCCTGTACGGCGAGGCGGAGCGGTTCAAGCCCTATGAGAAGCACCACAGCACGGTGCGGGAGGCCTGCCAGCTGGCCCAGGAGATGGGGGTGCCCCACCTGGTGCTCTGGCACACCGAGGAGACCCACCTGTCCCAGCGCAAAGCCCTGTACACCGCCGAGGGACGGGACTTTTATTCCGGGGATCTGTATGTGCCGGACGACCTGGATGTCATCGCCCTGGACAGAGGGTAAGCCGGGTGAGACGGGAACAGGAAAAAGAGGGGGCGGCGCCCGCAAACCCTGCTGCGCCATAGCTCCGCGGAGATCGCTGTGCGTAAAAAAGTAAAAATTTTTATTATTTTCCTTGGACAAATTTCCTGAAATCTGGTATAATATACATATAATAAATAGAAGAATCGCCTGTGGCGTTTCTGACCACAGGCAATTCTATCCCCTTTTTGTTAACATAAAAATGTGGATTTTTATGGCCTGTGGAAAAACATTGCCATAAAATTGAGTTTTGCACACTGTTTACAGGTTTATGCACAGAAAAACGGTCGAAAATGGAGGCGGTTGACAGAACTCTTTATGACATAATGTAATTTCACTGAGAACTGAAAAGAAAGGAGAGCGGTCAGAATGTTTCAAATTGGAGAATCCGTCGTCTATGGGACGACCGGGGTGTGTAAGATTTCCGCCCTGGGCCCCCTGAGTATGCACGGGGTGGACCGGAAGCGCAAGTATTATACCCTTCAGCCTCTGTACCAGGAGGGGGCGGTCTATGTGCCGGCGGATGGGGAGAAGTGCGGGAATATGCGCTATCCGCTCTCCTGCCGGGAGGCGGAGCAGCTGCTGGAGCGCATTCCGGAGATTGCGCCCTGCGATATCCAGAACTTTAATTATAAGCAGCGCACCGACGCCTTCAGCGCCGCCCTGCATCTGAACAGCTGTGACGGCCTGGTGGGGATCATCAAGGCGGTGGAGCAGAAGAAGCGGAACTTCCGGGAGAAGCAGCAGTACAATGTGGACAATAATTTCTGGAAGCAGGCGATGCGGCTGCTCTGCGGCGAGCTCTCCTATGCCCTGGGCATCCCGTTGGAGGAGACCCGCGACCGAGTGGAGGCGGCCATCCGGCGTCAGGCGCCCACCGCTTCAGACGAGGCGGCGATCTGACGCGGCGCAGGGCCGGATGGCCGGAACGGCGGTCCGGACCGGGCTGATAGACAATTTCACTGTGGGCAAAAATGGACGGCGGGGCCGCCCATTTTTTGTTTTTCTGTCCTCCTGCGGGCTGCAGCCGCTTTTTTGTGTGTAAAATTTGAATGATATCTTTTCATTTTGCCTGGCATGTATTATAATATCATGGAACGAAGGACGCGATTGGGCGAGCAAAATGAGAGAAATTTCTGAAAAAATGACACAAAAATGTCGAAATTGCGGATTTGATATAGATTTAACATGTGCTTGGTTTTGTATTTTACATGTTGCGGCTATTGTAAGAGTAAAACGAAAATTACAAGGGGCTGATTAACATGATCTATCTGTTGGAGGATGACGACAGCATTCGCAAGCTGGTCATCTATGGCTTGGAGAGCCAGGGCTATGAGGCTCAGGGCTTTGAAGCTCCTTCTGCGTTTTGGAAGGCGATGAACCATCAACTGCCCGAGCTGATCCTGTTGGACATCATGCTGCCGGAGGAGGATGGGCTGTCCATTTTGCAGAAGCTGCGCAGCGCCAGCGCCACCAAGAAGCTGCCCATCATTATGCTGACGGCCAAAAATACGGAGTACGACCGGGTCATTGGCCTGGACAAGGGGGCGGACGATTTCATCTCCAAACCCTTCGGCATGATGGAGCTGGTGGCCCGGGTGCGGGCGGTGCTGCGCCGGACGGAACCCGCCGCCGTCAGTACGGAGTACCAGATCGGGCCGCTCTATGTCTCTCCGGAGCGGCACATTGTCCGGGTCAACGGGAAAGACGTCACGCTCACCTACAAGGAGTTTGAGATTCTGTGCCTGATGCTGGAGAATGAGGGCGTGGTGCTCACCCGCAGCGTGCTGATGGACCGGATCTGGGGCTGTGAGTTCGAGCGGGAGAACCGCACGCTGGATGTGCATATCCGCACCCTGCGGGCCAAGCTGGGAGAGGCTGGCAGTTACATCGAGACCGTCCGAGGCGTGGGCTATAAGATTGAAGGCAACGCGTAATCATATGAGAAAGAAAATTTTTCAAAACTATCTGTTGGTAAGTATCCTGGTCATGGTGCTCTGCTGCGGCCTGTTTCTCGGCGTGCTGTTCCGGCATTACGAGGAGCAGGCCTTCGAGCAGCTGGCGGCGGAGGCAAGCTATATCGTCCACGGAATGGATCTGTCCGGCGAGGACTATCTGGATACCCTGGAGAGCAGCACTGCCCGGGTGACCTGGGTGGATGACGACGGCACGGTGCTCTATGACAGCGTCGCCGATGCCGCGGACATGGAAAATCACCTGGACCGGGGGGAGATTATTGGGGCGCTGGAGAACGGCACAGGCCGGGATATCCGTTTTTCTGAGACCATGCTGCAGCGCAACCTCTATTATGCGGTGCGGCTGGAGGATGGCAGCGTGCTCCGGGTCTCCTGTGCCCAGGGGACGGCCGTGTCCATGCTGCTGATGATCTTCTGGCCGATGCTGGGCATTGTGCTGGCGGTGCTGCTGCTCTGTGCCCTGCTGGCCTTCCGGCTGGCCCGGCACATTGTGGACCCCATCAACCAGATTGACCTGGACCACCCGCTGGTGGATGAGACCTATTCGGAGCTGGCGCCGCTGGTCTCCCGGATTCAGGAGCAGAACCGCACCATCCGCCGGCAGATGGATGAGCTGGGCCAGCGCCAGCGGGAGTTCACCGCGCTGACCGACAATATGAGCGAGGGCTTTCTGCTGGTGGACTACCGCACCAATATTCTGGCCTGCAACCACAGCGCCTTCCAGCTGCTGACTGAGGGAAAGGGAGGCGAGGTGAAAAACCTGCGCCGGGACGGCTGCATGCCCGAGATCCTCACTACGGTGGAGGCGGCGCTGGCCGGGGTACGCACCGATACGGTGCAGGAGATTGCCGGCGTCTCCTGGCAGATCATCGCCAATCCGGTGGTGTCCAGCGGTCAGGTGGCCGGTGTGGCGGTGCTGGTCATGGACGTGACGGAGCGGGAGCAGCGGGAACGGCTGCGCCAGGAGTTTTCGGCCAACGTCTCCCACGAGCTCAAGACTCCGCTCACCTCGATTTCCGGCTTTGCCGAGCTGATGAAAGAGGGTATGGTGCCGGCGGACAAGGTGAAGGAGTTTGCCGGTGACATCTATCAGGAATCCCAGCGGCTGATTGCCCTGGTGGACGACATTATCCGGCTGAGCAAGCTGGATGAGAACTCCAAGCCCTTTGAGCAGGAGGAAGTGGATCTGTACGATCTCTCCGACGAGATCCTGGCCAATCTGCGGCCGGTGGCCGACCGGCAGCAGGTTTCGCTGCATTTGAGCGGGACGCATATCCGCATTACCGGGGTCTGGCAGATTTTAAATGAAATGGTGTACAACCTCTGCGACAACGCCATCAAATACAACCGCCCCGGCGGCCGGGTGGACGTCTCGGTGTACCGGGAGGGGGGACGGGCCCGCCTGCAGGTCAGCGACACCGGCATTGGCATCCCCTATGCCGATCAGTCCAGGGTTTTTGAGCGCTTCTACCGGGTGGACAAGAGCCACAGCAAAGAGGTGGGGGGCACCGGCCTCGGCCTGTCCATCGTCAAACACGGCGCCCAGTACCACAACGCCCAGCTGGAGCTGAAGAGCGAGCCGGACAAGGGCAGCACTATCACCATTCTGTTTTAAATGTCATGTGAAAGGGGGGACGGCCTGTGGTGACCTATGACTCCATCCGGAAAAATGAGGCGGTCAATACCTATATCCGCAAAGCGGATGAGGCGCTGATCTGCCTGGGCTTTACAGAGCACTCCTTTGCCCATGTGGGCATGGTGGCCTCCAGCTGCCGTTATATCCTTGAGACGATGGATTTCCCGCCCCGCACCATTGAGCTGGCCCAGATCGCCGCATATCTCCACGACATCGGCAATCTGGTCAATCGGGTGGACCACTCCCAGAGCGGGGCGGTGATGGCCTTCCGCATTCTGGACAAGCTGGGCATGGATCCGGAGGAGATTGCGGAAATTGTGGCCGCCATCGGCAACCACGATGAGGGCACCGGCACTCCGGTGTCACCCATGGCCGCCGCCCTGATCCTGGCGGACAAGTCAGATGTGCGCCGCAGCCGGGTGCGCAACACCGACGAGTCCACCTTTGACATCCATGACCGGGTGAACTACTCCGTCCAGGAGTCCAACCTGACCATCGACCCCACCCGCACCCAGATCCAGCTCGGGCTGCGCATTGACACCCGGTACGGCTCTGTGATGGACTACTTTGAGATCTTTTTGAACCGCATGATCCTATGCCGCAAGGCGGCGCAGAAGCTGGGGCTGAACTTTAAACTGGTGATCAATGAGCAGCAGGTGCTCTGAGGGGCCGGAAAGTGGGAACTGCTGGGAAAATATACATGCCTGCTGCGTAAAATCTCTGCCTCTTTGTGCCCTTTGACGGTTTGCCGCGTCCGAAGTGTGAAAAACACGACGGACGCGGCTTTTTTGCACCTTTTTCAGGCGGCAGCTTAACAGAGAGAAAGTTTGTGTAAAAAAGTTTAATGGGGATTTAACATTACTCTGGTTTCAGATTTAAACCGGCTGCGGTTAAATAGTCAGCGTACTCGGTACGACATCATCAAAAAAGTGAAACGAAACGAGGTAAAAGAAAACATGAAAAAGGTATTCAGCCTGATGCTGGCCCTGGTTATGGTCTTTGCTCTGGCCGCCTGCGGCAGCAACAACAACGGCGGTACTGCCAGCAACGGCAGCGCCACCAGCACCCCTGCTTCTACCCCCGCCGAGGACGAAGGCGGCGACACCACCGGCTCCAACCTGTCCGGCAGCGTCTCCACCAACGGCTCCACCTCCATGGAGAGCGTGATCGGCATCCTGTCCGAGCAGTTCATGGCTGACAATCAGGGTGTGACCGTCACTTATGATGCCACCGGCTCCGGCACCGGCATCGAGTCCGTCTCCAACGGCAGCTGCGACATCGGCCTGGCCTCCCGCGCTCTGGAGCAGAGCGAAATCGACAGCGGCCTGGTCGCCACCGAGGTGGCTCTGGACGGCATTGCTATCATCGTTAACGCTGACAGCCCTGTGGCCGACCTGACCGTCGAGCAGATCGCTTCCATCTTCACTGGTGAGATCACCAACTGGAGCGAGGTGGGCGGCGACGACCTGGAGATCGCCTGCATCGGCCGTGAGGCCGGCTCCGGCACCCGGGACGGCTTCGAGTCCGTCACCGGCACTGAGGATCTGTGCGTGCTGTCCCAGGAGCTGACCTCCACCGGCGCCGTCATCTCCGCCGTGTCCAGCAGCCCCAACGCCATCGGCTATGCCTCCCTGTCCGCTGTTGAGGGCCAGGACGGCATCAGCGTTCTGACCGTGGGCGGCGTGGAGTGCTCCGAGGAGACCGTCCTGGACGGCACCTATGAGATCCAGCGTCCCTTCAACCTGGTCACCAAAGAGGGTGCCGAGCTGAGCGAGGCTGCCCAGGCCTTCTTCGACTTCGCCACCTCCGCGGATGCCGCTGATCTGATCCGCAGCGCCGGCGCGGTGCCTGTGGCCTGATAGACAACCCTAAACCGAGTCCAGGAGGCCCCCGCCTAGTGCAGGCAGGGGCCTCTTCCAAAGCTAAGGAGCATACAAAATGAAGTCAAAGATCAACCCCCTGGAACGAGGAATACACATCTTCTTCCTGATCTGCGGAATCCTCTCGGTGGGCTTTGTGCTGTTCATCAGTATCTACCTGATTATCTCTGGCCTGCCCGCCATCGTGAAGATTGGCCCCATCAATTTCCTGTTTGGTCAGAAGTGGGCGGCGGGTACGGAGGATTTTGGCATTCTGCCCTTTATCCTCACCAGTATCTATGGCACAGCCGGCGCCGTGGTTATCGGTGTCCCTCTGGGGATTCTGACTGCCATCTTCCTGGCAAAGGTGGCGCCGCCCAAGGTCTCCCGGGTGATTCACACCGCCGTGGAGCTGTTGGCCGGTATTCCCTCTGTGGTCTACGGCCTGGTGGGTATGGTGGTGCTGGTGCCTGCCATTCAGCGGGCCTTCCATCTGTCCTCCGGGGCATGTCTGCTGGCGGCTATCCTGGTGCTGGCCGTCATGATTCTGCCCTACATTGTCAACGTCTCTGAGACCGCCCTGCGGGCTGTTCCCAGAGAGTATGAGGAGGCCTCTCTGGCCCTGGGTGCCACCAAGACCGAGACCTATTTCCGGGTTTCCCTCCATGCCGCCCGGAGCGGCGTGGCCACCGCCGTGGTTCAGGGCATCGGGCGTGCCATCGGCGAGGCCATGGCCATTATCATGGTCTCCGGCAATGTGGCCAATATGCCCGGCCTGTTCAAGTCGGTCCGCTTCCTGACCACTGCCATCGCCTCCGAGATGTCTTATGCCGCCTACGGCAGCCTGCAGCGTCAGGCGCTGTTCTCCATCGGCCTTGTTCTATTCCTGTTTATCATGCTGATCAACGCCTTCTTAAACCTCGTCATCAAAAAGGAGCGTGCATAACCAATGAAACAAGGACGTTCCCTTGCCCGGCGCATCAAGGATTGGCTGCTCCAGGGGGTTATGTACCTCTGTGCAGGCATTACCTGCGCCCTGCTGATCTTCTTGATTGGCTATATCTTCTTTCGGGGCATTCCCCATCTGAGCTGGCAGCTGCTCAGTACCCAGACCAGCTATATCAAGGATACCATTGGTATTCTGCCCAATATTCTGAATACCATCTATATCATTATTGTCTCCATGGTCATCGTGGTTCCCCTGGGTGTGTGCGCCGCCATCTACCTGACGGAGTACGCCACCAACAAGAAGATTGTCCGGCTCATCAGTTTCGCCACCGAGACGCTGACCGGTATCCCTTCGATCATCTTTGGCCTGGTGGGTATGCTGTTCTTTGTTCAGATCCTGGGCATTAAGCAGGGTATCCTGGCCGGCGGTCTGACCCTGGTGGTGATGGTGCTGCCCACCATCATCAGCAATACCACCGAGAGCTTGAAGACGGTGCCCGCCTCTTATCGGGAGGGATCCCTGGCCCTGGGCAGCGGCAAATGGCACATGGTGCGCACTGTGGTGCTGCCAAACTCCATCGACGGTATTGTCACCGGCTGCATTCTGGCCATCGGCCGCATTGTGGGTGAGTCCGCCGCGCTGTTGTTCACCGCCGGCTTCGGGCTGGTGCTCAATGACTTCTTCACCGCACTGAATTCCTCTTCCGCAACCCTGACGGTGGCGCTGTACGTCTTTGCCAGTGAGCGCGGTGAGATCGACGTGGCCTTCGCCATCGCCACCATCCTGATGATCCTCACCTTTATCCTCAACTTTGCGGCCAACTTCGCCGCCAAGAAACTGAAACGAAAGGGTTCTTAACTATGCCTGGAATTATAGAGACAAAAGATCTGGACCTCTGGTATGGAGACCATCAGGCCCTGAAATCCATCAATGTGGAGATCCCGGACCATCAGGTCACCGCACTGATCGGCCCCTCTGGCTGCGGTAAATCCACCTTCCTGAAGACCCTGAACCGGATGAACGATCTGGTGGAGGGCATCCGCATCGAGGGCCTGGTCAGCTACAACGGCACCGATATTTACGGCGCCTCCACCGACGTGACCTGGCTGCGCAAGCAGATCGGCATGGTGTTTCAGAAGGCCAATCCTTTCCCTATGAGCATCTACGACAACGTGGCCTATGGTCCCCGCACCCACGGCATTCGGGCCAAGAGCGAGCTGGACGGCATTGTGGAAAAGGCACTGCGTGACGCCGCCATCTGGGACGAGGTCAAGGACCGGCTGAAGACCAGTGCCCTGGGCATGTCCGGCGGCCAGCAGCAGCGCCTGTGCATTGCCCGGGCCCTGGCAGTCCAGCCTGACATCCTGCTGCTGGACGAGTCCACCAGCGCCCTGGACCCCATCTCCACGTCCAAAATTGAGGACTTGATCGGGGAGCTGAAAAAGGAGTATACTGTGATTATGGTCACGCATAATATGCAGCAGGCAGTGCGTATTTCCGATATGACCGCCTTCTTCCTGCTGGGCGAGCTCATCGAGTTCGGCGAGACCGAGCAGATTTTCAGCATGCCCAAGAACAAGAAGACGGAAGACTACATTTCGGGGAGGTTCGGTTAATTCATGAGAAATGCATACAACGAGCAGCTCCAGACCCTGCACCGGGAGCTGACCGAGATGGGCGCCATGTGCGAGACCGCCGTCAGCCTGGCGGTCCAGGCCGTCACCCTGGGCGATACCGCCTTGGCGGCGCAGGTTTATGAGGTGGACGGCCGGATTGATAAGGCCGAGCGGGATATCGAATCCCTCTGCCTCAAGCTGCTGCTCCAGCAGCAGCCTGTGGCTACCGACCTGCGGGTCATCTCCTCTGCCCTGAAGATGATTACCGACCTGGAGCGCATCGGCGACCAGGCATCTGATATCGCCGAGATGTCCCGGTTCACCGCCGGAGGGGATGATAAGTGCGCCTCTGATCTGCGGGAGATGGCCAAAGAGGCTGTCAAGATGGTCAATGAGAGCATCGACTCCTTTGTCAAGAAGGATCTGGTCATGGCCAGAAGCGTCATCGCCTATGACTCGGTGGTGGACCGCTGGTTTGAGCGGATCAAGACCGACCTGATCGCCTGCATCTCTGAGGACAACACCCGGGGTGAGTATTACCTGGATCAGCTGATGGTGGCCAAGTACCTGGAGCGCATTGGAGACCATGCCACCAATATTGCCGAATGGGTGGAATACTCCATTCTGGGCAGGCGCTCCAAAGACGGCGTGATGTCGGAGTAAACAAACCCTTCCGTTGCATAAAACCAAACTCATTCAGACACTCCCGGCACTTTTGGGTGCCGGGAGTGTTCCTTTTTTCGGGGAACGGTCCAGGTTGGGCGGAGGTTTCGGGCGCAGGCTTTGACCGGGCCGGATTGTCATTGGGTTAGCTTCGACAAATTTCACAAAGAACTAAGATTCTTCACGCATTCTTTACATTTAATACAGATTTAACAAAAACATGGTTTCAGATTTAATATATCCTCCTTATGCTGACCATGGAGATAACAAAAGAGAAAAAAGGGAAGAATTCAGAAAAGAAGAGATTAAATCCAGCCCCATTGCTTCCCGATCACATGAGGAGAAGAGGACGAGATATGGATATATTTGATGTACTTTCGTTAATTGGCGGACTGTGTCTGTTTTTGTTTGGTATGAATGTCATGGGCGCCTCGCTGGAAAAGCGGGCAGGCAGCGGCCTGAAGGCGCTGCTGGGCAAGCTGACCACAGGCAAAATGGCGGGCTTTTTGACTGGACTGGGGGTTACCGGTGTGATCCAGTCCTCCTCCGCCACCACGGTCATGGTAGTAGGCTTTGTCAACTCGGGGCTGATGACCCTGAAACAGGCCATCAACGTGATTATGGGTGCCAATGTGGGCACCACGGTGACGGCCTGGCTTTTGAGCCTGACCGGCATTCAGGGTGACAACTTGGTTGTTCAGATGCTGAAACCTTCCTCCTTTACGCCGATTCTGGCATTGATTGGCATTGTTTTCTATATGGGGAGCAAGTCCAGCAAGCTGAAGGACACCGGCATGATCCTGCTGGGGTTTGCCACCCTGATGTTCGGTATGGACGCAATGTCCGCGGCGGTGTCCGGACTGCAGGACGTGCCCGAGTTCCGGAATATCCTGGTGATGTTCTCCAATCCCATCCTGGGGGTGTTGGCCGGCGCCATTCTGACCGGCATCATTCAGTCCTCCTCCGCCTCGGTGGGTATTCTGCAGGCCCTTTCCTCCACCGGCCAGGTCACCTTCGGCACTGCGATCCCCATCATCATGGGCCAGAACATCGGCACCTGCGTGACCGCGCTGCTGTCCTCTGTGGGCACCAATAAAAACGCCCGCCGGGCTGCCATCGTCCACCTGTGCTTCAATGTGATCGGCACCACGGTCTGGCTGAGTGTGTTTTGCATTCTCAACGGTATTTTCCACTTTGGATTTGTCTCCCAGCCCACGGATCAGCTGGGGATTGCGGTGGTCCACACCATCTTCAATGTGCTGTGCACCTGCCTGATGTTGCCCGCCAGCGGCCTGCTGGAGAAGCTGGCCTGCAAGATTATTCCCGACACCAAGACCGAGGAGAGCAAGACTGAGCTGGACGAGCGGCTGATGGCCACACCCTCCATCGCCCTGGAGCGCTGCCGGGTGGTCACCGGCGAGATGGCTGCGGATGCCGCCAACGCCCTCAAGACCTCTCTGCGGATGGTGAGTTCCTATGATCCGGAGCAGGCAGTCCGGGTGCGGGAGCAGGAGGAGGAGACCGACCACTACGAGGACAGCCTGGGTACCTATCTGGTCAAGCTGAGCACCTGCTCCCTGAGTGATGAGGACAGCAACGAGGCGGCCAAGCTGCTTCATGTGATCGGGGATTTTGAACGGATTTCCGACCATGCGGTGAACATTCTGGAGTCCGCCGAGGAGATCCAGGAGAAGCATATTCAGTTTTCTCCCGAGGCGGAACAGGAGCTGCAGGTGATCAGCAGCGCTGTGGAAGAGTGCCTGGAGCTGGCCCTGAAGAGCTTTATGGAGAATGACCTGCAGACCGCCAGCAAGGTGGAACCCCTGGAAGAGGTCATCGACACCCTGCGGGGCCAGCTGCGCTCCCGGCATGTGCTTCGGCTGCAGAAGGGGGAGTGCACCATTGAGGACGGTTTTGTCTGGTCGGATCTGCTGACCAGCCTGGAACGGGTCAGCGACCACTGCTCCAATATTGCCGGCTGCGTCATTGAGATGGCCCACTCCAGCCTGGATCTCCACGAGTATCTGGGAGGGATCCGGACAGAGGACCCCCAGTATATTGAGGATTACAACGGGTACGCAAAGAAATATGCCTTGGTAAAGTAAAGCCTAAAGTAAATTTTTTGCGCAAGCTTGCCCTGCGGGCGGACCGGAACGGCCCGCCCGCAACATTTTTCGGAAAAGTGAAAAAAGAGAATTGACGTGGGCAAAATAAGGTGTATTCTATAAGATGGTTGGAATGCCATGAAGATAAAGGAAAGGAGCAATCGAATATGAAATTCTATATCTGCGACCACTGCGGCAATATTGTGGCCTATGTCAAGAACAAGGGCGTGCCCGTGATGTGCTGCGGCCAGAAGATGCGGGAGCTGGTGCCCAATACCACCGATGCGGCGGTGGAGAAGCATGTGCCGGTCATTCAGGTGGAGGGCAATCATGTCACCGTCACCGTCAGCACCGCGGAGCATCCCATGGTGGAGGAGCACTTCATTGAGTGGATCGCCCTGGAGACCAAGCAGGGCAATCAGCGCAAGCCCCTGGCCCCCGGCCAGAAGCCCCAGGCGGAGTTCATGATCTGCGAAGGCGATGAGGTCGTGGCCGCCTATGCCTACTGCAACCTGCACGGCCTGTGGAAAGGAACGGTGTGAACCATGAAGTATATCTGCAGCATCTGCGGCTACGAGTATGACGAGGCCCTGGGCGATCCCGACAACGGCATCGCCCCCGGCACCAAGTGGGAGGATCTGCCCGACGACTTTGCCTGTCCCCTCTGCGGCGTGGGCAAGGACCAGTTTGAGCAGGCCTGACGCAAACAACAACATCTGACCGCAACAGCGCCCCGGGCCGTTGGCCCGGGGCACGTTGTTTGAAAAGGGAGGCAAGAATCTGGCCGTATTCAGACGGCCGGGACCTTCGGTGAGACAACAACGGGGATCACAGAATTCCGTCCTCCGCAGAGGACGGAGCCAAATGAAATCCCGTCATTTCCGGGGACATGTGCCGCGGAAATTCAAGGCCCCGGCCGTCCGAAGACGGCCGGGGCCCTGGGATGTATAGAGGGGAGAGGGGGATCAGAAATCCACCTCGGTGTCATAGTAGCAGCACTTGAGCAGCTTCTCCATCTCCTCCTGGGAGGGCTGACGGGGGTTGGAGCCGGTGCAGGCGTCGCCGATGGCGTTCTTGGCGATCTCAGGCAGCCGCTCCAGGAACACTTCCTCGGGAACAAAGCCCTGCTCGGTGGGATAGCTGTCGGCGCCGTAGTGCTGGATGCAGTGGGGGATGTTCAGGTCGTCGTTCATCTTGCGCAGGTACTTGATGAGCAGTTCCACCTTCTCATCGTCGTTGGCGCCGCCCAGACCCATGTAGTCGGCGATGACGCCATAGCGGGCCTTGGCAGTGGGATCCTTGGCGTTGAAGGCGATGACCTTGGGCAGGTACATGGCGTTGGCCGCGCCGTGGATGATGTGAGCGCCGTAGTCGGCAAAGGCGGCGCCGGTCTTGTGGGCCATGGAGTGGACGATGCCCAGCAGGGCGTTGGAGAAGGCCATGCCGGCCAGGCACTGGGCGTTGTGCATGCTGTCCCGCTTGGCCATATCGCCGTTGTAGGACTCCACCAGATCGTTCTGGATCATCTTGATGGCGAAGATGGCCAGGGGATCGGTGTAATCGCAGTGGGCGGTGGAGACATAGGCCTCGATGGCATGGGTCATGGCGTCCATACCGGTGTGGGCCACCAGCTTCTTGGGCATGGTCTCGGCCAGATCCGGGTCGACGATGGCCACATCGGGGGTGATCTCAAAGTCGGCGATGGGATACTTGATGCCCTTGGAGTAGTCGGTGATGATGGAGAAGGCGGTGACCTCGGTGGCGGTGCCGGAGGTGGAGGAGATGGCGCAGAAGTGGGCCTTCTTTCTCAGCGGAGGAATGCCGAAGACCTTGCACATATCCTCGAAGGTGATCTCGGGATACTCATACTTGATCCACATGGCCTTGGCGGCGTCAATGGGAGAGCCGCCGCCCATGGCGATGATCCAGTCGGGCTCAAAGGCCAGCATGGCCTCGGCACCCCGCATAACAGTCTCCACGCTGGGATCGGGTTCAATGCCCTCAAAGATCTGGACTTCCATGCCCGCTTCCTTTAGATAGGAGACCGCCCGGTCCAGGAAGCCGAATTTCTTCATGGAGCCGCCGCCGACACAGATGATCGCCTTCTTGCCGGTCAGGCTCTTCAGAGCCTCGAGAGCGCCCTTGCCGTGGTACAGGTCGCGGGGGAGAGTGAATCTTGCCATAGTAATAACCTCCTATATGTGTGTTCAGCCGGTGGGGCTGAAAAGCTGACTGTGGTTCATTGCCCTTTTATCCTAGCACTCCAGAAAGGGAAATGCTTGTTTGCATTGCAAAAAATGGGGCGTGAATTTGAGCGCCGGGACAAAAAATCCGGTGAAGTACCGGGCGATCCGCCCATTCCGCTCACCATCGTTATTTTATTAACAAAGTGTCGGGAAGTCAAGCGGGGAGCTATATGAGTTTGACAGCGGGTTATATCAGAAATGATATAAGCCGCGGCGGACAGAAGTTCGGTTCTGTCCGCCGCGGCTGAGCTCAGGCTCGGCTGCCCCGGGCCGTATCCAATTCCTTGAGAAAGAGCTTGTCCAGGGCGGAGAGGCGGTAGCCCTGTTTGGAGATCAGCACATCGCAGCAGGGCTCGGAGAAGTCCTCCACCGGGATCTGCACCAAATCGTAGCGCTCCAGTATCTCCTGCTCCAGGGGATAGACCATCATGAAGGTGTTGGGGATCTGGCGCAGCATGGCCAGCTGGCCCATGCTGTCGTAGACGTGGATTTTGCGGTCGGTGCCCACCTGGGTCTCCTGGTCCGGGACCTGCCGGGCGGCGCTGAGGATATAGGAGTCCCCGTGGGTGATCTCGGTCAGATGCTTCAGATCCTCAAAGAGCAGCGGGCGCTTGCGGGAGAGGGGATTGTCCCGGCTCATGGCGGCCAGATAGGAGAATTGACAGACCTGACGCACATTCAGCCCCTGCTCCCGCAGCAGCGCCTGGAAGTAGGGCTCCATGGCCTTCTGATAGCGCAGGATGCCCAGGTGAAAGCCGCCGTCCAGCACATTCTGCAGGGCGCCGATGGCGCTGGTCTCCTTGTAGTCCACCAGCATCTTGCGCTCGCTGTCCAACTGGCTGAGGAAGCGGGTAAAAGCGTTGGAGATATATCCCGCCCGGGGGACGCAGAGGCTGAAGCGCTGGAGGGTGGCCTCCCCCTCCGCCATGCGGCGGATCTGTTCCAGTTCCTCCAGGATGATCCGGGCGTGGGACAGCAGCTCCTCGCCGGCGAAGGTGACAGTCACCCCCTGGGGCGTCCGCTGAAAGATGGTGACGCCGGTCTCCTGCTCCAGCTCCCGGATGGCCCGGGACAGGTTGGGCTGGCTGATATAGAGGACCTCGGCGGCCTTGTTGATGGAGTGGTATTCAGCCACTTTCACCGCATATTTCAGATGCTGCAGATTCATGGTGTGACCTCACTTCTCCGGCCGGTATCCCGCGCCGGGGATCAGCGCCTCGTTGTGAAACAGGGCGTTCACAGTGCTCTCATATTCGCTGAGGCGGCGGGTTTTGCGGATGATCTTCTGGTAGGGCTGGTAGTTGGTGAAGCTCTGGATCAGATAGGCCCAGACCCCCTTCATCTTGCACAGCACCGGGCCGTCTCCGTAGAGCACCTCCCGGTAGCCCTCCAGCAGCTCGGCGTGAAAGTCCTCCAGCACCCCCTTGTCCGGCGTGCCCCCCAGCAGCCAGGGGTTGCACAGAATGCCCCGGCCCAGCATCACCGTGTCCACCTGGGGATAGCGCTGCCGGAGGTGGTCCATGTCCTGCCGGGTGAACAGGTCGCCGTTGTAGGTGACCGGCCAGGGGGGATTGTCCAGGGCCAGCTCAAAGGCGGCCATCCGGGGCCTGCCCTGATAGTAGTCCTTCTGAATGCGGGGGTGGATGATGAGCTCCGTGCAGGGGTAGCGCCGGAAGAGCTCCAGCAGCCGGGGCCATTCCGCCTCGTCACTGCGGCCCACCCGGGTTTTGATGGAGATGTTCAGGGGACAGGCGGAGAAAATCTCGTCCAAAAACCGCTCCAGCTCCTCGGGGCGGCTGAGAAATCCGGAGCCCTTGCCTTTGGCGGCCACCGTGCCCGAGGGACAGCCCAGATTCAGGTTGACCTCCCGGTAGCCCAGCTCCTCCAGATCCCGGCAGGTGGTCAGAAAGTAGTCCGCCCGGTTGGTCAGGATCTGGGGCACCAGATGCATTCCCTCGTTGTGCTCAGGCAGCACATCGTTGCGCTCCCGGGTGTTGAGGCCTTTGTTCATGTTGGGGGCGATGAAGGGGGTGAAATACCGGTCTGCCGGAGTAAAATGCCGGTGATAGGCCCGGCGGTAGACCCAGGTGGTGACCCCCTCCATGGGGGCTAGTTCAAACTGCACAGTTGTACCCCTCCTTTTTCGTGAAAATTGTACCATGTGGCGGGGAGATTGACAAGCCATTTGGGGGGCAGAGTGCTATAATATGGTACGTTGACGCCGCGAAAACCGGCGACTTATGGGACAGATCTCTGTCCATTTACCCCCTGAGGAGCTGATACCATTGCGATACCTGAAACAGTTTACCATCATTCTGACCATTTCCCTGCTGGGGGAGGTGCTGCACTACTTTATCCCGCTGCCGGTTCCCGCCAGCATCTACGGCCTGCTGCTGATGCTGGCCGCCCTGATGACCGGCGTGGTCAAACGCGACTCGGTGCGGGAGACGGGGGCGTTCCTGGTGGAGATCATGCCCGTCATGTTTATTCCGGCGGCGGTGGGGCTGCTGGAGACCTGGGGAGTGCTGCGGCCGGTGTGGCTTCCCGTGGCGGTGATTACTGTGGTCAGCACTGTGCTGGTGATGGGCGTGTCCGGGCTGGTCACCCAGTTTGTCATCCGCCGGGATGAGAGACGGAAGGGGGAGCGGGCCCAATGAGCGCACTGGTGTCGTCGTCCGCCTTTTTTGGCGTGGCGCTCAGCCTGCTGTCTTATCTGCTGGGGCTCTGGCTGAAGAAAAAGTTCCGGTTCTCCTTTCTGAACCCGCTGCTGATCTCCATCGTAATCACCATGGCGGCGGTGGTGGTGTGCAGAGTGGACTATGCCGCCTATTATGAGGGGGCGAAATACCTGAGTTATCTGCTCACCCCGGCCACTGTCTGCCTGGCAATCCCCCTCTATGAGCAGCTGCAGCAGCTCAGACGCCACTGGAAGGCCGTGCTGGCGGGCATTCTGTCCGGTGTGCTCACCAGCCTGGGGTGTGTGCTGGCCCTGGCCGTCCTGTTCGGCCTGACCCACGGGACCTATGTCACCCTGCTGCCCAAGAGTATCACCACCGCCATCGGACTCGGCGTGTGCGAAGAGCTGGGCGGTCATTCCAGCATTGCCGCCGCGGTGATCATCGTCACGGGGGTGCTGGGCAACATCATCGGCGGCGGGCTGTGCCGCCTGCTGCGCATCCAGAGCCCTGTGGCCAAGGGGGTGGCCCTGGGCACCTCCGCCCACGCGGTGGGCACGGCCCGGGCCATGGAGATGGGGGAGATAGAGGGGGCCATGAGCAGCCTGTCCATCGTGGTGGCCGGCCTGCTGACGGTCATCGGCGCCTCGGTTTTCGCCCAGTTCTGGTAATGAAGTGCTGATAAAAGGGCGGACGCTCCATCCGGAGCGTCCGCCCTTCTGCCGCATGCCGGCGTCAGGATGTCAGTTTCAGGCCCACGATGCCCGCCAGCAGCATGGCCACAAAAAACAGCCGCAGCGCCGTGACCGGCTCCCGGAACACCACGATGCCCACGATCACAGAGCCCAGGGCTCCGATTCCGGTCCAGATGGCGTAGGCGGTGCCCATAGGCAGCACCTTGGTGGCCTGGGAGAGGCAGTAAAAACTGGCCAGCATTCCCGCGATGGTGAGCACCGAAAAGCCCAGCTTGGTGAATCCGTGGGACAGCTTCAGAAAGGTGGCCCAAAAGACCTCCAGCAGTCCTGCGATCCCAAGAAAAACCCATGACATAGTTTGCATCCTCCTTTCTGTTCAGACAATGGACAAAAAAGAAAGGCGTCCCGCCCCTCATCTGCTTTCGGCCTGACGATGAGAAGGGAAACGCCCCCTGTCCGCCCGGCGGTGGACAGGTTCCGCATTACATTAGCACGGGGGAGAGGCGATGTCAAGCCCCGGTCCGAATTTGAAGGAAATTCGGGCCGGGGCTGTTGTCTGACGGAGTGGGACAGCGCCTCAGACGGAGGTGGGGTCCAGCGCGTCCCGAAGGGCGTCGCCGATGAAGTTGATGGCCACCACCAGCAGGATGATGACCACGCCGGGGGGAACCCAGAGCCAGGGCTTGCTGGTGAGAATGGTCAGGCTTTCCGCCCCGTTGAGCATACTGCCCAGAGAGGAGACGGGAGGCTGGACGCCCATGCCCAGGAAACTCAGGGCGGCTTCATCCAGCATGCTGATGGCCACCACGCTGGTGGCGTAGACCAGCACCGGGGCGATGGTGTTGGGCAGGATGTCGCTGAAGAGCAGATAACGCCGGGACATGCCGGACAGCTGGCTGCTCTTGATGAAATTGGACTCCCGGAGGGAGAGGGTGTTGCCCCGTACCAGCCGGGCCACCCCGGGCCAGTCCACCAGGCCCAGGATCAGGATGATGGACCAGAGGCCCGGTTCAAAGATGGAGGCGGCCACCAGCACCAGCAGGATGTAGGGGAAGCTCATGATGGCGTCGGTGAGGCGCATGATTACCATGTCCACGACCCCGCCGAAAAAGCCGCTGATCAGCCCCAGGATCACCCCCACGCAGGTGGAGATGGCCGCGGCCAGCACGCCCACCAGCAGGCTGACCCGGGTGCCGCTGAGCAGCCGGCTGAGCTGATCCCGGCCGATCTGGTCCGTGCCCAGCCAGTGCTGGAGGGAGGGGGGCTGGGAGAATGCCCCCACGGTCTCGTTGGGGTCATAGGGGCACAGCAGCGGTCCCATCAGGGCGGCCAGGACCAGGAACAGCAGCACCACACAGCTGACCATGGCCAGCCGGTGGCGGCGGAACCGGCGCCAGACGGTCTGCCGCCAGGTCTCGCTCTCCTGAGGGGTGAGCACTTTTCGGGGCTGGGCCGCCTTTTCTTTCAAAAATCGTTTGCCGTTCACTTTTTGCCCCCCTTTTGGAAGGAAATTGTGGGATCAGCCACGGCATAGAGGATGTCGGTGACCAGATTGCCCAGCAGCACCACCACGGCAGTGAACAGGCACACCCCCATGATCACCGGATAGTCCCGGCTGGTGATGGCGCTCATGGTCATCAGCCCCAGCCCGGGCCAGGAGAACACCTGCTCCACCACCACGGCGCCGCCGAAGAGCACCGGGATCTCCATGCCGATGACGGTGATGACCGTCAGCATGGCATTGCGCAGGGCGTGCTTGTAGATGACCAGCCGGTGGCCGATGCCCTTGGCCTTGGCGGTGCGGAGGTAGTCCTGCTGCAGAATTTCAAGCACCGCAGAACGAAAATAGCGGATGTTGGTGCCCGCCATGCCGAAGGCCAGCACCACCGTGGGCAGAATCATGTGCCGGATTACATCCAGCGCGCCGCCCCCCACCCCCAGGGTAATCATGCCGCTGGAGGGCAGCAGCCCCAGTTTGACGGTGAACAGGTAGATCAGCAGCAGGGCCAGGAAGAAGCTGGGCACGCTGGAGCCCAGGAAGGACAGGGAGACCACGGTGTAATCCCCCTTGGAATAGGCGTGGGTGGCGGAGAAGATGCCGCCGATCAGGCTGATGATCAGGCTGAGCACCAGCGCCGCCCCCATCAGCAGCAGGGTGGGGCCCAGGTGGGAGAGGATCATCTCGGACACGGGCTGAAACGTGGAGTAGCTGGTGCCCAGGTTGCCCTGGAGCAGCCCCAGCAGCCAGACAAAATATTGGATATAAGGCGGCTTGTCCAGCCCCCAGTTGATGGCCCGCTGGGCCAGGGCGGCCTCGCTGACCCGGGCGCCGGTCATCATCTCCAGGGGATTGCCCGACAGGCACATCAGGGCGAAGTCAATGACCGTGATCAAAAAGAGCACCGGGATGGCGATTAAAATGCGCTTGAGTATGTACTTTGCCATAGTCACCCTTCCTCCTTTTGGCCCCGGCGGCAGGTGCTCAGATGGTCGGACCCCGGGGCGATGGGCTCCAATGCGCCGGTGTAGCCGTCGCATTCCGGACAGGCAAAGGGGCACCTGGGCCTGAACCGGCAGCCCTGGCCGGGCTGGATGCGGGAGGAGACCTCGCCGCTCAGGGTGATGCCCGTCTCGCCCCGGACGTCCGGGTCGGGTACAGGCACCGCGTCGCACAGCGCCCGGGTGTAGGGGTGGACCGGATTGCGGAAGAGCTCCTTGGCTTCGGCAATCTCCACCAGTTGGCCGAGATACATGACCGCGATCCGGTCGCTGACATAGTTCACCGCCCCCAGGCCGTGGCCGATGAACAGATAGGCCAGCCCCAGCTCCTGCTGGAGCTGGCGGAACAGGTTCAGGATCTGGGCCTGGATGGACACGTCCAGGGCGGACACCGGCTCGTCGCAGACAATGAGCCTGGGCCGGAGGGACAGGGCCTTGGCGATGGCGATGCGCTGGCGCTGGCCGCCGGAAAACTCGTGGGGATAGCGGTTTTTGGCCCGCTTGGGCATCCCCACCAGATCCAGCAGCCGGTCCACCTCCGCCTCTGCCTCCCGGCGGGAGATCAGGCCGTGGTAGACCATGGGATCGGACAGAATTTGAAAGACGTGTTTCTTGGGGTTCAGGGAGGAGTAGTTGTCCTGAAACACCATCTGCAGCTGGGTGCGCACCTGGGCCAGCTGGCGGGGACGGGCGCGGGTGAGCTCCAGCCCGTCAAACCGGATGGAGCCGTCGGTGGGGGTCTCCAGCCGGACCACCTGGCGGCCGATGGTACTCTTGCCGCAGCCCGACTCCCCCACCAGGCCCAGGGTGGTGCCCGCGTCGATGGAGAAGCTTACGTCGTCCACCGCGTGGATATAACCGGTGGTGTGGGAGATAATGCCGCCCTTCACCGGGTAATAGACTTTCAGGTGCTCCACCTGGAGCAGCGGTTCGGTCCGGCTCATGCGCCCGCCTCCTTCCAACGGCTGCAGCACACCAGGTGCTCCGGGGCCACCTCCACCGCGGCCTGAATCTGCTCACAGGCGGCGGTGGCATGGGGACAGCGGGAGCGGAACCGGCAGCCGGTCATTTTTTCGTAGTGCTCGGGCACGGTGTCCTGGATGGACTCCAGCACCCGCTCCGAAGTATCCCGGATGCTGGGGACGCTTTTCAGCAGGGCCCGGGTATAGGGGTGGGCCGGGTTGTGAAACAGGTCCGCCACCGGGGCGCGCTCCACAATCTGGCCGGCATACATGACGATGACCTGGTCGGCCATCTGGGCCACCAGCCCCATGTCGTGGGTGATGAGCAGAATGCTCATGCCGTTCTCCTGCTGCAGCTGCTTCAGCAGGGCCATGATCTGCTTCTGGATGGTCACATCCAGGGCGGTGGTGGGCTCGTCGGCGATGAGCAGCTTGGGGTCGCAGCCCAGGGCCATGGCGATCATCACCCGCTGGCGCTGGCCGCCGGAGAGGGTGTGGGGATAGGTGCGAAAGACCGCCTCGGGATCGGGCAGCCCCACTTTGGACAACAGCTGAATGCTCCGGGAGCGGGCCTGCTGCCTGGAGCATTTGGTGTGGATGCGGATGCCTTCCGTCAGCTGGTTGCCCACGGTGAACACCGGGTTCAGGCTGGTGAGGGCGTCCTGAAAGATCATGGACAGCTTGCTGCCCCGGACCTGATCCAGTTCTTTTTCCGTCAGACCGGTGAGCTCCCGGCCATCAAACACCACCTGGCCCCCGGTGACTTTGCCGCCCCGGCCCAAAAGGCCCATGATAGACAAACAGGTGACGCTTTTTCCGCAGCCCGACTCCCCGACGATGCAGAGGGTCTGGCCGGTGGGCACGTCAAAGCTGACATCGTCCACCACAACGCCGGAGCCGAAATCGCTTGTAAAAGTGGTCTCCAGGTGGCGGACGGAGAGGATGGGTTCCATTGTGCCTCACTTCCTCGCGTAATAGTCTCTTTTTCTGCTGCAGCCGCGCCATACCATGCCCCGGTCCCCTGGGACGGACATGGCCGGCGCGGCTGTGAAAACCGGGAAGAGCGGTACGCCGTGTGCGCGGCGTACCGCCCGGTACGGCATAGCTGGAGCGCCCCGGCCTTACTGGGCCAGGGTCCACTCCTCAATGTGATTCAGGCATCCATACATGCTGGGGGCGGCGTTCTGAAGCCGGTTGCTCACCGCGCCCAGAGGGCTGTTGACATACAGGTCAATCAGCGGCACATTCTGCTGGACATAGCTGTCAATGGCATACAGGGCGTCGGCATAGGTGTCGGAGTCGTTGGTGGACCACAGGGTGTTCAGGTTTTCCTCCACCTCAGGGGACAGGGCATGGCACCAGGAGCCCAGCACATACTGGATGTCCCAGGAGGGATCCACCGGAGGATAGGTGTACTGGACGGCGATCATGGCAGCGTCCTCGGTGCCGGCCAGAGTCATCAGGGTGTCCAGATCCACACTGCGGATCTCCACCTGGATGCCCACGGCCTGCCAGGCCTGCTGGGCCAGCTGGATGGCGTAGCTCAGCTGGGTCTCGCCGCTGTTGGCGTAGAGGGTGTAGGTGGTGTTGGGGTCCCAGCCCTCCGCCTCGGCGGCGGCCACCAGCTCCGCAGCCCGGTCCGTGTCCGTGGCGGCGGGGGTCAGATCCCGCCAGTAGGGGCCGTCGGGCACGGCAAAGCCGTCGGCCAGATCGCCTTCGCCGCCCAGCAGCCCGTCAATGATCTGGGTGCGGTCCAGCGCATAGAGCATGGCCTGGCGGATATTGGCGTTGTCCACGATCTCGGTGTTGATGAACACGCTCTCCACAGAGTAGGCGTCGCCGTAGACGCTGGTCACATTCTCCAGGGCCTGGACGCTCTCATAGTCCTCCTGGTCAATGGTGCCCAGCAGGGGGGGGACGATGTCGATCTCACCGGACTGGAGGCCGGCGTACAGGTTGGCACCGTCCACCACCCGGATGTTGGCGTGGGGGATGTTGACCGTTCCCCGCCAGAAGTTGGGGTTGGCGTCATAAGTGACATAGTGCTCGCTGTCAAAGCTGGTGGCCATATAGGGGCCGTCCACCACGTCGGGATGGGTGAACCAGTCATAGGCGGCGAACTCCTCCTCGGGTACCTCGGAGAGGATGTGCTCGGGGAGCACAAAGATGTACTGGGCATAGCCGTTGAGGAAGCTGGTCATGTTCATCTCATATTTGAACGTGAACTCCACGGTCTTTTCATCCACAATGGTGACCCCCTCCACGCTCTCGGCGCCCTCAGAGACATATCCGGTCTCGTCGTCGGTGCCCACCAGGGCGTAGAGCATCATGGCCGGATTGGCGATGACCGGAGAGGCCAGCCGCAGCATGGTAAAGGCCAGGTCCTGGCTGGTCACCGGCTCGCCGTCGCTCCAGGCGGCGTCCTCATTGATGTGAATGGTGTAGTGGATGTTGTCCTCGGTGGTGATGCTGTCGGCCAGGATGTACTCAAACTCTGCGTTCTCATCCAGGGCGACCAGGGGCAGGAAGGACATGGAAATCGCATACATGCTGCTCCAGGAGGCGTCCACCAGCGTGGGGTTCAGTGAGCTGATACTGGAAGTGCAGCCGATGTTTACCACATCGTCGCTGGAGTTGGTGCCGGAGGCGCCGGACTGGGTCTCACCGGAGGAGCCGCAGGCGGCCAAGGAGAGGATCATAGCCAGGGCGAGGAGTGTGGCAAAAATGCGGTGCAGGTGTTTTTTCATCAATTCTCGATCTCCCTTCAGGTAGAGGAATTTCCCTGTGCCCAGATGGATACAGGCAATATGATTTATTATAATTTAAAGAAAAAGAAATTACCAGAGGTTTTCATCAGAATTTCACATCAATTTGAAGGGCGGCCGGTGCCTTTTGTTGTGGGAACTGTGATTTTGGCCCCGGAGACAGCCCCGGGCAGAAAAAAGCGCGCGGCGAGGCTCTGCCTCGGCCGCGCGGGGGTCATCCTTTTTTCGCGTTCGCTTTGGACTGGAACTTTTCGTTTTCCACCAGGAAGCGCTCGTGAGTGCCCTGGCCCACCAGGCCGGTCTCGTCAAAGACCTGGGCGGAAAAGACCAGCCTGCGCCGGTCCACCTCCACCAGCTCGGTCTCGGCGGTGACGGTCATGCCCACCGGGGTGGCAGACAGGTGCTGGACGTTGAGGGCGGTGCCCACGCTGCCCCAGCCCGGCTCCAGTTCCGAGGCGACGCTGGTGTAGGCCGCCTGCTCGATCAGGGCGATCATGGCGGGGGTGGCGAACACATCCAGGGTGCCGCTGCCCATGGTTTTGGCGGTGTTGGCCTCAGAGACGGTGACGCTCTTCCGGCCCTTGATTCCGGGTTGTAACATGCTTTTGACCTCCGTGAAATTGGGATAATCGTGAATGGATGCCCTGCCTCCGGCACCGCCGGGGCGGGTTCAGGCCTCTCCGGGCCGGGAGACCGGCCCCAGCTCCTGCACTGCCACCGCGTACTCCCCCTTGGCGTAGCAGGCGAAACGGACCAGGGCAAACCCCATGTCCAGATCCATGGGAACCAGCCTGCGGGTGTCCCCGGCCAGTGCCTGGCCGGCGCAGTCCAGCAGGGCCTCCAGGGCCGGACGGGGGTGCAGCGGCCAGCGCTGGTGGGAGGGGTATACCGTGTCATAGGCGTCCTCCAGGCCTTTCAGCCGTTCCAGGCTGGAGCGGTAGTGGGGGATAGAGGCGTTGGGGCCAAAGAGAAAGACGGGCTGGGTCATCACCGTGTCTCCGGAGAAGAGCAGCCGGCTGCGCCGGTCCAGCAGCGCCACCGACCCGGCGGTGTGGCCGGGCACATGGAGCACCTCCAGCGTCCGCCCGCCCAGCTCCAGGCGCATTCCGTCCTCCAGGGGGTGAAGCAGCAGCGTGTCCCCCCGGTCCCGGCGGTAGCTCTCCCACTCCGCAGGGTGGATCCAGGCCTCGGCCCATTCCCCGTCCCCGCCGGTGTGGTCTCCGTGGGTGTGGGTGTGGGCCAGCTCCACCGGCAGGCCGCACAGCCCCTCGCACAAAGCCCGCAGGCCCTCAAAGGCCCCGAAGCCTGTGTCCAACAGCACCGCCCGGTCTGTCCCGGCGATGAGATACAGGTTGATCCCCTGGTCCCACAGCACCCATAGGCCGGGGGAGGGGTGGTCGATTCGCGGCTTACCCATCGGTGATTCCTCCTTTGCCTGTCCGGGCCGGCTCAGACGTAGCCCTCCAGCCCCCGGACCGAGACCTCACCGGAGATCACGGTCTCTCTGGTGCCATCCTCATAGCGCACCACCAGGCCGAATTGGTCGTCCACATCCTCCGCGAAGGCAGTTCTCTCCAGGCCGTCCCGGATGAGCCGGACCTGGCGTCCCAGGGTGGCGCAGTCGGCCCGGTATTGGGCTGCGTTCCGGATGCCCGCCTTCCAGCCGGCGTACATGGCGTCCACGGCGTTGATGATCTCCGCCGCCAACCGGCCCCGGTCGATGGGGTGTCCGGCGGCCATGGCCACACTGCCCGCCAGGTCCCGCAGCTCTTCGGGGAAGTCGTCCAGGGCCTGGTTGACGTTGACCCCGATGCCCAGCACAATATATTGCAGCGCCCCGGTCTCTCCCTCCACACTCATCTCGGTGAGAATGCCGCAGATTTTGCGGCGGGCGAGCAGTATGTCGTTGGTCCACTTGATCTGGGGCCGCAGTCCGCAGGCGGCCTCCACCGCGTCGCACATGGCCACCGCCGAGCAGGCGGTCAGATTGACCGCCTGTTCCGGGGCGGTCTGAGGCCGCAGCAGAAAGGAGAGGTAGATGCCGGTGTCCGGCGGGGACTGGAAGGAGCGGCCCAGCCGGCCCCGGCCGGCGGTCTGCTGGTCGGCCACCGCCACGGTGCCCTCGGCGGCCCCCTCCAGGGCCATGCGCTTGAGCAGGTTGTTGGTGGAGTCCACCTGGTCCAGGCAGATCAGGCTGCCCCCCAGCGTCCGGGCGCGCAGCCAGGGGCGGATGGTGCCCTCGCTGAGCCGGTCCGGCCCTTCGGTCAGCCGGTAGCCCCGGTTGGTGGCGGACTGGATCATATAGCCCTCCCGCCGCAGCGCGGCCACAGCTTTGCTCACTGCGGCGCGGGAGATGCCAAGCCTCCGGCTGATCTCCTCGCCGGAAGAGTATTGCCCTGTGTGCTGCATTAAGATGGAGAGGATCTGTTCCTTGCTCATGCCGCGGCCCTCCGTTCCTGTCATTCCAATTTAGTGTAGCATATCCGGGGCGGATGCGCAAATCATTTGCCAAATGGATTGCAATTTGGCGCATACTGTGATAGGATACCCGCTGACCGGTTCTCCACACCCGGTCCAACCGGCGCGGAATGTCCAGCTCCTTCCCCGCCGCTGTGCGGTCTCTGTTTCGCCGTACTCTAAATATAAAATGGAGGTATCCTGCAATGAGAAACAACCTGACCCGCCGGCTGTGTACCGGCGGCGTAATCGCGGCGCTCTACGCCGTGCTCACCCTGGCCCTGCCCATGTTGTCCTACGGTCCGGTCCAGATCCGCTTTTCCGAGGCCCTGACCGTGCTGCCCTTCTTCCTGCCCGAGGCCATCCCCGGCCTGGCGGTGGGCTGTTTTGTGGCCAATCTGCTGGGCTCCCCCTATGCCCTGGACTGGGTGGTGGGCACCCTGGCCACCCTGCTGGCCGCCCTCTGGACGTCCAAGCTTCGGCATAAATGGCTGGCGCCCATGCCGCCGGTGATCTGCAATATGGTCATTGTCGGGGCGGAGATCGCCTGGTTTGAGGGGGGCTTCACCGCCGCCTTCTTCCCAGCATGGGCCTACAATGCGGCCACTGTCGGCCTGGGGGAACTGCTGGCCTGCTATATCTTGGGGATGCTGTTGGTCAATCTGCTGCCCAAAATCCCCTACTTCCGCCAGATGATGCCGGAACAGCGCCTGTCCCGGCTGGCCTGACTGGGATCCGCGGCGGTCTGCCGTTTTGGAGCCGTCAAAAAGCCCGCGCAGTGGAGTGCGCGGGCTTTTGTGCTGCCTTAAAGGCGTGTATCCCGGAGTTTTCCGGGGGATAGCGCAGATTTTTCTTGACTTTCCATAGGATTCCGGTATAATAGAAAAGCTAGTGCGCCCCCATGGGCCGCTATGCCAATCTATTTCCTTGCCTCTGACTGAGTGCGGAGGCCATTTGTCCATAAGGAGGTGCAAATCAATGGCTAAGGTCAATGCAAACTATGAGGCGATGCTGATCATCAACCCCGCCGTGGGTGAGGAGGCCATCGCCGCTGTCGTGGAGCGTTTCAAGTCTCTGATCGAGAAGAACGGCACCCTGGCCGAGGTTGATGAGTGGGGGACCCGCCGTCTGGCGTATGAGATCAACCACATCAACGAGGGCTACTATGTGCTGATCAGCTTCAACTCTGCTCCCGATCTGCCCGCTGAGGTCGAGCGTATCGCCAACATCACCGATGGCGTGATCCGTTCCCTGGTCGTCTGCAAGGACGAGTAAGAAGGAGCGTTTTCCATGTTGAACCGTATTATCCTGATGGGCCGCCTGACCCGGGACCCGGAGCTGCGCCATACCGGCAGCGGCACTGCGGTGGCCTCTTTCTCTCTGGCCGTGGAGCGGGATTTCCGCGACAAGGCCAGCGGCCAGCGCGTCACCGACTTTATCGACGTTGTCGCGTGGCGTCAGACCGGTGAGTTCGTCTCCAAGTATTTCACCAAGGGCCGTATGGCTGTGGTGGAGGGCCGGCTCCAGATCCGCGATTGGCAGGATCGGGACGGCAACAAGCGCAGAAGCGCCGAGGTGGTGGCCGATAACGTCTATTTCGGCGACTCCCGCCGGGATGGCGACAGCCAGGACGGCGGCTATGTTCCCGCCTCCTCCGGCTATTCCTCCGCTCCCTCCAGCTACGCGCCCCCGGCCAACCAGAGCTTCGGCTCCGCCCCGGTCAGCGACTTCGCTGAGCTGAGCGACGACGACGGCGAGCTGCCCTTCTGAGCGACTCCCGCCCGAACAAGACTTCTGACTGTGTGCCCGGCGTGGACACAGTTCTCTCAAATATCTCAAAGATAGGAGGTTTCGTTATGGCTTTTGATCGCAATCGCTCCCGTAAGCGCAGAAAGGTCTGCGTGTTCTGTGTGGACAAGATCCAGACCATCGACTACAAGGACACCAACAAGCTGCGCCGCTATATTTCCGAGCGGGGTAAGATCCTGCCCCGCCGCACCACCGGCACCTGCGCCATGCACCAGCGCCAGCTGACCACCGCTATCAAGCGGGCCCGTCAGGTCGCTCTGCTGCCCTATGTGCTGGACTGAATCACAGCGCACAAGGCCTGTCCGTTTTCGAATGGACAGGCCTTTTCTTTTTGAGTAGGGAAACCACCGGCTCTGCCGGTGGAGGCGCCCCGTAGAAAAGCTTTAGCTTCAAGCATCGAGCGAAGCGAGCCACTAACAGCAAATTATCAGTGAAGGAAAGCTTTCGTTAGAACAGCGTCTGCCCGTTTACGGGCTGTGGGGCAAGTGATGCGAGTGAAATAAAATTCAGTGCGTCTTGAGACGCATGCCGGTAATAGGCCCTTATAGGGCCTACTCAAGCCACCGGCTTAGCCGGTGGTTATGACTCTGACGGCCCGCGCTCCTGTCGCTGGGGACTGCCGCTTTGAACCGGGGGGCATTCCCCGCCTGTCCACGCCATCTCCAGCTCGGCCAGGGTTCCGGAGAGGGGGTGTTCCCGGCCGGTCATCCGAAAGCCGTGCCTTTGGTACAGGCTCTGGGCCCTTGGATTGTTGCTCAGCACCCAAAGGACAGGAGTTCCGGCACAATGGGCCATGGCAAAGCGCAGCAGGGTGGAGCCGTAACCCTTTCCCTGTTCCGAGGGCAGAACGTAGAGGTTCTCGATCAGAGATCCCTACAGGGATACCAGGCCCACCGGCTGTGCTTCTGCCAGCATCCAGAGCTGCTTTCCCTGCATCAGCTCCCCTCTCAGATATGCCGCCTGCCGCTGGGGCGTGTGGGCGGCCACAAACTCCGGCGAACAGAATGAGCGGTGGGAGTCCCGCCAGGATTCGGCGTGGACTGCGGCGGCCTGAAGCAGGTTTTCTTCGGTAACCGGGAGCACCATGTCACACCCCCGTCAGGTCAAAGGGTGGGATGTACTGCTCCGAGGCGGCCTCCCGCTCCTGGGTAAAGCCCTCCAGGCCCAGCAGGGCCATATACTCCTCCGCCCGCCGGACCTCCCCCTTGCGCAGGGGGCGGTTGATCTCCGCAAACTCCGGGGCCCGGCCCCAGGGGGTGTATTGGCTCATCAGGGAGAAGAGGACCGCTCCCGGGGCAAAGGTGTCCTTCACCCAGTCCATCACCGCCTTGGCCGCCTCCACCTGTCCCGGCAGCACCAGGTGCCGGATGATGACCCCCCGGGTCATGATCCCATCGCTGTCGAATTGGCAGGGGCCGGTCTGCCGGAACATCTCCAGGATGGCCGCCTTTGCCGCCTCCGGATAGTCCGGCGCATCGGAGTAGCGCCCCGCCGGCGCCGGGTCCACATACTTCAGGTCGGGGAGGTAGATGTCGATTTTCCCCTCCAGGGCGCGCAGGGTGTCGGTCCGGTCATAGCCCCCGGTGTTCCAAACCACCGGCACCGGCAGAGGCCGGTCCAGCAGATCGGAGATCACATGGGCGTAGTGGGTGGGGTTGACCAGGTTGATGTTGTGGGCCCCCTGGCCGATCAGTTCCAAACAGATCTCCCGCAGCCGCTCCAGCGAGACGGGTTTTCCGTAGTTGGCGTGGCTGATCTGCTCATTCTGGCAGAAGACGCACCGCAGGCTGCAGCCGGAGAAAAAGATGGTGCCCGAGCCCCGGGTGCCGGAAATGGGGGGTTCCTCCCACCGGTGCAGAGCCGCCCGGGCCACCACCGGGGCGGCGGGCATGCGGCATATCCCGGCGCCCTCGGTCTCGGTGCGCTCGGCCCCGCAGCGCCGGGGGCACAGCGTGCAGATCATGGAAATCCCTCCCATCTGGCCAGCCGCTGCTCAACGGCGGACCGGAAGCTTTGAAAGGCGTTGGGCACGGCGTAGACTTGTTCCAGCTCCCGCCGCCCCGCCCACACCCAGCCTTCGGGCAGTTCCGGCCCGGCGGCGTCCACAGCCAGCGCGCGCATGTGCCACTCGATGTGGGTGAAGATGTGCTTGCCCGCGCCCGCCGGTTCCCGGCACAGCGGGGTGATGTGCCAGTCGGCCAGAGGGTCCTGCCGCTGGGAGAGCTCGTTGGGATATTCCCACAGGCCCGCCAGCAGGCCTCTTCCCGGACGGCGGCGCAGGGCCACCCTGCCGCCGTGAAAGATCAGATAGACGGTGCGCTCCTCCGTCCGCCGCCCCTTCTTGGGGGCTTTGACCGGGAGAAGGCCGGTCTTGTCCTCCCGGCAGGCGGTGCACAGCTCCCGCACCGGACACCGGTCGCACAGAGGGGCCCCGTTGGGCAGGCAGACTGTGGCCCCCAGCTCCATCAGGGCCTGATTGAACTGGCCGGGGCAGTCCTGGGGGATGACCTGGAGCAGCAGCGCCCGGGCGGCGTCCTTGGTGTCCTGGCGGGCGATGTCCCGCTGGCTGCCCAACACCCGGGCGAGCACCCGCAGCACATTGCCGTCCACGGCCGGGACCGGGATGCCGAAGGCGATAGAGGCGATGGCTCCGGCGGTGTAGTCGCCGATGCCGGCCAGGGCCCGGATCTGGCCGTAGTCCGCCGGCATTTCGCCCCCGTGGCGCTCCAAAATCTGCCGGGCCGCCTTCTGCAGATTCCTGGCCCGGTTATAGTACCCCAGCCCCTGCCACAGCTTCATCAGCTGGTCCTCGTCCGCCTGGGCCAGGGCGCTGATGGTGGGCAGGGCGGCCATAAAGCGCTCAAAATAGCCGATGACCGCCGCCACCCGGGTCTGCTGGAGCATGATCTCCGACACCCAGACCCGGTAGGGGGTGGGATCGCTCCGCCAGGGCAGCACCCGGGCGTGCTCCTGGTACCATTGCAGCAGCGGGATTACTCCCCGCTCCAGCCGCTCCTGTTCTGTCTCCAAACCGGTCCCCTCCCGTGCCGGGGCGGATGCCCGCCCCCTGTCAGCTTCCCTTACCCGCCCTCCGGGGCGGGTACAGCGGGTTCTATTATAGCGGATTTGGCCGCCGGTTGCAATCGCCGCCCCCGGGAGCGGAGCGGCGGAGGGCGGGCGGATTGACAAGGAAAGGGGAGCTGTGATAAAATTCACACACATGCGGGTATGGCGGAATTGGCAGACGCGCAGGATTTAGGTTCCTGTGGAGCGATCCGTGTGGGTTCGACCCCCACTACCCGTACCACAAAACAGGGCATCTGCAAAGCAGATGCCCTGTTTTGCAGGTTCCGGCGGCCTTTGGTGGTAATATAATAAATTTGACTTTATTTATATCTTGACAATACAGTGCGATATACAGTATCCTAGGGATAGGAGGTGACGCCCATGGGGGAGGAGAAGGATCTGCTGTCCGCCCTGATTCTGGAGTTGCGCCGGGGTACGCTGACCATCAGCGTGCTCAGCCAGATGGCGGAGCCCAAGTACGGATATGCCCTGGTGCAGAGCCTGGAGGCGAAGGGGGTCGCCATCGACCCCAACACGCTGTATCCGCTGCTCCGCAGGCTGGAGAGCCAGGGGCTTTTGGAGAGCAAATGGGAGACAGGGGGCGCGAAGCCCAGAAAATATTATCAGCGCACTCCCTACGGCCGGGAGATTTACGGCCAGTTGAAGGACTACTGGACCCATCTGTCCGCCGGGGTGGAGCGGCTGTTGAAGGAGGAAGAGGGATGAAGCCACAGGATCAGGAGCTGATGCGCCGCTATATCTACCAGGTGCTCCGCCGCGTGCCCAAGGGCCGGCGGGACGAGGCGCGGATGGAGTTGGAGGAGCTCATCGGCGATATGTACGCCGATAAAGGCTCCATGGAGGAGACGCTGACCCAGTTGGGAGATCCCGCGGAGTTTGCCAGACAGTATCAGAACGGAAGCCAATATCTGATCGGCCCGGAATACCTGGAGACCTACCTGTGGTTTGTCAAGGTGGTCCTGCTCTGTACCGGCATTCCGATTTTGGCGGTGGCCCTAGTGCAGGCCATGGTTTTCACCGGCCAAGACCAGATGTCCGCCCTGATCGGCGGGATCGTCGAGGGGCTGAGGACGGGGATACCCGATGCGCTGGTCTCCTGTGTCACCGCCTTCGGCGCGGTGACGCTGGTCTTTGCCGTCATGGAGCGGCAAAAGGTGCAGCTCGAGCTGCGGCGGGCGGAGCAGTGGTCGTTGGAACAGCTGACGGAGCAGCCCAAGGGGGCGGACGTCCGCTGGACCCCCCGCTTCCTGGCGCCGGTGCCGGAGGAAAAAGCGCGCATCAGCCGGGGAGACAGCATTGTAGGGATCGTATTCCTTGTTATCTTATGCGTGCTGCTGGTGTTCGCCCCCCAGTTTTTTGCCGCCGTCATCACCGAGGGGGAGAGGGTGCAAACTGTGCCGGTCTTCAATCTGGAGCGCTGGGGCAGCATTCTGCCGGTGTTTGTGCTCAGTCTGTTGGTGGGCCTGGCGGATGAGATCTTGCGGCTGGTGACGGGCTGTTACTGCAAGCTGGTCATGCTGAGCAATATCCTGTGCGGGGCCGTCCAGATCGCCCTCAGCGCCGTCGTCCTGAAGGGGATGCCCCTCTGGAACCCGGATTTTGCCGCCCAGCTCCGGCTCGCGCTGGGGGAGCATACGGATTCCGCGCTGCGCTTCCTGCTGCGTTGGGATGGGGCGCTGGTGTCCAACGCTTTGCTCGCCCTGATCGTCCTGATCACCCTGGCCGAGGTGGGCGTGACGGTCTATAAAACCCTTCGCTACGGCGTCTCCCCCCGGCGGAACTGACAGATCACGCGCCCGGCGCGAGAGGTGCCTCTCGCGCCGGGCGCGTGTAAGCATTTGGGGCGGACGGTGGATCCCACTGGGAATCTCACCGGCAGCGGAGCTCCCCTACGCCGTGGAGGGGGATCCTCCGGTGCTGTGTTCCGGCGCCCCGGGCCGGGAGGGCCTCCCTATCCCCGCCGCCGGGCCAGGGTGACGCAGACCACCTGCTTTGCCCCGGCGGTCTTCAGCACCCGGGCGCACTCGTCCAGGGTGGCGCCGGAGGTGATGATGTCGTCCACCAGCAACAGCCGTTTCCCCCGCACCCCGGCGCCCCGCTTCAGCGTGTAGGTTCCCAAAATCTGAGCGGAGCGGAGGGATCGCTTGCCCTCCAGCCGGGAGAGGGGAGGCCGGTGGGCCTTGTACAGGGTGGCCTCCAGAGGCAGGGAGAGCTGGGCGGCGATCTCCCGGGCCAGCAGTTCCGCCTGGTCATACCCCCGCCTCCAGCGGCGCAGCCGGCTCAGAGGCGCCCAGGTGATGAAATCGAATCCGGTCTCTTCCCGGGAGGTCAGGCAGTCGGCCATCCATCTGCCGAACACCCGGGCATAGTGCCGCCTTCCGCCGAATTTGTAGCGCAGAAAGGCGGCCCGAAGCGGCTCCTGGTAGAAAAAGGGGGAGTAACAGCCCTCGAAGAAATCCCCCTCCTGTACGGCCTGGAGGCCGGAGGCATAGGGGAGCGCCCGGGCGCATTCGGGGCAGATCACTTCCTTTAACCCGATGAGCTTTTGGCAAATTAGGCATTTGGGCGGAAACAACAGGTCCACCGGGGTGGGGACGGACATGGCGGCTCCCCCTTTCGTTGACAGGGCGGATATGGGATGGTAAAGTGTTTCCCAGAGGTGATGCGGCGGTGACAGAGGTGTTTTTAATCCGGGGAGAAGAGGGGCGGGCGGCTTCCCGCTGTGCCCAGGCGGCCGCCTTTGGCGCCTGGGGCATTCCCGGGGATGCGCAGATTGCCAAAACAGTGCTGGGCAAGCCCTATCTGGCCCAATATCCGGGCGTTCAGTTCAATCTCTCCCACTCCGGCCCCTGGGGGGTGTGCGCCCTGTCCGGCGCCCCGGTGGGGGTGGACGTGGAGCTGGTGCGCCCGCTGCGTCAGAATGTGGCCCGGCGCTTTTTTACCGCTGGAGAGCAGGCGTATCTGGAACGATGCCCGGAGCGGGAGTTTTTCCGGCTCTGGACCCGGAAGGAGAGCTTTATCAAGGCCCTGGGCAAAGGGCTGACCCTGCCCTTGGACTGTTTTTCCGTGCTGGAGGATCTGATGGTCTGGGAGGGCACGGCCTGGTATTTTCACCAGTTTTCGGTGGAGGAGGGGTATCTCACCCTGTGCTGTCAGGAGCCGGAAGCCGCCTTTCACCGGCTGGACGGAGAGGACCCTCAGTAGTTGGCCTCCAGGGTCTTGATGAGCCGGTAGAGCATGGTGTTGACCGGCACCGGGATATGGTGCTCCGCGGCCAGGGCCAGAATGCGCCCGGTCAGGGTGTCGATCTCCGTGGGGCGTTTGGAGCGGATGTCCTGGAGGGTGGAGGAGTTGTGGCGGTAGGTGTCCGGCAGCAGCTTGGCATAGAACTCCCTGCGATAGCTGTCCGCGTCGGGCCAGTAGGTGGAGTAGCCTGCTGCGGTCATCACCGCAAAGATTTCGTCTATTGTCTCATCCATGATGGCCACCGAGTGGGGATTTTCCATCAGCGCGCCATAGTGTACCCCGACGATGGCCCCCAGGGGGTTCAGGGTACAGTTGTAGAGCATCTTGGCCCACAGTGCCTTGTCCACCTCCTCGGTGACCTGGCAGGGGATGCCGCCCTGGGAGATGGCCTGGGCCAGGGGCTCCAGCGGGGCCGGATCCAGGTGGTAGAGGCTGCCCAGCAGGATGGGAGAGGTGTAGACCGTCACCTGGCTCACATTGGGGGCCTTGCGCTGAAAACCGGTGATGACCCGGGCGGAACAGATCTGCTCCCGGCGGAAGAAGCGCAGGTAAGGGGCGTCATTGCCCCAGCCGTTCTGAAAGAGCACCAGCTTGCCCTCCGGCTTCAGCAGCGCCTTGTGGGCGTCCAGCTCCCGGCTGACCGCGTCGTTGGCCATGGTTTTGGCGCAGATCAGGATGAAGTCGAAGCTGTTTTCGGGAAAGGCGCCGTAGTCGTCGGAGACCTGAAACGCCCCGGCCTCAAAGTCCAGATCGCCGAACAGCCCGGTTTTATGTATACCGCCCTTCAGAATGGCCTGCTTGGTCTGTCCCCGGGCATAGATGGCCACCTGATGGCCCGCCTGTTTCAGCAATGCGGCCAGTGCGATGCCGATGCTGCCCGCTCCGGTGATCAACAGATGCATAGTGATTCGCTTCCTGTCTATTTTAGGATGGATTGTCCCCATTATAAGAAGTTTTGGGGCGGATGTAAAGAAAAGAACCGGACTGCGGCGGAGATAAACCGTGGAACAGCCAGGAGGCGCCGCGCCTCTGATGGCGCTGCCCTTCGGGGCGGCGCCTGCCAATCGGAGGTCAACGGGCGCGCCGCAGACATGCGGCGCGCCCGTTCCCATTCCCCTGGAGATTACAGTGCCAGCGTCCCGTTTTCATCCTCCAGCAGAATCAAAATCTTCTGCTCCGCCCCGGTGGCGGCGTTGATGCAGACGATATAGTGCTGGCCGTTTTCCGCCTCGCAGACGAACTCCCAGCAGAGCACCTCGTACTCGCCGTCGGTGGGGATCAGCGCCAGCTGTTCCCGCAGCACGTCCAGTTTGGGGGACACTTTGGTGCGGGCGTCGTCGACCGAGACGGCGGGAACCTCCAGGGTGCGCTGGGTGTGGTTGGACAGATAAGAGGTGCACTCAAAGCTGAGTATGCTTCCGGTGTCCAGCGCCACCGTCACGCTGCACAGGTCCGGATAGCACAGCACGTCGTTTTCCCGGTAGGCGAAGTTGACCGTAAGCCGTCCGTCGTTGTTATAGCGGTAGGTCTCCACCATATTTTCAAAGCCGTTTTTGGACAGGAACTCGTAGGCCGCCATGGCGCCCTGATCCGGGGAGAGGGAAGCGGTGCCCACGGAGCGGGAGTTGGTGATGGACATCACTTTGCCGCCGGCCTTGGTGACCCATACCGTCAGTTCTCCGCCGTCCACGGAGGCGGTGCAGGTGTAGCAGGGGATCTCGCCCTCCACTTCGCCGGCCAGAGAGAAGATGCTCTCCCGGTAACCGGTGCATGCGGCGGCGGCGATCAGAGCTTCCTCGGCGCTGATCTCCCCCAGGCCCTCCAGCATCTTGGGCTGGCTGCTGGCCAGATGGTCGGAGAAGGGGCCGTCGTAGGTCATGGTGGGCAGCTCCGGGAAATTGGTCTCCACGTTTTCAAAGGCGCTGCCCGCCAGTATGCCGCCCCCTTCGGTTATCTGGGACAGCCGCTGTTCCACCGCCTTCACGTCCTCCAGGTCTGCGCTGCCTTCGTTGAGCTGGTTTGCCAGGGTGTTCAGCCGCTCCCGCAGCTGGGAGCAGGCGGAGGACATGGCCTCCAGGTTGTCCATCTCCTCCTGGCTCAGCGATCCGTTGGCGGCGGCGGAGCGGGAGAGGGCGGAGGCATAGTCCCCCACCTTGGCCAGGAAGGCCGCGGTCTGTCCCAGTTCGATGTTGGCGTAGGGCAGCTCGCCCAGGGCCTCCTGGGCTGTGGCGGCCTCGGCCTGGATTTCGGCGCTGAGCACGGAGACCATAGCCGGTGTCACCACATAGAGTTCTTTCTGCATGGTGGAGTCGATCCGGTCAACGCTGGCCACCACCTGGGAAAAGGCCCGCAGATAGCTGTTGGTGATGGTACGCCGGTAGGCCAGGTTGGATTGATAGATGGAGATACAGTATCCCACCAGAACCAGCATGGCCGCGGCGATATAGGAGACCACCCGGATCCAGCCCCGCTTGGAAAGTGAACGCATCATAGTATAAGCCCCTCTCGCTACAAGTCTTTATTGAGAGGTTGCGTTTTCCTCGGAAAATTATGCTGAAAAACCCGCTGGCAAATTGTTCGAAATTTGCCAGCGGGTTTCATGGCTTTTCACAGCAGGGCGTGGGCCCAGGCTTCGCCGTCCCGGTAATAATAGAATTCGCTGAGGTCACAGCATTCAAATACCTTCAGCATCTCCTGAAAGTCCGCGGACAGCCGGCAGCGGCCCAGGGCGCCGCGCTCGACCCAGAAGACCTCCCCCTCGTCGGAAGAGGTCAGGGTGCCGGAGAACCGGTCCGCCCGGTAGAGCAGCACCACATAGCGTTTCCCCTGTTCTGTCTGGAACTGCTTGATGCCGCACAGCCGGGGATGCTCCACGGTGAGCCCGGTCTCCTCTCTGACCTCCCGGATGACCGATTGGGTGAAGGACTCTCCCGGCTCCACATGGCCTCCGGGAAAGGTGACCCCAGGCCAGTCTGGGGACTGCCGGTCCTGAACCAGTACCCTGCCCTCCCCGTCGCAAACCATGCACATGTTGGTGAAAATGGCCCGCTCAGACCGGTCCATCTCTGTCACCGTCACCCCAGCTTTTCCAGGCCCAGGCGCACCCGGCGGAGGGTCTCCTCCCGGCCCAGCACCTGGCAGATCTCCACGGCACCGCCGGGGGTGACGGACTGGCCGGCGGCGGCGATGCGGATGGGCCACATCACCTTTCCCACCATCTTGTTGAGCTTCGCGCCCTCGGCCTGGGCCATCTCCTCTGCCAGGCCGTAGAGGGCGTCGTGGATGGCGTCATAGCTCCAATCGGAGATGGCCTCCACTGCCGCCAGCTCCCGCTCCAGGATGGCCCTGGAGCTCTCCTGGGTCAGCTTGTTCTTCTTGTTGACGAACAGCTCGGCGCTGTACTCCGGCAGCTGGGCGAAGAAGCCGATCATACCCGGGATCTCGGCCAGGGTGTTGATCCGGCCCTGGACCAGGGGGGCGACCAGGGCGGCGTCCATGCCCTCCGGGAGGACGGAGCGGATGTAGGGTTCGGCCAGGGGGGCGAACTCTTCCGGGGACAGGGCGCGGATATAGTTGGCGTTGAAGTAGTTCAGCTTCTCCAGATTGAAGGCGGAGGGGCTCTTGGAGATGCCGGCGATGTCGAAGGCGGCGATCAGCTCGGGCATGGTGAAGAACTCCTGCTCCGCCAGCTCTCCCTTGGGGCTCCAGCCCAGCAGGGAGACGTAGTTGACGATGGCGCTGGAGAGGTAGCCCATGCCCACCAGGTCCTCATAGGAGGGGTCGCCGTGGCGCTTGGACATCTTGCGGACGATCTCCCGCTCCTCGCCGGTCTCGGGATCGGTCTCCCTGGCGTCGATCATGACGCTGGCGCAGTGGACGTAGGTGGGCACCTCCCAGCCGAAGGCCTGGTAGAGCAGGTTGTACTTGGGGGCGGAGGACAGGTACTCGCTGCCCCGGACCACATGGGTGATGCCCATCAGGTGGTCGTCGATGACGTTGGCGAAGTTGTAGGTGGGCAGCCCGTCGCTCTTGAGCAGGATCTGGTCCTCCAGGTCGGCGTTGTCCACGGTGATGTCGCCGTAGACCACGTCGTGGAAGGTGGTGGTGCCCTCGGGGATCTTCTGGCGGATGACGTAGGGCTCCCCGGCGTCCAGCTTGGCCTGGATCTCCTCGGGGGAGAGGCGCAGGCAGTGCCGGTCATACTTGGCGTTGGGGTCGTCCTGGTGCAGCCCGGCCAGCCGCTCCTCGGAGCAGAAGCAGCGGTAGGCCCAGCCCTTTTCGATCAGCAGCTCGGCGTATTTCTTGTAGTAGCCCATCCGCTCGGTCTGGACATAGGGGCCCACCGGGCCGCCCACATCGGGGCCCTCATCGTAGTCCAGGCCGCAGGCGGCCAGGGTGCGCTTGATGACGGCCACCGCGTCCTCCACCTTCCGCTTCTGGTCGGTGTCCTCGATGCGCAGGATGAACCTGCCCCCGGCGTGGCGGGCGATCAAATAGGTGTACAGGGCGGTGCGCAGGTTGCCCACGTGCATATACCCCGTGGGGGACGGGGCGAAGCGGGTGCGCACCTGGCCGTGGGGGATGCGGGACTCCATCTCTTCAAACCATTGGTAGTCAAGCGCCATGGTAAAATACCTCCAAAACAAACTTGTAGCTATTGTATTTTTTTCCCCGGGAAAAGTCAAGTTGACAGGCCATTTTGCTTCCATTATAATAAATTGAAATTTGTATTATGGGTAGGTATGTGCTTTTATGGATAAGATCATTGATATGATTTCCGCCCGGGTGTCCCGGGCCTTCGAGGCGGCGGGGTATGATCCCGCCCTGGGCCAGGTCACCCTGTCCAACCGGCCCGACCTGTGCCAGTACCAGTGCAACGGCGCCATGGCCGGCGCCAAGCAGTACCACAAGGCCCCCTTCCTGATCGCCCAGGCGGTGGTGGACAACCTGGCTGGGGAGGAGATGTTCTCCAAGGCGGAGATGGTGAAGCCCGGCTTCATCAACCTGGACGTCAGCGGCGCCTTCCTGGCCCGGGTGATGAACGAGATGAACGCTGACGAGCGACGGGGCGTGGAGCGGGCGGAGCACCCCCTGTCCATCGTGGTGGACTACGGCGGCCCCAACGTGGCCAAGCCCCTGCACGTGGGCCATCTCCGCAGCGCCGTCATCGGCGAGTCCATCAAGCGCACCGCCCGGTTCATGGGCCACAAGGTGGTGGGCGACGTCCACCTGGGGGACTGGGGCCTCCAGATCGGCCAGATCATCACCGAGCTGAAGGAGCGCCAGCCCGGGCTGCCCTATTTTGACCCGGAGATCACCGAGGGCTACCCCGCCGAGCCCCCCTTCACCATCTCCGACCTGGAGGAGATCTACCCCTGCGCCTCCAAAAAGTCCAAGGAGGATGAGGCCTTCAAGGCCGCCGCCCAGGCCGCCACGGCGGAGCTCCAGGCGGGCCGCCCCGGCTACCGGGCCCTGTGGCGGCACATCATCGACGTCTCGGTGGCCGACCTGAAGCGCAACTATGAGAAGCTGGACGTGAGCTTCGATCTGTGGATGGGGGAGAGCGACGCCCAGCCCTACATCCCCGCCATGGTGGAGCAGATGAAGGCCGACGGCTACGCCTATGTCTCCGACGGCGCCCTGGTGGTGGACGTGGCCGAGGAGGGGGACAAGGTGGAGGTGCCCCCCTGCCTGATCCTCAAGAGCGACGGCGCCGCCCAGTACGAGACCACCGACCTGGCCACCATCGTCCAGCGCCGCCAGGACTTCGACCCGGACCGGATCATCTACCTGACCGACAAGCGCCAGGAGCTCCACTTCGTCCGGGTGTTCCGCTGTGCCTACAAGACCGGCCTGGTGGACCGGGACAAGTGCTCCCTGGAGCACATCGGCTTCGGCACCATGAACGGCAAGGACGGCAAGCCCTTCAAGACCCGGGAGGGGGGCGTGCTCCGGCTGGAGTACCTGCTGAAAGAGGTCACCGACGCGGTCTATGAGAAGTCCCGGGCCAACTCCAGCGGCAATATCTCCGACGAGGAGCTGCGGGACATCTCCGAGAAGGTGGCCCTGGCCGCCATCAAGTACGGCGATCTGAGCAACCAGCCCTCCAAGGACTATATCTTCGACGTGGACCGCTTCACCGCCTTTGAGGGCAACACCGGTCCCTATATTATGTATACCATGGTGCGGATCAAGTCCATCCTGGCGAAGTTCCGCGCCGCCTTCCCCGACGCCCCCCTGGGAGACATCCTGCCCCCGGACAAGAAGAGCGAGACCGACCTGATGCTCTCCCTGAGCAAGTTCAACGAGACGGTGTACCAGACCTATGAGCAGAAGGCCCCCAACAAACTGTGCCACTTCATCTATGAGCTCACCGGCGTGTTCAACCAGTTCTACAACGAGTGCAACATCATGAAGGAGGCCGACTCCGCCCGACAGGCGTCTTATGTCACCCTGATCCAGCTGGTGCTCCGGGTGCTGGAGCTGGCCATCGACCTGCTGGGCTTCTCCGCCCCGGATCGTATGTGATCATTTCCGCGCCGGACCTGCCTCTGGGAGAGGCGAATCCATGACCGTTCCCCTGCAAAGAGGACAGACCAATCCAACTGAAATTTCCGAGGCCCTGTGCCTCGGAAATTTTTCTTTTTCCAGCGTCGCTCAGACAGGCGGGTGCGGGGGGCGGCCTGTCATTTTCGCTGGGGCCTTTGTCCGGCTCCTGCGGCCGAAACAGACCCGTTTTTGGAACGGCCATGCGCCCTCTTCCCGGCCCCGGCACAGATTTCACAACTAGGACACATCTCTGCCGCAGGATGTCCGGATGCCCCTGCTACAATGACTGTATTCTGACAAGAGGAGGAAGAGAGGATGCGTCATTTTGTCAAATGCCTGGCGCTGCTGCTGGGCGGAGCGCTGCTCCTGAGCGGCTGTTCCGCCGGAGCACAGCGGACGGCGGGGCGGGCCGATTCCAGCGGAGCGGGGGGCGCCCCATCTGCGGAGACCGGAGCGAGCTCCGGGGCGGAAGGGGCGCAGGAAACGGACCTGCAGGGGGAGGACGGGGGCGACGGCCGCCCGGTCTACCGGATGGAGCTGGCCCTGGACACCGCCGGGACGGAGGAGTACGGCCATGCCCGGCTGACGGGCACGGTGTCCGTCTCCTTCACCAACGACAGCCCCGACGTCTGGGAGCAGGTCTGCCTGCGGGACTATGTGCCCGCCATTCTGGCGGAGGACCTGGCCAGCAGCGGAGAGACGGACGCCATTGCCGGCCTGAGCAGCGGAATTGCCGCGGTGCGGGAGGGGGATCACACCCTGTCCTTCGCCCAGAGGACAGATCCCACGGTGATTTTTGTGGCCCTGGAGGAGCCTATGCAGCCCGGTGACCGCCGGACCCTGGAGGTGGACTATCGCGCGGAGATCCCCTGCGGAGGGTACCGCCTGAGCTGGTTTCCCGTGGGGGAGCAGGAAGAAGGCCTGGTGTTCTCCCTTGGGCCGTTTTACCCTGTGCTGTCGGTCTACGACCAGGGGGAGTGGAATCAGGCTCCTTATTTCCTCGAGGGTGAGTGCTTTTATGCCCCCTGTGGGGATTACGAGGTGAGCCTCACCCTGCCGTCGGATTTTACCGTGGTCTCCACCGGGAGCGAGTCCACCGACGGAGCGGGGCACTGGACCCTCCGGGCGGAACGGGTGCGGGACTTCGCCATCCTGGCCTCCAACTGCTATGAGAGCGTCACCGAGACGGTGGAGGGGGTGGAAGTGCGCAGCTGGTATCTGGACTGCCGGGAGGACGCCCGGCAGTCGGGAGAGCTGGCCCTTCAGGCCGCGAAGGACGCCCTGGAGACCTTTACCCGGCGCTATGGCCCCTATGCCTATGACCAGCTGGACGTGGCGGAGAGCGTCTACGAGTTCGGCGGACTGGAGTACCCCGCCCTGGTGCGGATCAATCAGACCTACCTGACCGACCAGGAGGAGCAGCAGCGGCTCTGGAGCAACGTGGTCCACGAGGTGGCCCACCAGTGGTTCTATGCCGCCCTGGGCAACGACCAGTACCGGGAGGCCTGGCTGGACGAGAGCTTTGCCGCCTTCAGCGAGCTGGTCTGCCTGGAGGACACCGGCGCCCCGGCAGAGCAGATGGAGGCCTGCCGGACGGGGTGGGAGAGCGGCCAGGAGACGCTGCAGTTCCAGTACATCGACCTGTCCTACGACGCCTACGAAGGGGTTCCCGGGCTGGGGGACTACGGCGGGGGCGGCCAGTATATCCACGCGGTCTATGACCGGGGCCCCCTCTTCCTGTACCAGCTGCGGGAGGCCATGGGGGAGGAGGCCTTCTTCGGCTTTGTGCAGCGCTGGTACACGGAGCACATGTTTGATACGGTCACCACCCAGGCATTTTTAGAGGCCCTGTACGAGAGCTGCGGGGATGACCCGGAGGTGGCGGAGCTGGTGGCCCGGATGTTTTCCACCCCCTATCCCTCCGGCCCGTCCCGCTCCTCCCCCCAGGATGGGGCGGGGCGGCAGGGCGGTTGAACAGAACAGCCCGATCAAAAGCGTTCAGCGGTCCCCCGGTGTGTCCGGGGGACCGCTCCGCCTTTTTGGGAAACACAGCCTCAAAGGAATGCCTTGGCCGCAAAAAAATTTGCGCAGGGCGGAAACGCAAACAAATCTTTAACATTCCCGTGTTATAATGCCCGCAGTAAGAGGAGGGATGCGTCGTGTTTAAGCTGCTGGTGGTGGAGGACGACCGGGAACTGAACAAAACCGTGTGCGCCTACCTGAATCAAAACGGATATGAGACGGTGGGCTGTCTCAACGCCAATGAGGCCTATGACGCCATGTACGGCGGCACGCTGTTTGACCTGATTATCTCTGATATTATGATGCCCGACGTGGACGGGTTTGAGTTTGCAAAGACGGTTCGCACCCTGAACCAGGAGATCCCCATTTTGTTTATGACGGCGCGGGACGACTTCGACGCCAAACGGCGGGGCTTCCAGGCGGGGATTGACGACTACATGGTAAAGCCCGTGGATCTGGACGAGCTGCTGCTGCGGATCGAGGCGCTGATGCGCCGGGCCAAGATCGCCACCAGCAAGCAGCTGACGGTGGGTAGCCTGACCTTGGATGCGGAGGAGCACACCGCCTATCTGGATGGGGAGGAGATCTCTCTGACGGTGCGGGAGTTCAACCTGATCTACAAACTGCTCTCCTATCCGAAAAAGACCTTTACCCGCTCCCAGCTGATGGACGAGTTCTGGGACAGCGCCACCTCCTCCGGCCCCCGGACGGTGGACGTGTATATGACCAAGCTGCGGGACAAGTTCTCCGCCTGCCATGAGTTCGAGATTGTCACGGTCCACGGGCTGGGCTATAAGGCGGTATTGAAATGAGCGGGGTCAAAAAGCCGTCCAGAGCGGCGCTCTGGCTGTTTTCCCTGCGGCGCTATCTTATCTTTTTCCTGCTGGTGGCCTTTGTCACCACCTGCTGTATGCTGCTCTTTCTCAATGAGGTGACCCGGACCACAGGACTGGAGCTCACCCATGACGCGGTGGAGCAGGCGGCCAAGCTGACCTTTGTCAATATTGTCGTGCTGAGTCTGGTCATCACGGCCATTGACGGCGTTCGGCGCAGGGTCATGGTGGGCCGCCCGGTGCGCCAGATCATCCAGGCGGCGGAACGGCTGATGGCGGGGGATTTTTCCGTGCGGATTCCGCCGCTGCACAGCGCGGATCCGGGCGACGGCTTTTCTGTGGTTGCCGACTACTTCAATTTGATGGCGGAGGAGCTCTCGGGTACCGAAACCCTGCGGACCGATTTTATCGCCAACGTCTCCCACGAGCTGAAGACACCCCTGTCCGTCATTCAAAATTACGGGACGATGCTCCAGGCGCCGGAGCTGTCGGAGGCCCAGCGCCTGGAGTATGCCAAGGCTGTCACCGACGCATCCCGCCGGCTGGCCAACCTGATTACCAATATTCTGAAGCTGAACAAGCTGGAAAATCAGCAGATCTATCCGGCGGTGGAGACCTATGACCTGGGGGAGCAGCTGTGTGAGTGCCTGCTCGCCTTTGAAGGGGTCTGGGAGGAAAAAGAGTTGGACATTGAGACGGACATTGCGGAGGGGGTGCAGGTGAACACCGACGGCGAGCTGCTCAGCCTGGTGTGGAACAACCTGTTTTCCAATGCGATGAAGTTTACCGAGCCCCACGGAACGGTGTCCGTCTCTCTGCGGACGGAGGGGGGCGATGCCGTGATCCAGGTGTCCGATACCGGGTGCGGCATCTCCCCCGAGGTGGGCCGGCATATGTTTGAAAAATTCTATCAGGGAGATACCTCCCACGCCGTCCAGGGCAACGGCCTGGGGCTGGCACTGGTCAAGCGGGTCATTGACATCGTGGGGGGAGACATCTCTGTCAGCAGCGAGGTGGGGGTGGGCAGCACCTTCACCGTAAAACTCAGGAGGATACAGGATGGAGCGGCTGAAAAAGATCTGGAATAAGCTGCTGCACCCGGGGGTGCCGGTGATCGTCCTCTGTGTGCTGGCGGGGGCGGGGCTGCTGGTGTACGCCTTCGGCTTCGCCGGGGAGGACAGCCCCATATCCTATGGCGCCTATGTGTTTTCCGCCTATGCCCTGCTGGTCCTCTGTGTCAATGTGGTGCCCGCCCTCCAAAAGGGAAAGGCGCTGGTCTGCCAGAATCCCTATCTGAACCGCTATCTGAAGGATGTGCCCTTTAAACTGCGGGTCTCCCTCTATGCCTCTTTTGCCATCAATCTGCTCTATGCGGCGGTGAATGTCTTTTCTGGGCTGTATTACCGCTCGGCCTGGTTTGGCTCTCTGGCCGCATACTATACCTGTTTGGCGGTGATGCGCTTCTCCCTGGTGCGCTACACCCAGCGCCAGGGGTTTGGAGAGAACCGGGCCGCTGAGTGGCACCGTTGCCGGCTGTGCGGCGGGATGCTGGCCCTGATGAACATCGCCCTGATTGGTGTGGTTATCCTGGTGCTTCACCAGGAGGGGAGCTTTGACTACGCCGGAATGATGATCTATGTGATGGCAATGTACGCCTTTTATGTCACCGTCATGGCGGTGGTCAACCTGGTCCGGTACCGGAAGTACCACAGCCCGGTGATGTCGGCGGCCAAAGCGGTCAATCTGGCGGCGGCGCTGGTGTCCATGCTGTCGCTGGAGATCGGCATGCTGAACCAGTTCGGCACCGAGAGCGAAGCCGCATTTCGGGAGATCATGATCGCCGCCACCGGCGGAGCGGTGTGCGCCATCGTGGCGGGATCGGGCATTTACATGGTTGTCCGCGCCAGCAAAGCGCTGAAGACGGCGGGGCACACCGATGGAAACGCGTGATATATTCCGGGCCGGGGCCGGCCCGGAGGGAGACTGTTTTCAGGAAAGGAAGCATTTGAAAATGGAAGAGAGACAGGATACGTTTCACTATACCTACTCCGCCAGGCAGCAATCGGAGATTGAACAGATCCGCAGCAAGTATCTGCCTCCCGAGGAGAATAAAATGGATCAGCTGCGCAGGCTGGACCGGAGCGCCACCAAAAAAGGCACTGCCGTCTCCATCGCGATGGGGGTGGTGGGCTGCCTGCTGCTGGGGGTGGGCATGTGCTGCACCATGGTCTGGGTGGACCTGTTCGTTGTGGGGATTGTCGTGGGAGTGATCGGCATTTTGGTGATAGCGGCGGCCTATCCGGTCTATACCCGTATCACCAGGCGGGAGCGGGCGCGGCTGGCTCCCCAGATTTTGAAGCTGACGGAGGAGCTGTCCGGACAGGAGCCGGGCGGCGGGGCGCCGGACGGGGCCCCGGCGGACCGGAGCCGCCCTTGAAGGGGCAATTTGATACAGGCAAACGGGCGCCCACAGCGGACTGCTGTGGGCGCCCGTTTTGATCGGACGGGGGAGAGTGTAGTTATTTTATGAACAAAAATGTAACTTTATGTTAACTTTAGCACTCTGCTATTGCAAGTGCTAAAAAGGGTGTTATAATAAAGATGTTCCAAGGGAAAGCGAGCGATACTCCTCCGGAGGAGCGAAAAAACAGACGGCTTGATAACCGATAGGAGGAATAAATTATGTTACCTAGTGTGTTCGGAGAAAACCTGTTTGACGATTTCTTTGACGACGCGTTTCTGGATCTGCCCGGCTGGGGCGGCCGCGGCCCGCTGTATGGAGGGCGGGGCAAGCAGCTGATGAGGACCGATGTGCGGGAGACGGAACAGGCCTATGAGCTGGACGTGGATCTGCCCGGGTTCCGGAAGGATGAACTTCAGGTGGAGCTGAAGAACGGCTATCTGACCATCCGGGCCTCCAAGAGGAGCGATCAGGACGAAAAGGACAAGACGGGCAGGTATATCCGCCGGGAGCGCTGCGCCGGCGCCTGCAGCCGCAGCTTCTATGTGGGCGATGTGGAACAAAAGGATGTGTCCGCCAGGTATGAGGACGGCATCCTGAAGATCTCGGTGCCCAAGACGGTCAAACAGGCGCTGCCGGAACAGAACCCCATCGCCATAGAGTAAACCGGCGGGACACCCGTTTCCGGGCGTCCCGGGCGGTGCATTGGAAAGGAGGATTGCTGTGAATCGAACGGTTTCCCGGGTGCTGTGGGTGATTGCGGGGGTGCTGCTGGTGATTGTGGGGGTGGGCTGTCTCTGCTCGCCCGCGGCCACACTGGCCGGTTTGACGCTGTATTTGGGGATCGCCATGCTGATCTCCGGCGTGGTGGATCTGCTGGTCTACGCCGCTGTGGGACGGTATATGGCTGCCTCGGGCTGGTTCCTGGTGGACGGCATTCTCACCATCCTGCTCTCCCTCATCATGCTGTGTGACCGGTGGTTCACAGCGCTGACCATTCCCCTGATATTTGGGACTTGGCTGATGTGTTCCGGCATTCACAAGCTGGTCCAATCCCTGGAGCTCAGGCGGCTGGGGGTACGGGGCTGGGGCTGGTTTCTGGCCCTGGGCATTGTGATGACGGCGGCCGGATTCCTCTCTTTCCTGGATCCACTGACTGCTATGGTGGCCATTACTGTTCTGGTGGGGGTGTTCCTGATTCTGCAGGGCGTCGTCTCCATCCTGCGGGGCTGCTTTTTCCACCGCTTCTGGCTGTGAGTGCGCCATCAGAGGATGGCCCAGGGGAGGAAAGGCCCGGGACGCGCTTTGTCGCGGCCCGGGCCTTCTGCGTTTGTGCGCCCGGCGGCGGGATGCCGCCGGACGCGCTGTTGTGACAGGAAATTTCCTCCTTCACGGAAATTTTACAGAAAATGAAAGAATTCTGATGAAACTGAGCAAAAAAGCCTGCTATCCTAATTGGTGAACGGATGGATAGGAGGTGACAGGGTGGACAGTTACCTGGTTGCAATCCGTCAGGCGCTGGTTCTCTTTCCCGTCCTGGCTTTGTTTTTTACCGTCCCATATGTGGGATATAACTATCACAAATACGGTTCGATTCTCAGCCTGCGCATCCTGATCGTATACTCTTTTATGCTGTATCTGCTGTGCGTCTACTGCCTGGTGATTCTGCCGCTGCCCTCCCCGGGGGAGGCCGCGGCCCTCCGGGGGCACCGGGCCATGCAGCTGATCCCCTTTGCCTTTGTGGGCGACATTGCGGAGCAGTCGCATGTGGTGTGGAACCAGCCCGGCTCCTGGCTCACGCTGGTGAACAACCGGGCCTTTCTGACCACGCTGTTCAACCTGTTTATGACGCTGCCCTTCGGGATGTACCTGCGCTATTACTTCCGATGCGGCTGGAGAAAGACGCTGCTGCTGAGTTTCCTGCTCTCGCTGTTTTTTGAGCTGACCCAGCTCAGCGGCCTCTATTTTATCTACCCCGGGGCCTACCGGACCTTTGATGTGGACGACCTGATTGTGAACACCGCCGGAAGCCTGCTGGGTTACCGGCTGGCCCACTTTGTGATGCGGTTTCTGCCCTCCCGGGAGGAGATGGACCAGAGGAGCTTTTCCCGGGGGAGACGGGTCTCGGCGCTGCGCCGGGTGATGGCCCTGCTCTATGATCTGCTGGCGGGCCTGCTGCTGTGCGTTGTATGGATGGTGCTGCCCCTGCCGGAGCCGGGGATCTCCTGGCTGTGGATCTACCTGGCCGTCTGGCTGGCCTATGTTTTATTCTGCCAGATCCTGCTGGGAGGACAGACGGTGGGGCACCGGCTGACCCGGCTGAAGGTGGTGAACCGGGAGGGGGGCGTCCCGCGGCCGGGACAGTATGCGCTGCGCTATGGCAGCCTGTGCCTGGTCATGGCGGCGGCGCCTTTCCTGCTCAACCGGGGGATTTCGGCGCTGGCGGCGGGAGGGTATCTGGACGTGCTGGCGGCGCTGACGGCCTACGGCCTTCTGGATGGCGGCTATCTCTTCCTGCTGCTGTTTGAGCTGATCCGCATGGCCATGCACAAGCCGCTGTTTTATGAGCGGCTGTCCGGGACAAGGCTGGTGAGCACAGTGGAATATTGACCGCCGCGGTGAAAGGATCAACCCAAACAAACAACAGGCGGACGCCCGGGGATTCCGGGCGTCCGCCTGATTGCGTTTGAAAGGGAGTGGAGGTTAGGGTGCCGGCGCATCCTCGGGGAGCGGCGCACCGGAGGGGGAGGACTGCCCCGGCCCCTCCAGGCCGTCAGGCAGAATGACCCGGAAGGTGCTGCCGGCCCCCGGGGTGCTCTCCACTTCGATCCGCCCGCCGCACCGGGATACGATGTTCCGGACGATGGGCAGCCCCAGGCCGATTCCCTTCCCGGTGTGGGAGGGGTCGGCCTGATAGTAGCGGTCAAAGATGTGCTGCCGCACTTCCTCGGTCATTCCGATTCCGGTGTCGGAGACTGTACATACCGCCTCGGCCCCCGCTTTGGCCAGGGTGACGGTGATCTGTCCGCCCTGGGGGGTGTACTTGACGGCGTTGCTGATCAGATTGATCCACACATGGGAGAGCAGCTCTTCGCTGCCCCGGCACTCTATGGGTTCCAGGTCCGCCCGCAGCGTCTGCCCCTTCTCCTGGGCGCTGCCCTGGAGCAGGGTGAGGCAGCGGCTGACCTGTTCGTCCAGCCAAAAGACGCTCTGGACCACCGGCAGCTGCCGGTCCGACTCCAGCTTGGTCAGCAGCAGGGCGTCGCTGGCCAGATCCGCCAGCTGTTTGGACTCGTCGGCGATGACCCGCAGGTATTTTTTCTGTTCCGATTCGGAAAAGCCCGGCTCCTGTAGCAGCTCTGCAAAGCCCCGGATGGCGGTGAGGGGCGTTTTGAACTCGTGGGTCAGGGTATTGACGTATGTATCCCTTCGGGAGCGGACCTCCTGCAGTTCCTGGGCCATGCGGTTGAACTGGGCGTAAGTTGCGGAAAACGTGCCGCACCCCTGCTCCGGCAGGCGCACCGACAGGTCTCCGTCCGCAATGGTTTGGAAGGCCGACTGCAGTTTGGAAAACCGCCGGGCAAAGCGGATGCCCAGCAGCAGGGCAATGCCGCCGCCGGTGATGAGCGGCGCCAGCAGCCCGACGGCGTAAGAGAGCGGGCCCAGTCCCCAGCGCAGCAGCAGGGATACGGCGCCCCAATAGAGCAGCGCCGAGGCCGCCCCGGTCAGGGCGAAGAGCAGGGTGGAACAGAGCAGCAGGCGTCGGCTGCCCAGCTGGGGTATTTGTCTCATGGCATACCACTCCCTTCGTGGGATTTCAAATCATTCGATGATTTACATAATTATATCTGCCGTTGCTCCGCTCGTCAAACTGTGAGAGGGGGAAACGGGGAATTTAATGGTTTCCTAAAAAATGGGCAGCCCTTTCGCGCGCCTATGGCAGCGCCGGAGCCGCCCGGGTGGGGGCAGGGGAGAAGCGTCAAATGCCCGCAAGGGGCTGCGGCCGATTCACAGCCGCAGCCCCTTGATGTCTTTGATGCGGGAGAAAATCATGTTGCAGCTGCATGCCTGCACCCCGGGCAGCCGGTCGATGGTGCCGCAGATCAGCCGCTCCATCTCCTCGCCGGAGGCGGCCACCGCGTGGACGTGCAGCTTGCTCTTGCCCGTCACCCGGTAAATCTGGGTGACGGTGTCGTTGCGCCGGAGCAGCTCGGCCACCTCCGCCAGCGTGTCCGGCGCCGTCTCAATTTCAAAATAACAGGAGACCGCCCCGCTGATTTTCTGGGGGTTGATCACGGTAGTGTATTCCTCGATGATGCCCTTCTTCTCCAGGGCCTGTACCCGCATCTTGACCGCCACCCGGGAGATGCCCACCTGCTGCCCGATCTCGGAGTAGGACATGCGGGCGTTTTGAATCAGCAGCTGGAGAATTTTTTGATCCAGCTCGTCCAGACCGTCTAAGAACATTGCAGGGCGCCTCCCGTTTTTCTGGGTTTTGAAGCATTTTATCATCTCTCTGCCGGGGAAGTCAAGCAAAATGCAAGGAGTTTCTTGACAGAGAACGGGGATAAAATTATAATATATTTCGAATGTTAATGTGAAAGCTACGAAATGAAAGTGTGGGTGAGCCGGATGGAATATGAATTGACCCAGGGGCCGGTGGTGAGAAGCATGCTGCGCTTTGCTGTGCCCATGATTCTGGGCAATCTGCTCCAGCAGTGCTACAACATCGCGGACACGGTGATTGTGGGCCATTTTCTGGGCTCGGAGGCCCTGGCCGCTGTGGGCTCCGCCTTCACGCTGATGACCTTCCTCACCTCCATCCTGCTGGGGCTGGCCATGGGCAGCGGTACGGTCTTTTCCGTCCGCTTTGGCGAAAAGGACCATCTGGGGCTGAGGGAGGGGGTGCTGGCCTCCTTTGTGCTGTTGGGCATTGTCACCCTGGTGCTGAATGTGCTGATTTTTGTGGGGCTGGATTGGATCATCCTGGCGCTGCGCACGCCGTCGGAGCTGGTGGGGCTGATGCGGGATTACCTGCGGGTGATCTTTGCCGGGCTGATCGGCATTTTCCTCTACAATTTTTTTGCCTCCCTGCTGCGCTCTCTGGGGAACTCGGTGGTGCCGCTGGCCTTTTTGGCCGTCTCCGCAGGGCTGAACATCGCCCTGGATCTGTGGTTTGTGGCGGGGCTGGGCCGAGGTGTGGCCGGGGCGGCGGAGGCAACGGTCATTGCCCAGTACGTCTCCGGCATCGGCATTGCCGTCTATACCCGGCTGAAATTTCCCGCGCTGCTGCGGCGGGAGCGCGGGGTGCGGCTGCGGCTGAGCCGGATACGGGAGATTGCCGGTTATTCCGGGCTGACCTGTCTGCAGCAGTCCATTATGAATCTGGGTATTTTGGCGGTTCAGGGGCTGGTCAACAGCTTTGGCACCACCGTCATGGCCGCCTTTGCCGCCGGGGTGAAGATTGACGCCTTCGCCTATCTCCCGGTGCAGGACTTCGGCAATGCCTTTTCCATCTTTGTGGCCCAGAATGTGGGGGCCCGGAAGACCGACCGCATCCGCAGGGGCATTCGCGCCGCCTTTGTGACCTCGGCAGGCTTTGGGATCCTGATTTCGCTGGGGGTGTTTTTGCTGGCGGAGCCGCTGATGGGCCTTTTTGTCAACGCCTCGGAGGCGGCTGTGATCGCGGAGGGCGTGCGCTATCTGCGGATTGAGGGGGCGTTTTATGCCCTGATCGGCATTTTGTTTCTGCTCTACGGGCTGTACCGGGCGCTGGGCAGGCCGGGCATGTCTGTGGTGCTCACTGTGGCCTCCCTGGGACTTCGGGTGGCGCTGGCCTACACGCTCTCCGGGGTTCCCGGGCTGGGCGTGGTGGGTATCTGGTGGTCGGTGCCCATCGGCTGGCTGTTGGCGGACGCCTTTGGTGTGGTCTATTATCTGGTCAGACAGCGCAGACGTACCTTTGAGACGCTGTCCGGAGTGTGAGCTTGAACAAATGACACGGCGGCCCGGGTCTGAATCAGATCCGCGCCGCCGCTGTTTTGCGCTTGACATTTTCCGGCAGGGGTGCTTTAAATGAAAGAAAGATATCATCAGGAGGCAGACTGTTATGAAAGTTTTGTTGATCAATGGAAGTGCCCACCAGAAGGGGTGCACCTACACCGCGCTGAAAGAGGTGGCCGGCATCCTGGAGCAGGAGGGAATCGAGACCGAATTTCTGTGGATCGGGGCCAAGCCGGTGGCGGGCTGCATCGGCTGCGGCAGCTGCCGCAGCACGGGCAGGTGCTTTGTGGATGACCAGGTCAACCAGGTGGTGGAGCGGCTGGAGGAGCTGGACGGCTTTGTCATCGGCTCTCCGGTCTACTACGCCGGCCCCAGCGGCCAGCTCACCGCCTTCCTGGACCGGCTCTTCTATGCCGGAGGCGGGCGTTTCCGGGGCAAATTGGGCGCCGCCGTGGTGAGCTGCCGCCGGGGCGGTGCGGCCACCGCCTTTGACCGGCTGAACAAGTATTTCACCATCAACAGCATGCCGGTGGTCTCCTCCCAATACTGGAATCAGGTCCATGGCAACACCCCGGAGGAGGTGCGCCAGGACCTGGAGGGGCTTCAAATCATGCGCACCCTGGGGCGCAACATGGCCTGGCTGCTCAAATGCATCGATCTGGGCCGGGCCAACGGCATCCAGCTGCCGCCCCAGGAGGAGCGGGTGGCCACCAACTTTATCCGCTGACCGCTCCGGGGCCGGGGCGCAGAGGGGGCTGCCGTATCCCGGGGGAGGCCTTGGGACACCCTCGCGCTTCCAGCCCCCTGGCCTGTGCCCGAGGGACAGCGCCCCGGCGCCGGCATCACTGGAGCAGTTTCATGATATAACTGATCAGCTCCTCTTTGGTGGCCTCGTGTTTTTCGATGAAGGCCCACTCAAACACAGCTATGATCGCGAACGCGTTTCGCTTGGCCACCAGCTCCACCGGTATGTCATGGGGTTGGACAAGGGCGCTGTGGATGAGCGCCCGGTAGCAGCAGTCCATAAAATGGAGATACAGCTTGTTGCAGAACTGTCCGTGGGCCGGGTTGTGGATCCTGATGTGGTTCAACACGTCCTGATGCTGCTCCACAGTGTCCAGCAGCCGGCGCAGGACTTCCTGGGCGCGCCGGGACGGGTCCCCGATTTGGGATACCTCGGGATAGATCTGTTCCTCCCAGCGCTGAAAGAGATAGTTCAGCAGGTCGAATTTGTCGTCAAAGTAATTGTAAAAGGTGGATTTCGGAATCATGCAGGCCTGACAGAGCTCATTGACCTGTATGCTCTCGAAGGGCTTCTGTTCCAGCAGCGCCACCAGGGCATTGGAAAATGCCCTCAGTGTGCGCCTGGCCCCCTGGGTCTGTTTTTTGGAAAGGTCATATTTCATAGCGTCCCCCTGGTTCTGTACTTTTTCGCCTTTTTGTCCAAATCTGCACCAAAGCGGGAATGCGTCGCTTGCATTTGCCTGTTGGGCAGTATATCATGTCTTTTATATCTGCGCAAGAATTTAGACGCAAGTTCAGATTTGGCCGCCTGTGCCCGACGGCGGCAGGTCCGGCGGAAACGGAGGGCTCCGCCCTGTTTTGGAAAGCGCGCCCGGCTGTATGTCGTTGCGGCTGAAAGGGCGGGGAGGGGCGGCTGTTCCGGCGATAGGAATAAGGAGGATACCGACGCATGCACGGCTTATTCAAAAAAGAGAATATACTGACCATCCCGAATCTGCTCAGCCTCTTCCGGCTGCTGCTGATCCCGGTGATTGTCTGGCTGTACTGTGTCCGGCAGGATTACCGTTGGACCATTGTGGCGCTGGCGGTCTCCGGCCTGTCCGATATTCTGGACGGCATCATTGCCCGGAAGTTCAACATGGTGTCCGACCTGGGCAAGATCCTGGATCCCTGCGCCGACAAACTGACCCAGGCGGCGGTGCTCTTCTGCCTGGCGGTGCGGTATCCCCTGATCTGGGGGATGATTCTGCTCTTCGCGTGCAAGGAGCTTATCATGGCGCTCATGGGCTATATGGCCATCAAGTATATGGATGTGGTCAACAGCGCAAAATGGTACGGGAAGGTCAACACCGTCATCCTTTACATCGTCTCCGCCATTCTGATTTTGCTGCCCGACATCCCGTCCTGGGCGGCGCAGCTGCTGATCTGCCTGTGCGGGCTGTCTATGATTATCTCGCTGATCCTCTATATCCGCTTTTACCTGCTCCTGTTCAAGCAGGAGAAAGGGCGGAAGTCCCAGGCGTGAAGGGGAGCGGCGTCTGGTCCTCCCTGAGACAGACGCGCAGCCGCGGGGCGCATTCCAATGATTTTTGCCGCCGGTCACCGATTGCCAGCGTCCGTTGGGACGCGCTGCGATGGGTGGCCGGCGCTGTATTTGATCTGCGCGCCTGCGGGAAAAAGGGCCGCGCTGGCGCCGGCGGGGATGGGCGCGGGCTGCAGCCGGATTGGACGGCGTACAGCGGCGGGAGGACGAAAGCGCCGCCGGCCGGGCTGTCCTCAAACGTCGGCCGGGCTCGGGCCGACAGGGCGAAAGAATTTGGATACATAGGACCACGGCGCGGCGGACAGAATAGGCCGGAGCGAGTTCCGCCGGACCTGCAGTGTGCAGGCCCGCTCCGGATCGGGCCGGGCCTGTGCCCGGCAGACGCCATTCCAGGCCGGACGCCCGGCATGTATATTTTATGGATTCGGTGTCTAAACTAGGCTCAAAAGGCGAAAGGTCGGAACATGAAAATGAGACATTCGAATCCTGTGCGCCGGTTTCTGCTCCTGGCACTGACCGCCGCAATGGTGCTTACCATGATCATTATCCCCGCCAGCGCCGCCACTTACCGCCAGGGGGACCGGGGCAGCGCTGTGACCACGATCCAGACCAAGCTGAAAAACTGGGGGTACTATAACGGCAGCGTGGACGGCGTGTTCGGCAGCCAGACCACCGAGGCGGTGCGTTACTTTCAGAGTAAGAACGGCCTGACGGCGGACGGCATTGTGGGCAGCGCGACACAGCGGGCCCTGGGCATGTCCTCCGCCACCTCCATCAGCGACAGCGACTTCAACCTGCTGGCCCGGGTGATCTCCGCCGAGGCCCGGGGCGAACCCTACACCGGACAGGTGGCGGTGGGCGCCGTCATCCTGAACCGGGTGGAGCACCCCTCGTTCCCCAACACCATCTCCGGCGTGGTCTATGAGCAGGGGGCCTTCACCTGCATGGTGGACGGCCAGATTGACGAACCCGTGGCGGACTCGGCCTATCAGGCGGCCCGGGACGCCCTGAATGGGGCGGATCCCACCGGTGGCGCCATCTACTATTTCAACCCTGCAACCGCCACCAGCGCCTGGATCTGGAGCCGCCCGCTGATTACGGTCATCGGAAACCACCGCTTCTGCGCCTGAGCTTGGGCAAAAGCAAAACCATAAAGCGCCATCTGAACCCAGGTTCAGATGGCGCTTTGCTTCGCTGCGGCAGATGGAGGCCGGGTTACGGGCGGTAATCCTCCCGGAGGAAGGGGGGATGGATGTGGGAATCCGTCAACAGGCCGTACTTGTTCGGATGGCGGTAGGCGTTGCCGTGGACCTCGCTGGCCCGGTAGCGGCGCAGCTGCTCCAGATCCAGCCGGGCCAGGTAAATGCCCTCTTCCGCTTCGGCTTCCAGCACGCAGGTATCCCGGCTGTCCGACCCGTCGGGCAGATAGGCCACCCCGTCGAACAGGGAGGAATGCCCGTTGCAGTCGGGGACTGGACGGGGATAGTTGCAGGTGGCGATGGCCAGCATGTTTTCATAGGCCCTGCCCCGGAGCTGGGCCAGGCGGTTGAGCTCCATAGGGCAGGCGTTTGGCACCAAAATCAGCTCGGCGCCCTTCAGCATCAGGATGCGGGCGCTCTCGGGGAATTCCCGGTCGTAGCAGATCATGGCCCCCACCTGAAGCGGGGCCTGGGCGGTGTCCAGCTCGGCCACGAAAAAGTCGTCGCCGGGGGTCAGGTTGCGCTCGGCGCCAAAGTCGCAGGTGTGTACTTTGGCATAGGTGAGCCGCCGCGCCCCGAAGCGGTCGAACAGCACCAGGGTGTTGCGGGGCTGTTCTCCCCAGGCCTCCAAAAAGGTGATGCCGATGGCCATGCCCAGCTCCCCGGCCAGCCGGCCAAAGGCCTCCACAAAGGGGCCGTCCCCGGAAACCGCCTCCTCCTTCCACTGGGGGGTGGGGTGCTCCGGGACGTGGTAGCCGTTGCTCCACATCTCCGGGAACAGTGCCAGATCCGCCCCCATCTCCCGGGCCCGGCGGCAGGCCTCCAGCCCTTTGTCCAGATTTTCCTCCCGGCTGCCCCCTGGCTTGAGCTGCAAAAATGCGATGGCAAGCTCCGCCATAGTACCGCTCCTCTCCGTCCGCATAGTCTCATGGCGACATGCTAGCACATCCCGCCCGGGAGGGCAAGGAAAAACTTTTTGGAAAGGAGCATGCCGGGGCGCCCATTTCCCGTTGCGATTTTCTGGATTTTCGCTTATACTATATCCGTACTATTATGTCAATTTGGAGGCATTCACTGTGGAATTGAACGTACTGGCCGTGGGGGATGTGGTCTCCCAGGCCGGACTGGACTTTTTGCGCCGCAGCCTGCCCCGGCTCAAGCGGGAGCGGGGCGTCCACTTCACCGTGGTCAACGGCGAGAACGCCGCCGGGATCGGGCTGTTCCCCAACCAGGCGGAGGACATCCTGGACAGCGGGGCGGACGTGGTGACTTTGGGCAATCACACCTGGAGCAAGCTGCAGATCGCCGACTATCTGGACGCCGCCCCCTGTGTGCTCCGGCCCGCCAATTTTGCCCCCCGGCTGCCCGGCCGGGGATACGGGGTCTTTGACGGCCCCCACGGTTTGCGCATCGGGGTGCTCAACCTGATCGGCCGGGTGGAGCTCAACCCCAACGTGGACAGCCCCTTCACCACGGCGGACCGGATTCTGGAGCGGCCCGAGGCGGACATTGTGCTGGTGGACTTCCACGCCGAGGCCACCAGCGAGAAGCTGGCCCTGGGCTGGTATCTGGACGGCCGGGTCAGCGCCCTGTGGGGCACCCACACCCATGTGCCCACCGCCGACCCCAAGGTGCTGCCCCGGGGCACCGGCCATATCACCGACCTGGGGATGACCGGCCCGGCGGAGTCCATCCTGGGCATCCGGCCCGAGCAGTCCATCAACCTGTTTCTGGGCGGCCTGCCCCGGCGCTATGAGGCGGCGCCGGGCAGGTGCAAGCTGGAGGCCGCCCTGTTTGCCATTGATACCAAAACCAAGCGGTGCACCCGGGTAGAGCGGGTGGACCTTCAGGAGTGAGTACAGACTATGATTCGCGTATTACATACCGGCGACCTGCATCTGGATTCCCCCTTCCGCGCCCTGCCCCCGGAGAAGGCCAGGCAGCGCCGGGAGGAGCAGCGGGAGCTGCTGGACCGGCTGGCCGCCCTGGCGGAAGAGCGCCGGGTGGATGTGGTGCTGATCGCCGGGGACCTGTTCGACGGGGACGGGATCTACTATGAGACCACCCGGATGCTCTCCGACACCTTTGGCCGCATGAAGACGGAGATTTTCATCGCCCCGGGCAATCACGACCCCTATTCCGACTTCTCCCCCTATGCCACCGTGCGCTGGCCGGACAATGTCCACATCTTTCACTCAGAGTATTTTGAACGGGTCGAGCTGCCCAAGCTGGGGGCGGTGGTTTACGGCACCGCCTTCACCTCAAAGTACCGGGATACCTCCCCGCTGGAGCACTTCAAGGCGGACTATGACGAGGGGCTGGTGCGGCTGATGGTGCTCCACGGCGATCTGACCGCCGGTCAGAGCAAGAGCAGAAGCCGCTACGGCCCGATGACAACGGAGCAGCTGGCCGCCGCCGGAGTGGACTATGCCGCGCTGGGTCACATCCACCGGTGCACCGAGGTGCGGCAGGCGGGACAGACCGCCTGGGCCTACTGCGGCTGCCCGGAGGGCCGGGGATTTGATGAGACCGGCGACAAGGGGGTATTGGTGGGGGAGGTATCCCCCGGGGAGGCCAAGCTGGAATTTGTACCCCTGTGCAAGCGGCGCTACCGGGAGATCACCGTGGACGTGACGGGCAAAGCCCCTGCCGCGGCCCTGCGGGAGGCCCTGCCCGCCGACATCCGGGAGGACATCTGCCGCTTCCGCCTGGTGGGGGAGCGGAAGGAGGAGACGCTGAACCAGGGGGCCCTGTATGCCCTGCTGGCGGGCAAGTGCTTCGATGTCCAGCTGCTGGACGCCACCCGGCTGGAGACCGGGCTGTGGGACCGGTTGGAGGAGGATAATCTGACCGGCCTGTTTCTGCGCAATATCAAGACCCGGATGGAGCAGGTCTCCCCGGAGGAGCTGCCTCTGCTGGAGCGGGCGGCCCGGTTCGGCCTGTGCGCTCTGGAGGGGAGGGAGGAGCTCCGATGAAGATCAAACGCATGACCGCCACCTTCGGCTGCCTGGATCACCAGACCCTGGAGCTGGAGGAGGGGCTGAATATTTTGACCATGCCCAACGAGGGGGGCAAATCCACTTGGTGTGCCTTCCTGCGGGTGATGCTCTACGGATTGAACACCCGGGAGCGGGATAAACGGGGCTTTCTGGCGGACAAAACCCGCTACCAGCCCTGGAGCGGGGAGGCCATGGAGGGGGAACTGCTCTGCTCCTGGCAGGGCAGGGATATCCTGATCCGCCGTTACACCAAGGGACAGACCCCCATGGGGGCGTTTGAGGCGGTCTATGCCGACTCGGGCAGCCCGGTGCCCGGCCTGACCGCGGACAACCTGGGGGACGTGCTCATCGGCGTCAGCCGCAGCGTGTTCGAGCGCTCCGCGTTTCTGGGACAGGCGTCCCTGCCGGTGTCTCAGACCCCGGAGCTGGAGAAGCGGCTGTCCGCCCTGGTCTCCTCCGGGGAGGAGGACGTGTCCGCCAGTCAGGTGGGGGACACCCTGGCGGAGTGGCAGCGCAAGCGCCAGTACCGCTCCAAGGGCGCCATCCCCACGCTGGAGGCCCGGCGCAGCGAGCTGGGCCTGGCACTGGAGGCGGTGCGGGATGTGACCGGCCAGATCCGGGACAGCAAGACCGAGATCGACAAGTATGAAGAGGTGCGGGCCAAGCTGAAGCACCAGATCGACCTCTACCACGCCAAGCAGGACAGCGCCCAGGCCGAGGCCTATACCAGGGCCGAGGGAGAGCTGAAGCGGGCGTCGGAGCAGTTGGAGCGACTGCAAGCCCAGCTCCCCGAGGGGGGGCTGCCCGACAAGCAGGCGCTGGAGCGGGCCCGGGATCAGGTGGCCCAGCTGCGGGGGCTGGATAACAGCCTCAAGCAGGCGGCTCAGGCTGTGCCGGAGGCCCAGGCCGCCTGGGAGGAGGCACAGGCCCGGGCGGAGGACCCGGTGTTTGCCGGGGAGGCCTCCGCGGCCCGGAGCCGGGCCCAGGAGGCGGACCGGCGGATTGAGGACTTGGCGCGGCGGCAGCGGCAGGCCGGCCGGTTTGCCTGGCTGTTTCCGGCTGTGGCGGCGGTGCTGGCGCTGGCCGGCTTTGGCTGGGGGTGGGCTGCCCGGGGGGGCTTTGCCCTGATCCCAGCGCTGGCGGCGCTGGGGGTGCTGGCTGTGGGCTGCGCTTTGGGGGTGTTCTGGGCCGGCACCAAGAAGAAGTGCGCCGCCGGGATACAGGCGGTGCTGGACGAATTCCAGGTTTCCGGGCGGGAGGCCATCGCCCCGGCGGCGGAGGACTACTGCGCCCGGCTGGCCGGGGCGGAGCGGGCCCGGGAGGAGCTGGAGCGGGTTCAGGAGGCCCAGGCCGAGCTGCAGGCCCGGCGGGATGCGGATTGGCAGGAACTGCGCGCCCTGGTGGATACCTTCGCCCCGGAGGTGAAGGACGTATTTGGCTTTTCCGCCGCCGTCACCCGGGGGCTGACCTTGCTGGATGCGCTGGACAAGGCCCGGCAGAACCGGGAGAGCGCCCAGCGGCTGTTTGACACCGTGGCGGAGCGGGGCAAGGGCTGCGCCGGGGCCATCGCAGAGGAGCCCACGGTGACGCTGGAACAGGCCGAGGCCGGATTTCAGGAGGCGGAGCGGCGGCTGAACCGTCACCACAATGACCTCTCCATGGCATTGGGCCGCCGTGGCTCCCTGGGAGATCCGGAGGTGATCCAGGCGGAGATCGAGTCCATCGACCGCTCGCTGGAGCAGTGCCGTCTGGACTATGATGCCCTCCAGATTGCCCGGGAGGCCCTGGAGGAGGCGGACACGGAGATGCGCAACCGGTTTTCGCCCGAGCTCAACCGCCGGGCCGGGGACTATCTGCAGGCCCTCACCGGCGGCAAGTATGCCAAGGTGCGGCTGAACCGGGCGCTGGAGGCCGGCGCGGAGGAGCGGGGAGGCGTGGCGGTGCGCAGCGTGCTCTCCCTGAGCCAGGGCACAGCGGACCAGCTTTGGCTGGCGGTCCGGCTGGCGGTGTGCGATTTGGCCCTGCCCCAGGAGGAGCCCTGTCCCCTGGTGCTGGACGACGCGCTGGTCAATCTGGATGACCGGCGGGTGGTGCCCGCCCTGTCGCTGCTGGGTACCTTGGCCCAAAAACGCCAGATTTTGCTGTTTACCTGCCACGCCCGGGAGGGCGAGCTGGCCCAAAAGGAGGCGGTGAGATGAGCGGAAAGCGTGAGGCACCCCTCCTGCGCACGCCGGATCTGGAGGACGCTCCAGAGGAGCGGGAGAACCGGGAGGACTGGCGGCAGAGCCTGTTTGAGTGGCTTCAGCTGCTGAGCATTGTGCTGGTGGTGATTGTGAGCCTGTTCACCTTTGTTGTGAGCGTGGTGGGGGTGGACGGCTCTTCTATGTACCCCACCCTGCACCACCGGGACCTGATGCTGGTGCAGCGCATTGCCTACACGCCCCGGCAGGGGGATGTGGTGGTGCTGCGCAAGGACAACACCTTTGACAACCAGGCCCTGGTCAAGCGGGTCATCGCCACCGGGGGCCAGAGCGTCTATATCGACTACGAGGCCAACACCATCACAGTAGACGGCCAGTTGCTGGAGGAGCCCTATCTGAACTATGAGTTTGATGCGGTCTATGGGGATGATTTCATGGCCGAGCGGGTGGACCTGGACCCCCAGTATGCCAACCAGGAATTTACCGTCCCCGAGGGCTGCGTCTTTGTCTGCGGGGATAACCGCAACCACTCCAGCGACAGCCGGGTGGCCGACCTGGGCATGGTGGACGAGCGCTATGTGATCGGCCGGGTGCTGGTGGTCTTTTTCCCCTTCTCCCACTTCGGCGGGGTGAGCTGAGACGGGGCCAGCATCCATCAGAACGGGAGGGAACAGCTATGCAATACCGGCGGGACAGACATGGTTCGGAACTGTCCATCCTGGGCTTTGGCTGCATGCGCTTTCAGCGCAGGCGGGGCAGCATTGATTTTGAAGAGGCGGAGCGGGAGATCTGCTCCGCCATCGGGCAGGGGGTCAATTACTTTGACACCGCCTATATCTATCCCGGCAGCGAGGAGCTGTTGGGGGCGGTGCTGGAGAAGAACCGGTGCCGGGACCAGGTGTTCATCGCCACCAAACTGCCCCACTACCTGATCCGCAAGGAGACGGACATGGAGCGCTTTTTCCAGGAACAGCTCCGGCGGCTGCGCACCGACCATGTGGACTATTACCTGATGCACATGCTCCCGGATGTGACCACCTGGGACCGGCTCCGGGGGCTGGGGGTGGAGGACTGGCTGCGGGAAAAGCAGGCGGCGGGGATCATCCGCAATGTGGGCTTCTCCTACCACGGCAACACCAACGCCTTCCAGGCGCTCTTGGACGCCTGGGACTGGGATTTCTGCCAGATCCAGTACAACTATATCGATGAGCACACCCAGGCGGGCCGCCGGGGTCTGCAGTACGCCGCCTCCAAAGGGATTCCGGTCATCATTATGGAGCCGCTGCGGGGCGGCCGGCTGGTCAACGCCCTGCCCCCCAAAGCCCTCAGGGCCTTTGCCCAGGCTGAGCCCCGCCGCACGCCCGCCGAGTGGGCGCTGCGCTGGCTGTGGGATCAGCCGGAGGTGACGGTGGTGCTCTCGGGGATGAACACCATGGAGATGGTGGCCGAAAACTGCCGTATCGCCGACCAGGCCCGGCCGGGAACGCTGGGGGAGGCCGAGCGCGCCCTGTTCGAGACGGTGAAGGGGGCCATCAACGAGAAGATCAAGGTGGGCTGTACCGGCTGCGGCTACTGCATGCCCTGCCCCAAGGGGGTGGATATCCCCGGGGCCTTCCGGTGCTATAACGCCCGCTATACCGAGGGCTTCTACACCGGCATGAAGGAATACTTCATGTGCACCACCCTGCGGGGGCAGCGCTCCAATGCCTCCCAGTGTGTCAAATGCGGCCGCTGCGAGGCCCACTGCCCCCAGGGCATCCATATCCGGGAGGAGCTGGACCATGTCAAGCGGGTGCTGGAAGGGCCGGTCTACGCCGTCGCCAAGGGAGTGACCCATTTGCTGGGACGCTTTTGAGCAGAACACAGCGGATGCGCCCGCCGGGGATTTCCTGCCCCGGCGGGCGCATCTCTGTTTACGGTTCCAGCAGGGCCAGAGCCTCAACCACATGGCGCTCGCCGTTGCCGATGTTGCGGCTGACGGTGGAGATGTTGACGGCCAGCAGCTTGGCGATGTCCTGCATGGACAGCCCCCGGCCGTAGTAGAGGTAGAGGCATTGCCGCTGCCGTGGCGTGGCGCTGCGGCGCAGGGCCCGGACGATGGTCCGGCGCCGGGGGGAGAGGCCCACCTCATCTCCGTTTTGCATATGGACGGTGCAGACGGCCAGATCGTGCACCAGGGCCTTCTCTCTGCGGTAAATCGGCTTGGACATGATAGAATAATCCCTCCCTGTGTTCAATATGCGCTGTAATCCAGCAGCTGCCTGCCCAGCATGCGCTGGGGGGCAAAGTAGGTTTGGGCGAATTGCCCCAGGCACTCCTCGCAGATGGGCACGCCGTCGATCAGATACAGCAGATCCTCCGGATAGAGTTCGCCGCCGCACTCCTCGCAGTGGCAGGCCGGCCGGTCGGGGTCGGTTTCATAGGGGTCAAACAGACGCATGGTGGTTTTCTCCTCTCAAAAAATAAAATGCAAAAAAATGTTGACAAACGCGCTGAACTCTGATAATATATTTCATGCTGAGTCGCGAGCTCGGTGACAGCTTGCTGGTGTAGCTCAGTTGGTAGAGCAGCTGATTTGTAATCAGCAGGTCGGGGGTTCGAGTCCGTCCACCAGCTCCACAAGTTCATATGGAAGAGTACCCAAGTGGCTAAAGGGGGCAGACTGTAAATCTGTTGGCACCGCCTACAATGGTTCGAATCCATTCTCTTCCACCAAGACCGGTCGTCTCATCAGAGGCGGCCGGTTTTTTGCATTTGCGGCAGCGCCGCTCGGCTTGAGGACAGCGCTGTCCGGCCTTTGCGCCCCTGGGTTTGGACGGAAAGGCGAGGGCGGGCAGACCGGAACGCAAATGTCTGGGGGTGGGGCGGGAGGCCGTTTGTCCAACATTATAGAACGTATGTTCTATAATGTAAACATAGAATAACACCATTTGGGTTTGATGTCAAGAGGGAAATGAAATTTTTTCACCAAATGGAGAAAATGAGAGGTGAAAATCAAATTGTAAAAGATGCCGCTTCGTGATAGAATAACAGAGATATGAGCATCTGAACGTCAGACCTGTCAGGGGAGGGGCGGCCATGGAACAAGTGGAGACCTTGGGAGCGCGGCTGGGGCAGCTGATGCGGGAGCGCGGGCTGAACTATGAGGCCTTGGGACGGCTGTTGGAGATGCGGCCCCAGACCTTGAACCGGTATGTGCTGGGGCAGCGGGAGCCCAAGGCCGGAGTGGTCATGGAGATGGCCGCCCGGCTGGGGGTGGATGAGCGCTGGCTCCAGGGGTATGATGTGCCCCAGTCCCGTCAGGCTGTGCCCGGAGAACATATGGTTCCGGTGCTGGGGACCATCCGGGCCGGGGGCCCCGCCCTGGCCAGGGAGCAAGTTGAGGGCTGGGAACCGGCGGATGTGGCCGATCCCTCCGCCTATTTTTACCTGCGGGTGGAGGGGGACAGCATGATCAATGCCGGCATCTGTCCCGGAGACCGGGTGCTCATTCACCGCCAGAATACGGCGGAGAGCGGCCAGATTGTGGCCTGCATTGTGGATGGAGAGGCGGCCACCCTGAAGCGCTTCCGGCGCCAGGGGGATTTGGTCATCCTCCAGCCGGAGAATTCCGCCTATGAACCCCGCATCATCCCGTCCCGGGAGTTTGAGCTGGGCGGCGCCGTCATCTTGGGCGTGGCCGAAAAGCTGGTGCGGAATCTGAAGTAATCAAAAGATCGTGTACAGGAGGTTGAACCCATGGAAGTCAAATCCAGAGACCAGATTGAAGAGAAGTACCAGTGGGACCTGGCCAGCATCTTTGCCACAGACGAGGCCTTTCTGAACGCCCTGGAGGAGGCAAAAGCCTATCCGGCCAAGTGCGCCGCCTATCAGGGGAAGGTGTCCCAGTCCCCCCAGGAGCTGCTCTCCTTCCTGCGGCTGGACGATGAGGTCTCGGTGGCGCTCTCCCGGCTGGTCAACTATGCCCAGTGCAAGAGCGATGAGGACACCCGGATCTCCAAATACCAGGACTTCTCCAGCCAGGCCATGAGCCTCAGTGTGGCGGTCTCCAGCGCCCAGGCCTGGTTTACCCCGGAGCTGCTTTCTATGGACCAGGAGACCATGGAGGAGTTTTACGCCCGGTGCCCGGAGCTGGAGCTCTACCGCCGCAGCCTGGACCGGATTTTCCGCCGGAAGGAGCACACCCTCTCCCCCTCGGAGGAGGCGCTGCTGGCCAGCGCCGGGGAGATGGCCAACCAGCCCGATAACATCTATTCCAAGTTTTCCGACGCCGACCTGACCTTTGCCGACGCGGTGGACAGCCAGGGCGAGGCGCACCCGGTGACCCACGGCACCTTTGTGCCTCTGCTCTACTCCCAGGACCGGGCGCTGCGCAAGTCCGCCTTCCAGTCCTGCTATGCCGGCTACGGCCAGTTCCGCAACACCTGCGCCGCCACCCTGAACGCCCAGACCAAGCAGCTCAAGTTCTTTGCCGACGCCCGGAAGTACCCCACCACCCTGGCCGCAGCCCTGGACGCCACCGAGGTGCCGGTGGAGGTGTACACCAACCTGATCGAGGCGGTCCACCGCAACCTGCCCGCCATGCACAAGTACACCGCCCTGCGCCGCAGGCTGCTGGGCCTGGACGAGCTCCACTTCTACGACCTCTATGTGCCCATGGTGGGGGACGTGGATATGCACTTCACCTATGAGGAGGCCTGTGAGCTGATTCTGAAGGCTTTGGAGCCCCTGGGGGAGGAGTACTGCGCCGCCGTCCGCCGGGGCCTGGAGCAGCGCTGGATCGACGTGTACGAGAATCCCGGAAAGCGGAGCGGCGCCTACTCTGTCGGCAGCCATTCTTCCTCCATGCACCCTTTCATCCTGCTGAACTTCCAGGGCACCCTGAACGATGTGTTCACCCTGATCCACGAGATGGGCCACTCCATGCACACCTATCTCTCCTGCGCCAACCAGCCCACCTGCTACTCCTACTATGTGATCTTCGTGGCGGAGGTGGCCTCCACCTGCAACGAGGCCCTGCTGATGCAGTACCTGCTCAAGACCACCACCGACAAGCGCCAGCGGGCCTATCTCATCAACTACTTCCTGGAGCAGTTCCGCACCACCCTCTACCGCCAGACCATGTTCGCCGAGTTCGAGCTGGCCGTCAACCAGATGACCGAGCGGGGAGAGGGCCTGACCGCCGACGCCCTGTGCGAGAAGTACCGCCAGCTCAACGCCGACTACTTCGGCCCCGACATCGTGGTGGATGACGAGATCAGCCTGGAGTGGGCCCGAATTCCCCACTTCTATTACAATTATTATGTCTACCAGTATTCCACCGGCTACGCCGCCGCCATCGCCCTGTCCCAGAAGATCCTCCAGGAGGGCCAGAGCGCGGTGGAGCGCTATCTGAACTTCCTGAAGGGCGGCTCCTCCAAGCCTCCCATTGAGCTGCTCCGGGGCGCCGGGGTGGACATGGCCACCGCCCAGCCCATCGACGATGCGCTCAAGCTCTTTGACAGCCTGATTGACGAGATGGGCGAGCTGGCCCGGTGAGAGAGGCTTGGCTTTCCCATACTGTGAAACGAGGCATCCCGCACTGCGGGATGCCTCGTTTTTGTCATTGGGCTAAATGGAAGGGGAGTGGGCTACCGGCACGACGCTGCGGCTGCTGTGGCCGGAGTGCTGACGGCGGCGTCTGCCGCGGATTCGGGCAGAGAACAAAAGAACTGATATGTTGGCCGGGGCCGGTTCCAGAGCAGGAGCAGCCGGTTGTTCCGGAACCGCAGTTCCAGGCTGGCGCCCTCCCGGCGGGCCGTCCATACAAAGGCGGAGCCGCGGTCCGGGCCGGAGTCCTGGGCTTCTGCGGCGTCGCCGACGGGGCGGTAGCCGTCCTCGGCCAGGGCGGTGCAATACTGTTCCGCTTCCGGACGGGAGATGTTGTACAGTTCGATGGAGCAGCGGATCCCCTCGGGGAGCCGTGCGGTCTCTATGCTGCCCACCCACCAGTGGGAGCGCGCCGGTGCGGGCAGGCCCTGGGGCCATCTCACCGCGCTGCAGCTGGGGAGGGGCAGAAGGAGCAGTGCGCTCACGATCAGCAGAAGAATGCCGGCCAGGATCCGGGATTGGGATGAAATTGAAGGTGTTGTTTTCTTCATAGTGGTCCTCTCTCATTCCGGCCTGCGAAAAAGCCGGAACCGTGTCGGAACAAGAATAACCTGAAACAGATTAAAAGTCAATACTCTGATTCAGATTAAACTAAACTGAACTGGATCGGAGGTGATGGCGTGTATCCGAGGATTCGCGCGATGAGAGAGGACCGGGATCTGAATCAGACCAAGGTGGCCAAACTGCTGGGCATGTCCCAGACCGGCTATTCCAAGTATGAGACCGGGGAGAACGATATTCCCACCCAGGTGCTGATCAAACTGGCGCGCTTTTACGATACCAGCGTGGATTACCTGCTGGGCCTGACCGATCAGTCCCAGGCCTATCCCCGGCAGCGCTGACCGGTTTCCGGGGCCGGGGAGAGCCGCGCCCGCCGGTTTTTCGCGGCTGGGCTCCCCCTCAGAGGACGGAAAAGTGTACAGGCAGACCCCCTTCCAGCTGTGCGGAGCGCTGAGCCGGACCCGGCTGATGATCCGGGCACCGGATCAAATCAACATGAAAACCGCCCCGAAGCCATGCTTCGGGGCGGTTTGTATCGTCGGGGAAGTGGATTACTTGTGATCCACGCTGAACATATAGGTGATCAGGTCCAGCACCTTGTTGGAGTAGCCGATCTCATTGTCATACCAGGCCACAACCTTGACGAAGGTGTCGGTCAGGGCGATGCCGGCGTCGGCGTCGAAGATGGAGGTGTGGGTGTCGCCCAGGAAGTCGGAGGAGACCACGGCGTCCTCGGTGTAGCCCAGGATGCCCTTCAGCTCGCCCTCGGAGGCCTTCTTCATGGCGGCGCAGATCTCAGCATAGGTGGCGGGCTTGGCCAGGTTGACGGTCAGGTCGACCACGGACACGTCCAAGGTGGGCACCCGCATGCTCATGCCGGTCAGCTTGCCGTTCAGGCTGGGGATGACCTTGCCCACGGCCTTGGCGGCGCCGGTGGAGGAGGGGATGATGTTGCCGGCAGCGGCACGGCCGCCGCGCCAATCCTTCTTGGAGGGGCCGTCCACGGTCTTCTGGGTGGCGGTGGTGGAGTGCACGGTGGTCATCAGGCCCTCGGTGATGCCGAAGTTGTCATGCAGCACCTTGGCGATGGGGGCCAGGCAGTTGGTGGTGCAGGAGGCGTTGGAAACAAAGTTCATGCTGGTGTCATAGGTTGTATTGTTGACACCCATCACGAACATGGGGGTGTCGTCCTTGGAGGGGGCGCTCATGATGACCTTCTTGGCGCCGGCGTCCAGATGGCCCTGGGCCTTCTCCTTGGTCAGGAACAGGCCGGTGGACTCCACCACATATTCGACGCCCAGCTCACCCCAGGGAATCTCCTCGGGCTTGAACTTGGCGTAGACCATGATCCGCTTGCCGTTGACGGTGATGGACTCGTCGTCGTACTCAATGGTGCCCTTGAACTGACCATGCATGGTGTCATACTTCAGCATGTAGGCCATGTAGTCGGGGGTCATGCCGGGGTCGTTGATGCCCAGGAACTCGATGTCCTCCCGGTCAACGCCGGCGCGGAAGACCAGACGGCCGATGCGGCCAAAACCATTGATGCCAACTTTGATGCTCATGAAAGAACACTCCTTTTTATTGCGATTCAGGGTTCCGATGATTTACGCCGTTATTATAATCCGAATTGTTCTGTTTTAAAAGAGGGAAACTTAAAATTCAGCGTTTTCACGGGGAGAAGCTGGTCAAATTTTAAAAGAAAGCAAAAAGAATCGTCAAAACGACGAAAGCAAGACAAAAATACACATTTACGCAACATTCCAGGCAATAAAAAGAACTTTTTCAAAAGTTTTCTAAAAAATTCATTTCTTTCCTGGCAGGGTAAAAACGGCGGAATCGACAGGATTCGACAGGATTCTTGCACCCCGTGCCAGGATTTGCTATACTACAGGAAAACGCTTTACAGAGAAATTGGACACCCTAATGTGGAGATGGAATTGTGGAGTGAGTGAATGAAAGAATTTACCCTTTCCGGGCCCGGCTGGTTTGACCGGCAGCCGGATCCGGTGATCTGGGCCAGGGATGGGGCCGTGGCCTATTATAATCCCGCCGCAGCGGCGCTGGCCGGGCAATGGGGCTGGACGCTGGCGGAGGGAGCGGCGCTGCCGCCGCCGCTGGCGGAGCTGACCGCCGGGGAGAACGGAGGCTTTGCGCTGAATGGGACGGCGTGGACCTGCCGGACCTGGGAGCTGGAGGGGGGAACCCTGTTCCAGCTCTCCCCGGCGCTGGAGTCCGGCGGCCTGACCCCGGACCGGCTCAGTCAGATTGCCGGTCAGCTGCGCATCCCCCTGGGGAACCTGATCGGGGCCAGCCAGCTGCTGGAGTATCCCCGGGCGGACCGGGCTCCGGAAAAGACGGAGCAGTACCGGTCCATCCAGAGAAAGAACTATTATATTTTGCTGCGGATGCTGGACAGCCTGGAGCTGCTGGGAGACCTGTCCGCCGGGAAAACCCCGTTTCGTCCCCAGGTGCTGGATCTGGGCGGCCTCTGTGCCGACGTGGTGCGCCGGGCCCAGGGGGTGGGCGCCCAGGCGGGTTGTGCCCTCACCCTGGACCAGCGGGATGGGAACTTGCTGGTGGACGGGGAGGAGTGGATGCTGCGCAAGCTGATCTATCAGCTTCTGTCCAACGCCATCCGGGCCGCCGGCGACGGCGGCAAGGTGGTGCTCCGGCTGGAGATCCGGGAGAAACAGTGGATCCGCATCACAGTCAGCGACAGCGGAGCGGGATTCTCCGCCGCCCAGCTGGCCCGGGCGTTTGACCCGGCCCAGTCCGGGGATCCTCTGGCGGAGCGGGACCGGGGCCTGGGGCTGGGCATTTCCATCTGCCGCCTGGTGGCCGAGCAGCACGGGGGGCGGATGGCCCTGCTCAGCGGCGGCGGAGGCACCGCCGTGGTGGAACTGCCCAGAAGCTCCGGCGTGGAGGCGGGAGAGCTGCGCAGTGCGCAGGACTACTGCGGCGGACTGAATGAGACCCTGCTCCAGCTGGCCGATGTGCTGCCGTGGCAGTGTTTTCAGAGTGACGAGGGATAACCTGCTGTGCAAAACCAGCGCCCCGGCGGACCAAGTCCGCCGGGGCGCGTTTGTCTTATGGCTGTGTTTCCGGTTACGACTGGGGCGGGTGCTCCTCCTCTGCGGGAGCTGCTCCGCCGGGGGTGGCGGCCTCCGGGGTGGCTGGTGCGTCTGTGCCGGGGGCCGGCGCCTCAGAGGAGGTTTCGTCTGCGGCGTCGAAATCCGCCTCCTGAATGAGCATCAGATCCTCCTTGGTGGGGGTTTCCATGGCGGCCACCCGGTCCGCCTGCCGGGCGATCAGATCCTCAAAGAGGTTGCGCACATCCCGGGCGTTGCCGAAATTGGCATCCCGGGTTTCGTAGGCCTCCTCCAACAGGGTCCGGGCCTTCCGGCCGGCCTGTTCCGAGAGCACATAGCTGTTGCGCCGGCACATGGACTCCAAAATGGAGTAGAGCTGCTCGGCGGTGTAGTCCTCAAAATAGAAATACTTGTTGAATCGGGACTCCAGGCCGGGATTGGAGTGGATGAACTGCTCCATCAGGTTGGTGTAGCCCGCCACAATGACAATCAGATCGTCCCGATGGTCCTCCATGTTCTTCAGCAGGATTTCAATGGCCTCCTTGCCGAAGTCGTTGGCCCCCTCCTGGCTGGTGAGGGAGTAGGCCTCGTCGATGAACAGCACGCCGCCCAGCGCCTTCTGGATGACCTCCTGGGTTTTTATGGCCGTCTGGCCCACATAGCCCGCCACCAGGCCGGACCGGTCGGTCTCCACCAGCTGTCCCTTGGAGAGTACCCCGATGGCGTGGTAGAGCCGGGCCAGCAGCCGGGCCACCGTGGTCTTGCCGGTGCCCGGGTTGCCCAGAAACACCAGGTGCAGGCTCATGGGAGGGACGGACAGGCCGTTTTCCTGGCGCAGCCTGCGCACTTTGACCAGGTTGATCAGGCTGCGCACGTCCTTTTTGACCTGTTCCAGCCCGCACAGCTCGTCCAGTTCGGCCAGCAGATCCTCCACTTTTTCCGGCTCCGGAGCCTCTTCCGCCTGCCCGTCCGCCTCGGCCTGGGCGGCCTGAGCGGTCTGGACCTCTTCGCCCCCGGCCTGGGGGGCGTCGGTGCTGGGCGCCGGAGTGCGGGGGATGCCGCCGGGTCCGCCGGCGGCGGCCAGAATGCGGGTGCAGCGATCCACATAGGCGGTCTCTTCCTGGTTGACCTCGTCATCCACCGCGGCGAAGAGCAGCAGCAGAATCGAGCACAGTTCGGTGAATTTGCCCGCGTTGTTGCGCCGTGTCCCCTGATCGGAGCGGATCAGCTCATAGAAGAAGGCGGGGGGCGTGAATTCCGGGGCCCCCTCCACTGCGGCGCACAGCTCGAAGAACAGGATGGAGGGGGCGTCGTTGTTGCCTGAGCAGATGGCGTTGTACGCGTCCACATGCCGTCCGGTCACCGGTCCGCCGTGCTTCCAGACCGCCAGGGCACAGCGGCGGAAGAAGGGGTCCGCCTCCTGGACGAAGTTGAGCCGCAGTGTGGGATCCCCCAACTGCCGGGTGAAGGCCTGAATGCCCGCCCGGTACTTTTTGCCCACCATGGCGGCGGTGATCTTGTCTTTGCTCATGTGGCACCTCCTGCCTCCGGAGCAGCTTCCGGGGCGATGTGATCTCTGATGGGACGGCCCAAGCCCTGCCGCGGGGCATTTTCTGCCCCGGAGCCGGGGGAGAGGCCGTCGGCAGATACCATTATAGTCCCGGGGAAAGGGACGGTCAAGGAAAAGCGGCGGAGGTGGCAGAAAACGGATGGGGCGAATTTGCAGTTTTCCTGTTGACGAAAAGCAAAGAATTCGGTATGATAAATTATGTCACCTGAGCAGAATCAGACAAGGAGGAATTATTCTTCATGGACGATTATTACAGCGATAACCAGCCGCGGCTGATCCACTGCAAATTCTGCGGCGAGGATTATGCGGCGACTTATAAGGCATGCCCCTTCTGCCATACTGCCCCCAACGGGAAGAAAGTCGGATCCCGCTCCGGGCGCAACAGCCGGGCGGGCAACCGGGTGCGCACCAATACCCGGGGCGGCGGTTACGGCGGCGCCAGAAGCCCGCTCTCCATTATCGGCATCATCCTGTCCATCGTCCTTTTGGTGGCGGCGGTGGTCATTGTGGTGGTGCTGGTGCGCTCTGTCCTTTCTGGGAACGACACCCCGGCCACAAACAGCTCTGCCAATATCACTTCCTCCCAGCAGGCGGATGGATCGGGCGAGCCCGGTGCGGCCAGTCAGTCCAGCCAGAGCGCGGAGCCTCAGACTGTGGCGCCGGACAGCGTGAGCCTGGACCAGACCAGCGCCACCCTGAACAGCGGTGAGACCGTCACCCTGACCGCCACGGTGGCCCCCTCGGGCTGGGTGGGCCAGGTCATCTGGACCACCAGCGACGGCAATGTGGCCACGGTGGATTCCGCCGGACTGGTCAGCTATGTGAATGCGGGCACCTGCACCATCACCGCCTCTGCCGGCGGCATCACCGCCAGCTGTGAGATCACCTGCAACGCTGCCGATGCGGCCCAGGATCCGGGCACGGATGCGGGCACAACGGGGACCAGCTCCATTGTTGTCACCGCCTTCGGCAACACCATGGATGGCGATTTTACCCTGAATCTGGGCGATACGGTGCCCTTCCGGGCCACCGGCGGCGACGGGGCCAACTACACCTGGACCATTGAGGATCCCAGCATTGCCAGCGTGGATCCCACCACCGGCAGCTGCACCGCTTTGGCGGACGGCAAGACCACGATGACGGTCACCTCCGGCGGCGAGTCCACTACCGTCACCATCCGGGTCAACGGCTGACCCGCCCTCCCACGGAGGGACGGCGCGGCATCAGGATTCTTCCGGCCCCTGCACAATGCAGGGGCCGGAATTTTTTGCCCGCAGATAGAAAACTGCCGCGCCGGCAGTGCCGGCGCGGCAGAGGATGCGGTCAATAGAACGGAGTTTACTGGAGGATGGCGTCCGCCAAAGCCTCCAGAGCGGGCAGGTCGCTCTCTTTCAAGGCGCCCCGCAGGGTGACGGCGGGCTCCAGCAGCGTGATGTCTTTCATCTGCTCCAGCACGCCGGCCATGGTCTTGGCGGCGGAGGGAGCCCAGGAGCCGTTCTCCACCAGGGCCACGGTGCGCTTCTGGTAGTTCTTGCCCTTCAGATGGTGCAGGAAATCCTCCATGCAGGGCACCACCCCGGCGTTATAGCTGCTGGCGCAGAGGGCCACCTTGCCATAGCGGAAGGCGTCCTCCAGGGCCTCGGACATGTCGTCCCGGGCCAGGTCGGCGATGGCCACCTTGGGGCAGCCCTTTTGCTCCAGGATCTCCTTCAGCTTCCGGGCGGCCCGGGCGGTGTTGCCGTGGAGGGAGGCATAGGCCACAAAGACCCCCTCGGACTCCACGCCGTAGCTGCTCCAGATCTGGTATTTCTCCAGGTAGCGGCCCAGGTTTTCCTTCAGCACCGGCCCGTGGAGGGGGCAGATGATCCGGAGGTCCAGCCCGGCGGCCTTTTTCAGCAGGGCCTGGACCTGGGGGCCGTACTTGCCCACGATATTGAAGTAGTAGCGGCGGGCCTCGCAGTCCCAGTCCTCCTGGGCATCCAGGGCGCCGAACTTGCCAAAGGCGTCGGCGGAGAAGAGCACCTTGTCCGTCTTGTCATGGGTGACCATCACCTCGGGCCAGTGTACCATGGGGGCGGTGACAAAGGTGAGCTCATGCCGTCCCAGGGACAGGGTGTCCCCCTCCTTGACCGCCCGGGTGTGGGCGGGGGAGATGTTGTACAGCGGCAGCATCTGCAGCGCCTTGGCGGTGGCGATTACTTCCGTGCCCGGGAACTTGTCCAGAAAAGCCTGGATGCTGGAGGCGTGGTCGGGCTCCACATGCTGCACCACCAAATAGTCCGGAGTGCGTCCGGCCAGAGCCGCCTCCAGGTTGGCCATGAATGCCTCGGTTTTGCGCGCATCCACGGTATCCATCACCGCGACCTGCTCGTCCAGAATGACATAGGAGTTGTAGGCGATGCCGTTGGGAATGGGATATTGCCCTTCAAACAGATCCAGATCTTTGTCGTCCACGCCGATATAGCGGATGTCCTGTGTTACCATCTTCAATCCCTCCAAAATAATCGGGCCGTCCGGAAGGACGGCCCGGTGGTTTCCTTCGGCCACATTATGCCATGAACCAAAAGAAAAGTAAAGCGCTTGTCTGAAAAAGCCGGGGCGGACGGCCCCATCATCCCGCCGCCTGGGCTGCGCCCGCCTCCTGGGGGCGGGGGAGCCGCTGGATCTCCACCTCCATCACCCGGTGGTGATCCGTTTCCGTGACGGTGACCTGGAGGTCCTCATAGGAAAAGCGGTCGCCCACCTCCGGGATCCGGCCCAGCTGTTCCATGACCCAGCCGCTGATGGAGGTGCAGTCGGATTTCACATCCAGCTGGAAGAAGCGGTCCAGTTCATACAGATCGGTGGAACAGAGCACCCGGTAGGTATCCTCCCCCACCTTGCGGAACTGCTCCACCACCTCGTCGTGTTCGTCCCAGATATCGCCCACCAGCTCCTCCAGGATGTCCTCCATGGTGACGATGCCCAGGGTGCCGCCGTATTCGTCGCTGACCACAGCCACATGGGCCTTGTGCTTTTGGAGCACCCGGAGCAGGTCGTTGATTTTGACGGATTGGGGGACATAGACCGGCTCCTTCATCAGCTCGGTCAGCGGGCGGGGGCTGACGCCGGTGCCGGTGTAAAAATCCTTCTGGTGCAGCACGCCAACGATATTGTCCACGGAGCCGTCGTAGACCGGCAGCCGGGAGTATCGGCTCTCGGAAAAGACCCGGGCCACCTCCTCTTTGGAGGCGGAGAGCGGCACGGCCTCCAGATCGGACCGGGGGGTCAGGATGTCCTCGGCGTCCCGCTCGGAGAACTCGATGGCGGAGCGGAGCAGATCCCCCTCGTGTTCCTCCAGGCTGCCGTCCTGGGCCACCTCTTCCACCAGCATCAGCAGTTCGTCCTGGGTCATCTTGCGCCGATCATCCCCCTTGAACAGCCGGCTGAGCAGTTTTTTCCACTGGGCGAACAGGAAGTTGACCGGGGTCATCACCCAGATCAGCACCCGGATGACGGGGGTGGAGAGCATGGCGAATTTCTCCGGATTTTCCTTGGCCAGGCTCTTGGGGGAGATCTCGCCGAAGATCAGCACCACGACGGTGATCACGATGGTGGACACGGTGGCGCCGATGTCGGGCAGCAGCCCCAAAAACAGCAGGGTGGAGATGGAGGAGGCGGCCAGGTTTACCACGTTGTTGCCCACCAGTATGGTGGACAGCAGCCGGTCGTAGTCCTCCGACAGCCGCAGCGTCTGGGCGGCCCGCTGGCTGCCCTTTTCCGCCAGGGCCCGGAGCCGGGTCTTGTTCAGCGAGGAAAAGGCGGTCTCCGTGGCGGAGAAGTAGGCGGAGCAGAGCAGCAGCAGGACAATGATGAGTATGGATGATATGGAACCTTCGTTCATAGTGGGACAAATTCTCCTTTTAGACAGTGGATTTGCACGGTAAAGTGCAGGATCAAGACGCGTTCCAATTATTATTTATATAATTCCACTCTATATTATACATGCTTTTTTCCGGATTGCAACGAGCTTTGCCCTGTCCGGCCTAAAAAAGTGAATTAATTGAAAAAAGTACTTGCTATTTCCGGGGGATGCTCTATAATAAAACGCGACAATTTAATAATGGGAGAAGAAGTTATTTTGTTGTAACGCCCGGGCCATGCCTGGGCGGAAGGAGAATCAGCAGTGAAAAAACGTATTCTTGCAGGTTTCCTGGTGACGGCGATGCTGGCGTGCTTACTCTGCGGGTGCGGAGGAGCAACGACCGAGGTCCCCGGCTCCAGCGACGAAACTACCGCTTCTTCCGGGGGAACCCAGGTCAGCAGTGAGCGCTCCGCCGCAAACGAGATCATTGTGGGCATTCCCCAGGACTTGGACAGTCTTGACCCCTATCAGATGGGAACGGCAGGAACTCGAGAGGTCTTGTTCAATGTATTTGAGGGCTTGGTGAAGCTGAGCAGCGACGGCAGCTATGTGGACGCTGTGGCATCTTCCCACTCCGTTTCGGAGGATGGCCTGACTTATACCTTCACGCTCCGTGACGGTGTGCTCTTCCACAACGGCGAAGAGGTCACCACGGAGGACGTGCTCCACTCTTTCGAAGCCTGCGCCGCATCCACAGTGAATGAATCTGTGGCCGCGGCGCTTTCTGCTGCCACCATCACGGCGGAGGGCAATGACATTGTCATCACCCTCCCCGAGCCCAACAGCGATTTCCTGGCCTATGTGTCCAACGCCTATATCACTCCGGCGGACTATGAGGACCAGGCCACCGCGCCGGTGGGCACAGGCCCCTTCCGGTTCGTGTCCTACAGCGTTCAGGAGAGCTTTGTCATCGAAAAGAACCAGGACTACTATGGCACCCCCGCCTCCCTGGATCGGGTCACCTTCCGGATCTTTGACAGCACGGAGGCGGAGCTGATGGCCCTGGACGCGGGTTCCATCGACTTGTGCGCCCATCTCCAGTATGACCAGATCAGCACGCTGACCAACGGCTACAATGTGCTGGAGGGGACCATGAACCTGGCGGTGGCTCTCTACCTGAACAACGCGGTGGAGCCCTTTGACAACGAGCTGGTGCGCCAGGCGCTGTGCTATGCCATCGATGTGGACGAAGTCATGGCCTTTGCCACCGGCGGCCAGGGGGTGAAGATCGGCTCCTCCATGTTCCCCAGCTTCACCAAGTACTTTGACGCCTCCCTGGCGGACAACTACAGCTACGATGTGGAGCGGGCGAAGGAGCTGCTGGCCCAGGCCGGATATGCCGATGGATTCAGCTTTACCATCACCTATGCCACCGAGTATGAGCACCCCTATGGGGATATGGCCGCGGTGATCCAGCAGCAGCTGGCTGAAGTGGGGATCACGGTGGAGCTCAACCCCATCGAGTGGGCCAGCTGGTACACCGACACCTATCAGGGCCGGAACTTTGACGCCACCCTGGTGGGCTTTGACACCAGTGTCCTGACCGCCGGGGGCATGCTCCAGCGCTGGACCAGCGGGGCCTCCAACAACATGATCAACTACAGCAACGCCGAGTACGACGAGACCTTTGCCGCCGCCCAGGCCAGCCAGGACGACGCGGAGCAGACCCAGCTGTACAAGCGCTGCCTGGAGATCCTGAACGAGACCGCGGCCAACGTCTATATTCAGGATTTGGCCGAGTATGTGGTCATGAACCCGGCGCTGGATGGCTATGTGTTCTATCCCCTGTATATCCTGGATATGTCCACGGTGCACTATGTGGATCAGTCCGCTGAGTAACGACATTTGAAAAAGGAGGGAGGCGAGGAGTATGAAATATATCTTAAAAAAACTCTTTGCTCTCATTATTACATTGTTGATTGTTTCCTTCCTCGCCTTCCTGGCTTTTTCCGTCATTCCCGGCGACCCCACGGCCAAGATTCTGGGCATGGACGCCTCGCCGGAGCAGGTGGCCGCCCTGCGCGCCCAGCTGGGGCTGGACCGGCCGGTGCTCATCCGTTACTGGGAGTGGCTGACCAATTTCATCCAGGGCGACTTCGGCACCAGCTACAGTTACAGCCAGAGCGTGGGGGAGATGCTCTCGGACAAGCTGCCGGTGACGGCGGCGCTCACCCTGATGTCCTTCCTGTTCACGGTGGTGCTGTCCATCCCCCTGGGCATCCTGGCGGGCAGCGTCCGCAGCCGGGTGCTGGACCATATCATCACGGCGCTGGACCAGATTTTCATGAGTGTGCCCCAGTTCTTCATCGGCATTCTGATGTGCTTTACCCTGGGGCTGACCTTTCGCTTTTTTGTGCCGGGGGAGTTTGTCTCCTATACCCAGAGCTGGCCCCGGTTCCTCTACTATATGATGTTTCCCGCCCTGGCCATTGCCATCCCGCGCATTGCCATGACCGTGAAAATGCTGCGGGGCTCTATCCGCAGTGAGCTGAGCCGGGATTATGTCCGCACCTCCCAGAGCCGGGGCAGCGCCCGGCGGACCATTTTGAGCCGCCATGTGGTGCGCAACGCCATGATCCCCGTCATCACCTTTCTGGCCATCTCCATGGCGGAGATCATGACCGGGACCATTGTGGTGGAGCAGGTATTCACCGTCCCCGGCATCGGCCGGCTGCTGATCAGCAGCATCAGCAATCGGGATTTCCCGGTGGTCCAGGCCATTGTCGTCATTTTGGCCGCCTGGATTGTCCTGGTCAACTTCCTGGCCGACGTGATCAATCAGCTGGTGGATCCCCGTATCCGGCTGCAGTAAAAGGGGAGGTCGGAGCGATGAAAACGAAACGGACAAGGAGCGCGGCGCACAACTCCTTTCTCTATATCGGCGGCGTCCTGGCCGCCCTGCTGACCCTGATGGCGGTGGTCAGCATCTTCTGGACCCCCTATGACCCCACGGCCATGGACGCCATGGCCAAGATGGCCCCGCCCAGCCCCCAGCACTGGCTGGGCACCGACAACCTGGGCCGGGACGTGCTCTCCCGGATTATGGACGGGCTGGGCACTTCCTTTGTCATCGCCATCAGCGTGGTGGCCATCGGCTGTGTCTTCGGCATCCTGATCGGCGGCCTGTGCGGCTACTACGGCGGGGTGGCCGATGCCATCCTGACCCGGGTGTGCGACACCATCACCGCCTTCCCCGCCATGCTGCTGGCGCTGGTCATCGTCAGCGTCATCGGCGGCGGACAGTATAATATCATCCTGGCCCTGGGCATTCTGTTCATTCCCAGCTTTGCCCGGATTGTGCGCACCGAGTTCGCCCGGGTGCGCAACCTGAACTATATCCGCAGCGCCCGGCTCATGGGGGTCAGCGATGTGCGGATCATGGTGTGTCATATCCTGCCCAACACCATTCCGGTGCTGCTGCCTGCGGTGACCATCGGCTTTAACAACGCGGTGCTCAGCGAGGCCAGCATGAGCTATCTGGGCATCGGCATCACGCCCCCCCAGGCCAGCCTGGGTTCCATGCTCAGCGACGCCCAGTCCTATCTCCGCAACGCCCCCTGGTATGCCCTGAGCGCCGGCTGCGCCGTGGCGCTGCTCATCCTGAGCTTCAGCCTGCTGGGCGAGGGGCTGCAGCAGCGCAGTGGAAGGAGCTGAGGAGAAAGCGATGGCAAAACTGTTGGAGGTGCGGGACCTGCAGGTCCACTTTCACAACGCGGCCCCGGAGCGCAACGCCGTAGACGGGGTATCCTTCTCCATGGAAGAGGGAGAAATTCTGGGGCTGGTGGGGGAGAGCGGCAGCGGCAAGACCGTCACCGCCATGAGCGTCAGCGGCCTGCTGCCCCGGGGAAAAGCCCAGGTCAGCGGCAGCATCACCCTGGACGGCCGGGAAATCCTCCAGTGCCCGCCCCAGGAGCTGCGCCGGATCCAGGGCGACGAGCTCTCTGTGGTGTTTCAGGAGCCGATGACCAGCCTGGACCCGGTGATGCGCATCGGCCCCCAGGTGGAGGAGAGCCTGCGGGTGCACACCCGCCTGACCGCCGCCCAGCGCCGTCAGCGGGCGCTGGAGGCCATGGCCCAGGCAGAGCTGCCCAACCCGGAGGACACCTATCGCCGTTATCCCCATGAGCTCTCCGGCGGAATGCTGCAGCGGGCCATGATCGCCGCGGCCATCATCAACCGGCCCAGGCTGCTGCTGGCCGACGAGCCCACCACCGCCCTGGATGTGACCATTCAGGCCCAGATCCTGGCGCTGCTGCGCAAGCTGAACCGGGAGAACCATATGGCCATCCTGTTCATCAGCCACAACCTCCAGGTGGTGCGCAAGCTGTGCACCCGGGTGGCGGTGATGCAGCGGGGCAGGGTTTTGGAAGCGGGGCTGGTGGAGGACATCTTCCGTGCGCCCCAGGCGGAGTATACCCGGCGCCTGATCGCCGCCATCCCCACACGGGATAAAAAGTTGACATAATTGTCTGACAGACAGACCGCCCCAGGGGCGGAAAAGGAGGGATGCGCCATGGCAGGGGAACCTGTGCTGGAAGTACGGCATCTGAACAGTTATTATCAGGAGGGACGCAACCTCCTGAACCGGAAGGGCAGACGCCGTCAGGTGCTCCATGACATCTCCTTTCACATCGACCAGGGGGAGATTGTGGGCCTGGTGGGGGAGAGCGGCTGCGGCAAAACCACCCTGTCCCGGACCATCCTGGGGATGATCGGGGACTATGAGGGGGAGATTATCCACCGCTCTCAGCGCCCTCAAATGGTGTTTCAGGATCCGTACAGCAGCCTGAATCCGGCCCGGACCATCGGCTGGATCCTGGAGGAGCCGCTGCGGGCCCAGGGCAAGCTCACCGCCCGGGAGCGGAAGGAGGCGGTGGGGAAGATGCTGGAGAAGATTGGTCTGGGGCAGGAGTACGCCGCCCGGCGGCCCCACGAGCTCTCCGGCGGCCAGCGCCAGCGGGTCAGCATTGCCTCCGCCGTCATCACCCGGCCCGGCCTGGTCATCGCCGACGAGCCGGTGTCCGCCCTGGACGTGACCATCCAGGCCCAGATTCTGGAGCTGTTGGTGGAGCTGAAACAGGAGTATGACCTGAGCTATCTCTTCATCAGCCACGACCTGAACGTGGTCTATCAGATCTGTAGCCGGGTGCTGGTGATGAAGGACGGGGCCATCGTGGAGCAGAACACAGTGGATGAGCTGTTCGACCACCCCCAGCACCCGTATACCCGCCAGCTGCTGGAGGCGGCGGAGTAAAAGAAATATCGGCCGCCCGGTCTGAAACCAGACCGGGCGGTTCTTACTGCAATAAGAGCAGAGAGGGGCTTGACAGAGATGGCGGCATGCGGCACAATGG
>CAUGSS010000002.1 GCA_959602365.1 uncultured Eubacteriales bacterium
GGCACGCGAGCTGGGTTCAGAACGTCGTGAGACAGTTCGGTCCCTATCTGTTGCGGGCGTAAGAGATTTGAAGGGAGCTGTCCTTAGTACGAGAGGACCGGGATGGACGTACCTCTGGTGCACCTGTTGTCGTGCCAACGGCATAGCAGGGTAGCCATGTACGGACTGGATAAACGCTGAAAGCATCTAAGCGTGAAGCCACCCCTAAGATAAGATCTCTCATCCTTCGGGAGTAAGACTCCATGTAGACGACATGGTCGATAGGCTAGAGGTGGAAGTGCGGTAACGCATGCAGCTGACTAGTACTAATCAGTCGAGGGCTTGACCTACGAATAGCAGGCTCAAAGGAGTTTGCGAGCGGGATACGAAGCGGAGCAAAGAGCATTGTTCAGTTTTGAGGGTGCAGCGGAGGAAGAGACTGAGTATGCACCATTAGCTCAGTTGGTAGAGCACCTGACTCTTAATCAGGGTGTCCAGGGTTCGAGTCCCTGATGGTGTACCACGGTTATTTCACAAGGATACTTGTGTGATAATATAAAGGAAAAAATGGCCCGTTGGTCAAGTGGTTAAGACAGAGGCCTCTCACGCCTTTAACATCGGTTCGAATCCGGTACGGGTCACCAAATGTTTCTTGACAAGGGCATCTGAAGGTGCTACAATTTGATAGTGATTTTAGCGAGCGAAAGCTTGTTAAAATAGAGTTGGTGTTGATTGCGGTGAGGGTCCACCCGTTCCCATTCCGAACACGGCAGTTAAGCTCACTTGCGCCGACAATACTTGGCTGGCGACGGCCCGGGAAGATAGGTAATGCCAACACAAAGCGGTCAGAGAGATCTGGCCGCTTTTCTTTTTTCAAGTCTGATTTTACAGAGAGGGGGAACCGGCCGATGCGCTATCCCAATATCACAAGGGCGTCCTTTGTTTCCCGGGAAAACCGGTTTGTGGCCACGGTCAGGCTGCACGGGGAGGATACCAGGGTCCATGTCAAGAACACCGGCCGCTGCCGGGAACTGCTGGTGCCCGGCGCCACGGTCTATCTGGTGGACTCAGGCCGCCCTGAGCGCAAATACCGCTATGACCTGGTGGCAGTGGAGAAGGGAGCGCTGCTGGTGAACATGGACTCCCAGGCCCCCAATGCGGTTTTTGCAGAATTCCTGCGCCGGGGCGGGCTGATGGATGGCCTTACCTATATAAAGCCGGAGTTTCAATACGGAGCGTCCCGGATGGATTTCTACTTTGAGCGGGAGGGAGAGCGCCACTTGGTGGAAGTCAAAGGGGTGACCTTGGAGGAAAACGGTGTGTGCCGGTTTCCGGATGCACCTACCAGTCGGGGGAGCAGGCATCTGCGGGAGCTGATCCAGGCCCAGGAGGAAGGAATTCAGGGTTGGATCTGTTTTGTGGTGCAGATGGATCATATGAGCCGGCTGGAGCCTAATTGGCGGACCGATCCGGAATTTTCCAGGACACTTTGTCTGGCCGCTGAGGCAGGGGTGCAGGTCAGGGCGTTCGGATGTCATGTGAGGCCCCAGGGACTGGAAATTGCTTCTGAGCTGCCTGTACACCTGGATGTGCAGGAGATATGAATGTAAAAATGCACAATGTTCCCGATAAATGTGGGATAAATTCGTGGTATGCCCCAAAAATGAAATTTGCATATTGACATATTTCATTTTGGCGCTATACTGCAATCATAACAGCAAAGGCGCTGCAGGAGATCCCCCCTCTCCCGCGGCGCCTGTTTTGCTGGTTGCAACTGCAAAGCGATGTTATAGTCAGCACAATGGCGTGCATTCCATCTGATCAGTGGAGTGCACGCCAAAATGATTTTGGAGGCATTTGTTATGGATATGAGCGTGTGGTACCTCTTGGGTGCTATTATCGTCTTTTTCATGCAAGGTGGCTTTGCAATGGTGGAGACCGGTTTTACCCGGGCAAAAAACGCCGGCAACATCATTATGAAGAACCTCATGGATTTCTGCATTGGAACCATTGTGTTTTTCCTGTTGGGCTATGGCCTGATGAACAGTGAAAACTATTTCTTCGGACTCATCGGGATGCCTGAATACCAGATGTTTACCGATTTTGAAACCTTTAACTGGTCCAATTTCTTCTTCCAGCTGGTGTTCTGCGCCACTGCGGCCACCATTGTGTCTGGCGCCATGGCGGAACGCACCAAGTTTATCTCCTACTGTATTTATTCTGCCGTCATTTCTGCGGTGGTCTATCCCATTGAAGCGGGCTGGGTCTGGAACAGCCAGGGCTGGCTGGCCCAGCTGGGATTCCACGACTTCGCCGGTTCCGGCGTCATCCACATGGTGGGCGGACTGACTGCGCTGATCGGCGCCATCTTCCTGGGGCCCCGCCTGGGCAAGTACTATATTGACAAGAACGGCAAGAAGCAATCCAGGGCGATCCTGGGCCATTCGGTTGCGCTGGGCGCGTTGGGTTGCTTCATCCTCTGGTTCTGCTGGTATGGCTTCAACGGCGCCGCTGCCTCTGACGCGGATCAGCTGGCCAAGATCCTGAGCACCACCACTGTGGCCCCTGCTACCGCTACCGTGACCTGCATGATCTTCACCTGGGTCAAGAACGGAAAGCCCGATGTGTCCATGTGCCTGAACGCATCTTTGGCCGGCCTTGTGGCGGTCACCGCATCCTGTGACGTGGTGGACGGTGTCGGCGCATTCTTCATCGGCCTGGTCTCCGGCATCCTGATTGACGTGGCGGTGGAGGCGCTGGATCTGAAGTTCCATGTGGATGACCCGGTGGGCGCTGTGGGTGTGCACTTTGTCAATGGCCTCTGGGGCGCGCTGGCGGTGGGCCTGTTTGACAGGACCAATGGCCTGTTCTACGGCGGCGGCTTCCGTCAGCTGGGGATTCAGGCGCTGGGCGTGGTTGTCATCTGTGCATTTGTACTGGTTGCCATGGTCATCGCATTTACCGTCATTAAAAAGACCGTGGGGCTGCGCTGCTCCACCGAGGATGAAATCCGCGGCCTGGACATCGCGGAGCACGGACTGCCCTCGGCCTACGCAGACTTCACCATCAACGACAACTTGCTGGGACTGCCTGCGGATGAGCGGGTGCCCGGCGGCAACATCCCCGTGGAGGCCGCTGTTCCTGTGACCCAGGTGGAGCAGTCCAGTCCGGTGGCCGCCTCCGATCTGGGGCCCGCCGCCTATGGCAAGTACACCAAGATCACCATTGTGGCCAACGCCGCCCGGTTTGACGCGCTGAAGGCCGCCCTCTCCAAGATCGGTGTGGCCGGCATGACGGTCACCCAGGTCATGGGATGCGGCACCCAGAAGGGGAAGACAGAGTACTACCGGGGTGCTCCGGTCATTATGACCCTGCTGCCCAAGGTCCAGGTGGACATCGTGGTCTCCACAGTCCCTGTGGAGCAGGTTGTGGCAGTGGCCAAGGAGGCCCTGTACACCGGGCATATGGGTGACGGCAAGATCTTTATCTACAATGTGGAGAACGTCATCCGGGTACGCACCGGCGCCGAGGGCGAGGCCGCGTTGGACAACGAAATCTGACTTTCATTACCGACACCAGACAATTAGCTGTTTTCTTTCTCCCTTTTCCAAATGCGGAGCCCCAGGGCAAGTTGTCCTGGGGCTTCGCACTGTTTTGCCCCGGAGCCGTGTTTGCAGATTGTTTATTTGACACCCCGGCCTCCGTGGGGTAGGATAGTGGAGAAAGGAGAGATCACCTTGCGAAAATTTCTGTACTTCCTGTCGCCTGACGCGGGACACCTCCAGACCCGTTTGGAGCGTTTGGCGAACCGGGGACTGGAGCTGGAGGACACCGAGGGGCTGTTTTCCGGCACCTTCCGCGCCACGGAACGGCAGGATCTGCGCTATCTGGTATTGCCGTGCGGTGGGGCCAGGCATTTTCCCAGGGACGACGACTTTGAGCGCTATGGTTGGGCGCTGGCTGGGGGCTTCAACGGCATGGCCATCTTCAAGAGCATCCCCTGCCGGGACACCGACGAGGCGGGGCTGAAGGAGAAGCTCCGCCAGGACGGCTGCCTGCGGCCGGACCGGTGGACGCTGTCGGTGCTGCTGCTGGGGGTGCTGGCCTGGGCTGTACTGCTGTTCTGGGGGGGCGGATTCGCCCCAGAGCCCTGGTATCTCTCCTACCGCACCCTGGGCCTCTGGGCGGCCCGGGGCGTGGCTGTGGCGCTGGTGGCGGCCAATCTGGCCACCCTGCGCAGCTATGCCTCCGCCTGGGTCCACGGCCTGACCCCCTGGGTGATGGTGGGCAGCTTTCTGCTGCTCTTCCTGGCCACCATGCTGGACGAGACGGCCCACACCCTGTATTTTGCGGGCTTTGTGGGGCTCATCGGCCTGGCCTGTGCCCTGACCCTGTGGATGCGCAGCCGGGGGCTGGGGCTGAGCCTGGCCGGAGTGTGCGCCCTGGTGCTCTGCCTGGGGCTGCTGTTTCCCAACGTGAGCCAGACCAGCTCCGGCGGCAGCGCCCTGCACAACCAGTGGGGGGATGCGCCGGTGGTCCAGCTCTCCGACTTGGGGGTGGACGATACCCTGAATGGGAGCAGTTATGAGACCGAGGGCACTGTGCTGGTGCGCAGCGTCTCCTATTGGGAGATGACGGAGAACGACTCCATCTCCAGCCAGGTCTACCGCTGCCTGACCGGCCGCCTGGCCCAGAGTGTTCTCGACCGCACGCTGAACGCGGGAAGCTGGACCGCCACGGACGATGGCTGGACCAGCCGAGAGGGGCGGGCCGTCCTGCTGCGTCAGGGGAATGACATCGCTCTGGTCACATATTCCCAGACGCTGACCCAGGAGCAGATCACAGCCGTCCGTGAGGCGGTGTTTTAAATCGGCACCCCGGTGTGTCCTTGACAAGAAAAGGTCAGCCCCCATACAGGGGGCTGACCTTTTTTCCTTTGTGGTGATCTGCTTGCTGGCGGACAAAGGCTTACCGGGCGTACGCCTGCCGCCCTGTGCGGTAGAGGTTGCCCCCTTGGCTGTCCAGAGCCACGGTCAGAGGCAGATCCCGGACGGACATCCGCTTGATGGACTCACATCCCAGGTCGTCGAAGGCAATCACCTGGGCTGTTTCAATGCATTTGGCAATCAGCGCCCCCGCGCCGCCCACGGCGGCAAAGAAACAGGCGCCATTGCGCACCAGCGCCTCCTGCACGGCGTCGCTCATCTCCCCTTTGCCGATGATGGCGGCCAGCCCCAGGTCCAGCAGCCGTGGGGCAAAGGCATTCATCCGACTGGCGGTGGTGGGGCCGCAGGCCCCTACGGCCATGCCCTGCTGGCCCGGGGTGGGACCGGCATAGTAGATGACGGCATCCCGGATCGGGAAGGGGAGGGGTTCCTCTTGATCCAGCAGGGCAAACAGCCGCTTGTGGGCGGCATCCCGGGCGGTGTAAATGGTGCCGGAGAGCAGCACCCGGTCCCCGGCCCGCAGCTGGGGGAGGGCCGCTCTGAGTTGATCGGTGGAGAGCTGCCAGGTCTCAGGCATGGCCCTCGCCTCCCATCTGATCCTGCAGGGCGGTGAGATTGGAGAGGGAGGCCCTCAGGTCGGTGAGCTTGCAGATCACGTCGGTGATGGCGCTGTCTGCGCTGGTGCCCAGCCGGCTGTACTCCGTCATCACCCGGTCCAGCAGGGCCTGGGCTTCGCGGCGCTTGGACTCAGCCTCCTCCTCGGCCTGATGGAGCAGCTGGGCGGCCCGGGTCTGGGCGTCCAGTTCGATGCCCGCCAGACGGTCCTTCAGCTCCCGATAGGCCTCGGCCTGAGGGCGGTACCGTTCCACCTGGGCACGCAGGGACTCCACCTCTTTTTCCAGGGGAGAAAGCGCGTCCACACGGACGGAGAGCGCATCACAGCGCCGGGACAGGGCGTCGGCCCGGGCCTTCTCGCCCTCCAGTGTGGTCAGCGCCTCCTGGGCCTGCTTCAGCTCAGCGCGCAGGGCGTTGAGCTGGGCGGCGTGTTCCCGGGCGCTCTGTTCGATATAGTCCACCACGTCCTGGCGCTGGAAGCCGCCAAAGGCGGTGGTGCGCAGCTTCAGTGTTTCACTCATGGGATACTTCCCCCGATCCTTGATTTCTCTCTATTCTACCATACCCTTCCGCCGGAGACAAGAGCGAGCTCGCCCCGCCGGGAAACACAATGTGCAAGGCCCGCCTGCTCGGGGCAGGCGGGCCTTGCGTTCAGAAGAAGAGAGGGTAAAAGCGCTTTCACAGGCCGGCCGGATTCAGACCTCAAACATCAGGTCGCCGTAAGTGGGCACAGGCCAGTAATCCTTATCCACCAGCAGCTCCAGCTCGTCGATGGGAGCGCGGAGGGCGGTCATGGCGGGCATCACCTTGTCGTGGAAGGCGTTGGCCATCTGGCAGCCGTCCTGGATGGCGTTGGTCTCGGCGGTCACCGCCGCCAGGGTCTCCAGGGCGTCGTTGGCCTTGACCAGCAGGTCGGAGATTTTAGCCAGCAGCTTGGTCTGGACAGACACGTCGGCGCCGGGGCATGCGGCGGAGACAGAGGTGATGGAGTTGCCCAGCTCCGTGGTGAAGCGGATGACCGCGGGGATGTAGTGCTTGGGCACCATATGCAGCATAGTCTGGGCCTCGATGTTGACCATCTTGGAGTAGCCCTCATAGAGCACCTCGGCCCGGGACTCCAGCTCCACCTTGGTGAAGATGTGGAACTTTTCAAACAGCTTGACGGCCTTCTCGGTGGTCAGGGCGGGGATTGCGGCCACCATGGAGGGAATGTTGGGCAGACCGCGGCGGGCGGCCTCCTCCACCCACTCCTCGGAATAGCCGTCGCCATTGAAGATAATGCGCTTGTGTTCGGTGATGTACTGCCGGATCAGCTGCTTGCAGGCGCTCTCGAAATCGTCAGCCTGCTCCAGAATGTCGGCAGCCTCACAGAAGGCCTCGGCCACAATGGCGTTCAACGTGGTGTTGGGGGCGGCGATGGAGTCGCTGGAGCCCACCATCCGGAATTCGAACTTGTTGCCGGTGAAGGCGAAGGGAGAGGTGCGGTTGCGGTCAGTGGCGTCCTTGGTCAGCACAGGTACAGTGGACACGCCGGAATTCAGGCTGCCCACATGGGAGCCGTCGCTGATGGTGCCGGAAATGATGCTCTGCACCATGTTGTCCAGCTGGTCTCCCAGGAAGATGGAGATGATGGCAGGGGGGGCCTCCTGGGCGCCCAGCCGGTGGTCGTTGCCCACATCGCTGGCGCTCTGGCGCAGCAGATCGGCGTGGGTGTCCACCGCTTTCAGAATACAGGCCAGCACCAGCTGGAACTGCAGGTTGTGCTCGGGATCGTCTCCGGGCTCCATCAGGTTTTCGCCCAGGTCGGTGCTGATGGACCAGTTGTTGTGCTTGCCGGAGCCGTTGACGCCGGCATAGGGCTTCTCGTGGAGCAGGCAGACCAGGCCGTGCCGGGTGGCAACCCGCTTCATGGTCTCCATAGCCAGCTGGTTCTGATCCACGGCCACATTGGCCACGGAGAAGATGGGGGCCATCTCGTGCTGAGCGGGGGCCACCTCGTTGTGCTGGGTGGTGGCGGTGATGCCCAGCTTCCACAGCTCAATGTTCAGGTCCTTCATGAAGGCGCCGACCCGCTCCCGGATGACGCCGAAGTACTGGTCGTCCAGCTCCTGCCCCTTGGGGGCGGGGGCGCCGAAGAGGGTGCGGCCGCAGTAGATCAGATCCCGGCGCTTCAGGTATTTCTCCCGGTCTACCAGGAAGTACTCCTGCTCAGGACCCACTGAGGCCGATACCTTCTGGGCCTCGGTGTTGCCGAACAGCCGGACGATGCGGATGGCCTGCTGGCTGACGGCCTCCATGGAGCGCAGCAGCGGGGTCTTGGTGTCCAGGGCTTCACCGGTATAGGAGACAAAGATGGTGGGGATGCAGAGGATGTTGCCGCAGGCCATCTCCTTGACAAAGGCCGGGGAGGTCATGTCCCAGGCGGTGTAGCCCCGGGCGTAAGAGGTGGCCCGCAGGCCGCCGGAGGGGAAGGAGGAGGCGTCGGGCTCGCCCATGATCAGCTGCTTGCCGGTCAGCTGCAGCAGGGTCTTGCCGGCCACCGGAGCGGTGAGGAAGGAGTCGTGCTTCTCAGCGGTGGAGCCGGTCAGCGGCTGGAACCAGTGGGTATAGTGGGTGGCGCCCTTTTCCACGGCCCAGTCCTTCATGGCGTTGGCCACCACGTCGGCGGAGGACATGCTGATCTGCCCGCCGTGAGCCATGACGTCCATGACCTCGGCATAGACCTTCTTGGGCAGCCGCTCCTTCATGACTGACTCATTGAATACGTTGGAGCCAAAAATTTCGGAGATGTTCATTGTGCTAACAGCCCTTTCCTAAAAGATTGCCAGTCAGGAGAAACACGGAAAAGGGAGACAAGGTACCTGCATGTAAGACCCCTTTGTCTCCCTGAAAACGGTGTATTTTGCCTGCCGGCTGATGCGGCTCATTTCTAACTGCAAACAGCATACAACAAATTCGCACGTTTTGCAAGTCTTATTTTATGTTTATTCAAAATCACGCAAAACAATCCCGGGAGATTGGATGTTTTTATGGAAAACTGACTGAGAATGAATTTCCTGCTTCAAAAAGTGCGCCAGAATGCTTGACAGACGTGGGCGGTCGTGTATACTAATGAATAATATGTCCTAGCTTTTGGCAGCTGAGGGCGCCAAAGCGCCGCCCGGCGCGCCGGCAGTGCGGAAAGGAAGTGTGCTCCGTGTCCCTGACCAAAGAAGATATCTCCCGTATTATTGAGGAGGAGGATGTGAAGTTCATCCGCATGCAGTTTGTGGATGTGCTGGGCCAGCTGAAAAATGTTGCGATTACCGCCTCCCAGCTCCCCCGGGCGCTGGACGGAATGGTCTCTATTGACGGCCACTCCATTGAGGGCTTCACCAGTGTCAATGCCTCGGATCAGTATCTGGTGCCGGATTTGGACACCTTCTGCATCTACCCCTGGCGCCCCCAGCGGGGCAAGGTGGCGAGACTGATCTGCGATGTGTACAACACTGACGGCACCCCCTTCGTGGGAGACCCCAGAGCGGTGCTGAAGCGTGTGGTCCGCCGGGCGGAGAAGATGGGGTATACACTGAATGTGGGCCCGGAGTGTGAGTTCTTCCTCTTTCAGACAGATGAGGACGGCATGCCCACCACCCGGACCAATGACGAGGCCGGCTATTTCGATCTGGGCCCTCTGGACCACGGGGAGGCCACCCGGCGGGAGATCTGCCTGGCCCTGGAACAGATGGGCTTCGAGGTGGAGGCCTCTCACCACGAGTGCGCCGCCGGCCAGCACGAGATCGATTTTAAATATGATGAGGCCCTGCGCACCGCAGACAACATCATGACCTTCAAGCTGGGGGTCAAGGTGCTGGCCCAGCGCAGCGGACTTCACGCCACCTTTATGCCGAAGCCGATCTATGGCATCAGCGGCTCCGGGATGCATCTGAACATGTCGCTCTTCCGCAACGGAAAGAACGTGTTTTACAGCCCCACCGGGGAGCGGGAACTCTCCCCTGAGGCCTACGCCTTTATTGCCGGACTGCTGGCCCATGTCCGGGGCTTTACCGCCGTGACCAACCCTCTGGTCAATTCCTACAAGCGGCTGGTCTCCGGCCATGAGGCCCCCTGCTATGTGGCCTGGTCCACCTCCAACCGCTCTGCGCTGATCCGCATCCCCGCCCACCGGCGGGAGGGCACCCGGGTGGAGCTGCGCTCTCCGGATCCCACCTGCAACCCCTATCTGGCCCTGGCGGTCACCCTGGCGGCGGGGCTGGACGGCATCGAGCGCTTCATGACGCCGCCCTCTGAGGTCAAGGAGAACCTGTACGCCATGGATGAGGCCGGGCGCCGGGCCAAGGGGGTGGAGACCCTGCCCCGGGACCTGAATGAGGCGCTGGAGCTGATGCGGCAGGATAAGCTGGTCATGGACACCCTGGGAGAACATGTGGCCCAGGCGTTCCTGCGCAGCAAGCAGGCGGAGTGGGAGGCGTACAACGCCCATGTCTCCGCTTGGGAGATTGACAAGTACATGATCGCATACTGAATCCTGACCAGACGCATGGAGAGAGGGAGGAAGTGATGCCGAGTGGAAAAGGTCATTGTTGCGTTTGAGAGCGAGAAGGCCTGTGAACGCATCTGTGATATACTGGAGAGCGGCGGCGTTGCCGCCTGTTACCGGGCCCACAGCGGGGGCGAGGTAAAGCGCCTGGTGGCCAAACAGCACATCGGCACCGTGGTATGCGGATACAAACTGCGGGACGAGACCGCAGAGGACCTCTTCTATGACCTGCCGGCGGCCAGCACCATGCTGGTGATTGCGCGGCAGAACATGTTGGACCTGCTCAGCGATGATATCTTTTCGCTGCCCGCCCCGGTGACCCGAGGCGACCTGTGTGCCAGCGTCAGCATGGTGCTCCAGATGGGGCGCCGGCTGGAGCGGGTGCTGCGTCCAAAGCGCAATGAGGAGGAAACCCAGGTGGTGGAAAAGGCAAAGCGCCATCTGATGGAGCGGGAAGGGCTGACGGAAGAGGAGGCCCACCGGTATATCCAGAAGAAGAGTATGGACAGCGGAGCCAGAATGGTGCAGACCGCCATCCTGGTTCTGGAGGACCGGGCCTGATGGGTTTTAGAACACAGCATGGCTCTGGAGATCAATATAGGAGGAAGAAACGTGGCTAAGATCAATCCCAATTATCAAAAGCTGCCGGGCAGCTATCTGTTTTCCGAGATTGCCCGGCGCACCGCCGCCTATTCCCAGGCCCATCCCGAGGCCAGGCTCATCAAGATGGGCATTGGCGACGTCACCCTGCCCCTGGCCCCGGCGGTCATCGCCGCCATGCACGAGGCGGTGGAGGAGATGGCCCACAAGGAGACCTTCAAGGGCTACGGCCCGGAGCAGGGCTATGATTTCCTGCGCCGTGCCATCGCCGGGCAGGACTTCCGCGCCCGGGGGGTGGACATCGCCGAGGACGAGATCTTCGTCTCCGACGGGGCCAAGAGCGACTGCGGCAACATCGGCGACATCCTGAGCGTGGACAACAAGGTGGCCGTCTGTGACCCGGTCTATCCGGTCTATGTGGACACCAACGCCATGGCCGGCCGGGCGGGGGACTATGACGAGGCCAGGCAGGGCTGGACCAATCTCTATTATATGCCCACCACCGCCGAGAACGGCTTCTCCCCGGCGCTGCCCCGGGAGAAGGTGGACGTGATCTACCTCTGCTCCCCCAACAACCCCACCGGCACCGTGCTGAACTACGATCAGCTCAAGGCCTGGGTGGATTACGCCAATGAAAACGACGCCATCATCCTCTTCGACGCGGCCTATGAGCGCTTCATTGTGGAGGAGGGGGTGCCCCACTCCATCTTTGAGGTGGAGGGTGCCAAGACCTGCGCCATCGAGTTCCGCTCCTTCTCCAAGACCGCCGGCTTCACCGGCGCCCGCTGCGGCTACACCGTGGTGCCCAAGCAGCTGGTCCGGGAGGGCCAGAGCCTGAACGCCATGTGGAACCGCCGCCAGACTACCAAGTTCAACGGCGCGTCCTATATCATCCAGAAGGGCGCCGCCGCCATCTATACCGAGCAGGGCAGGCGGGAGATCGAGGCCAACATCGCCTACTACCAGGCCAACGCCAAGCTCATCAAGGAGAGCCTGTCCAAGTGCGGCCTGACGGTCTACGGCGCGGTGAACAGCCCCTATGTCTGGTGCAAGACTCCGGAGGGCATGGGTTCCTGGGACTTTTTCACCCTGCTGCTGGAGCAGGCCAACGTGATCACCACCCCCGGCGCCGGCTTCGGCCCCAGCGGGGAGGGGTATATCCGGCTCACCGCCTTCGGCGATGCCGACGCCACCCGGGAGGCAGTCTCCCGAATCGAAGCACTGCTGGGAAAGTAAACCGGCGCTGACGCAGAATCAAACAATCCAATCAGACGTCTCAAAGGGGAGGCGGACAGGGGAAAGGCCGATTCATTTCGACCCACACCCCTGCTTGCCGCACGCCTTTGAGACGTTTTCTTTTATGGAAAGGGGTACAGATATGGAAGCAATCAGAACGGACATCGGCCGACAGCGGGGGCTGTATGACCCCCGGTTTGAGCACGACGCCTGCGGCATCGGCTGCGTGGTGGACATCAAGGGCCGGAAATCCCACGCCACGGTGGACAACGCCCTGAAGATCGTGGAGAAGCTGGAGCACCGGGCGGGCAAGGACGCCGCCGGGGAGACCGGCGACGGCGTGGGCATCCTGCTGCAGATCTCCCACCGCTTTTTCTCCCGGGTGGCGGAGGAGCAGGGCATCCGCCTGGGCGGTGAGCGGGACTACGGCATCGGTATGTTCTTCTTCCCCCAGGACACGCTGCGGCGCAGCCAGGCCAAGAAGATGTTCGAGATCATTGTAGAGAAAGAGGGCATGAAGTTTCTGGGCTGGCGCAAGGTGCCCATCCAGCCCGACACCCTGGGCCAGAAGGCCCTGAGCTGCATGCCCTATATTGAGCAGGGCTTTGTGGAGCGCCCCGCCGATATCTCCCGGGGCCTGGACTTCGACCGGCGGCTCTATGTGGCCCGCCGGGAGTTTGAGCAGTCCAACGACAACACCTATGTGGTCTCCTGCTCCAGCCGCACCGTGGTCTACAAGGGCATGTTCCTGGTGGGCCAGCTGCGCAAGTTCTACCCCGACCTCCAGGACCCGGACTACGAGTCCGCCATCGCCATGGTCCACTCCCGCTTTTCCACCAACACCAACCCCAGCTGGGAGCGGGCACACCCCAACCGCTTTATCCTCCACAACGGCGAGATCAACACCATCCGGGGCAACGCCGACCGGATGCTCTCCCGGGAGGAGACCATGTCCTCCGACTACCTGTCCGCCGACGATTTGGATAAGGTATTCCCGGTGGTCAACGCCGAGGGCAGCGACTCCGCCATGCTGGACAACACCCTGGAGTTTATGGTCATGAACGGCATGCCCCTGCCCCTGGCCGTCATGGTGTGTATTCCGGAGCCCTGGAGCAACGACGAGACCATGAGCCGCTCCAAGCGGGACCTGTACCACTACTACGCCACCATGATGGAGCCCTGGGACGGCCCGGCCTCCATTCTGTTCTCCGACGGCGACTGCGTGGGCGCCGTGCTGGACCGCAACGGCCTGCGCCCCTCCCGGTACTATATCACCGACGACGACCAGCTGATCCTGGCCTCTGAGGTGGGGGTGCTGGAGATTCCCCCGGAGAAGATCGTCAAGAAGTCCCGGCTCCAGCCCGGCAAGATGCTGCTGGTGGACACGGTGGGCGGCCGGCTCATCGGGGATGACGAGCTCAAGGAGAGCTACGCCCACCGCCAGCCCTACGGCGAATGGCTGGATCAGAGCTTGGTCTATTTGAAGGAGCTCTCCATCCCCAACAAGGGGGTGGCCAGCCACACCCAGGAGCAGCGGGACCGGCTGTACAAGGCCTTCGGCTATACCTACGAGGATGTGAAGAATGCCATCCTCCCCATGGCCCGCAACGGCAGCGAACCCACCAGCGCCATGGGCATCGACATCCCCCTGGCGGTGCTCAGCGAGAACCACCAGCCCCTGTTCAACTATTTCAAGCAGCTCTTCGCCCAGGTGACCAATCCCCCCATCGACGCCATCCGGGAGAAGGTGGTCACCGACACCACCGTCTATGTGGGCTCCGGCGGCAACCTGCTGCGGGAGGGACAGGACAACTGCCGGGCTTTGCAGATCGACAACCCGATTCTGACCAGCGTGGACCTGCTGAAGATCAAGAGCATGAATCAGCCCGGCTTCCGGGTGGAGACCGTCTCCATGCTCTACTACAAGAACACCCCGCTGAAGCGGGCCCTGGACCAGCTCTTTGTGGCCTGTGACAAGGCATACCGCCACGGGGCCAACATCATCATCCTCTCCGACCGGGGGGTGGACGAAAACCATGTGGCCATCCCGTCCCTGCTGGCCGTCTCCGCCATTGAGGACTACCTGATTCAGACCAAGAAGCGCACCGCCCTCTCCCTGATCCTGGAGTCGGCGGAGCCCCGGGACGTGCACCACTTTGCCACCCTGCTGGGCTACGGCGCCACCGCCATCAACCCCTATCTGGCCCTGGAGTGCATCGGGGAGCTGATCCAGGTGGGGCTGCTGGACAAGGACTACAACGCCGCCATGAACGACTACTGCGAGGCCATCCAGAGCGGCATTGTGAAGATCGCCTCCAAGATGGGCATTTCCACCCTCCAGTCCTACCGGGGCGCCCAGATCTTCGAGGCCATCGGCCTGAGCCGGGAGGTGGTGGACCAGTACTTCACCAACACCGTCAGCCGGGTGGGGGGCATCGGCCTGAAAGAGATTGAGGAGCTGGTGGACGATAACCACAGCAGGGCCTTCGACCCCCTGGGTCTGGCAGTGGACACCACCCTGGACAGCCGGGGCGACCACAAGTCCCGCCAGGGCTCCGGCGCCGAGGACCACCTCTACAATCCCGCCACCATCCACCTGCTCCAGCGCTCCACCCAGACCGGGGACTACGGGCTGTTCAAACAGTACACCGCCCTGGTGGACGATGAGACCAAGCCCCACACCCTGCGGGGGCTGCTGGATTTCCGCTTTGCGGAGGACGGGGGCGTGCCCATCGACGAGGTGGAGAGCGTGGACTCCATCGTCAAGCACTTCAAGACCGGCGCCATGAGCTACGGCTCCATCTCCCAGGAGGCCCACGAGTGCCTGGCCATCGCCATGAACCATCTGGGGGGCAAGAGCAACACCGGCGAGGGCGGCGAGACCCCGGACCGGCTCCGGGACCCGGAGCGCAACTCCCAGATCAAGCAGGTGGCCTCGGGCCGCTTCGGCGTTACCAGCGAGTACCTGGTCTCCGCCAACGAGATCCAGATCAAGATGGCCCAGGGAGCCAAGCCCGGCGAGGGTGGCCACCTGCCCGCCCAGAAGGTGTACCCCTGGATCGCCAAGACCCGCTACTCCACTCCCGGCGTCACCCTGATCTCCCCGCCGCCTCACCACGACATCTACTCCATCGAGGACCTGGCCCAGCTGATCTACGATCTGAAGAACGCCAACCGCCGCTCCCGGATCTCCGTCAAGCTGTGCTCTGAGGCCGGGGTGGGTACCATCGCCGCCGGCGTGGCCAAGGCCGGCGCCCAGGTCATCCTGATTGCCGGCTATGACGGCGGCACCGGCGCCGCCCCCAAGACCTCCATCCACAACGCCGGCCTGCCCTGGGAACTGGGTCTGGCGGAGACCCACCAGACCCTGATCCAGAACGACCTGCGCTCCCGGGTGGTGCTGGAGACCGACGGCAAGCTGATGAGCGGCCGGGATGTGGTCATCGCCGCCCTGCTGGGCGCCGAGGAGTTCGGCTTTGCCACCGCCCCCCTGGTCACCATGGGCTGCGTCATGATGCGGGTGTGCAACCTGGACACCTGCCCCGTGGGCATCGCCACCCAGAACCCGGAGCTGCGCAAGCGTTTTAGGGGCAAGCCCGAGTATGTGGAGAATTTCATGCGCTTCATCGCCCAGGAGATGCGGGAGATCATGGCCAAGCTGGGAGTCCGCACCCTGGCGGAGCTCACCGGCCGCAGCGATCTGCTGAAGGTCAAGGAGCACATGGTGACCCACCGGGCCGCCATGGTGGACCTGAGCCGCATCCTGGACAACACCTGGCAGCGCAGCGGCAAGGATACCCACTTCATCCCCGAGAAGGTCTATGACTTCCAGCTGGAGAAGACGGTGGACGAGTCGGTGCTGCTGGAAAAGATGGGCAAGGCCCTGAAGAAGGGAAAGCCCATGCACATCGAGCTGAAGGTGTCCTCCACCGACCGCACCGTGGGCACCATCTTCGGCAGCGAGATCACCCGGCTCCACGGCAGCAGCCTGCCCGACGACACTTATACCGTCAAGTGCTACGGCGGCGGCGGCCAGTCCTTCGGCGCCTTCATCCCCAAGGGCCTCACCCTGGAGCTGGAGGGCGACTCCAACGACTACCTGGGCAAGGGCCTGTCCGGGGGCAAGATCATCGTCTATCCCCCGAAGAACAGCAAGTTTGTCCACGAGGACAATGTGATCATCGGCAACGTGGCCTTCTATGGGGCCACCTCGGGCAAGGCCTTCATCAACGGCGTGGCCGGCGAGCGCTTCTGCGTGCGCAACTCCGGCGCCGTCGCCGTGGTGGAGGGCACCGGCGACCACGGCTGCGAGTATATGACCGGCGGCCGGGTGGTGGTGCTGGGCCGCACCGGCAAGAACTTTGCCGCGGGCATGAGCGGTGGCATCGCCTATGTGCTGGACGAGGACCGGGACCTGTACATGCGGGTCAACAAAGCTCTGGTGTCCATGGGCCCGGTGGAACAGAAGCACGACATCGAGGAGCTGCGGGGCCTGATTGAGGAGCATGTGGCGGCCACAGGTTCGCCTCTGGGGCGGCGCATCCTGGACCACTTCGAGGAGTACCTGCCCAGCTTCAAGAAGATCCTGCCCCACGACTACAACCGGATGATGCAGTCCATCGCCCAGTTCGAGGAGCAGGGCATGAGCCGGGAGCAGGCCGAGATCGACGCGTTTTACGCCAGCACCAAGTGAGGAGGGAATTGTCATGGGAAAGAAAACCGGTTTTCTGGACTACCAGCGCTGCGGCAATCCCGCCATTGATCCGCTGGAGCGCATTCAAAATTTTAACGAGTTCCACCCGATGCTCCCGGAGGCGGAGCGGCGGAAGCAGGGCGCCCGGTGCATGGACTGCGGCGTGCCCTTCTGTCAGGCGGGGATGAACCTGGGCGGAGCGGGTTACTCGGGCTGTCCGCTCCACAACCTGATCCCCGAGTGGAACGACATGATCTATCAGGGCAACTATCCCCACGCCCTGAGCCGTCTGCTCAAGACCAGCAATTTCCCCGAGTTCACCAGCCGGGTGTGCCCCGCCCTCTGCGAGGCGGGCTGCACCTGCGGGCTGAACGGGGAGGCGGTCACCGTCAAGGAGAACGAGTTCTTCCTGGTGGAGTACGGCTTCTCCCAGGGGCTGATCCAGCCCCGGATCCCCGAGGTGCGCACCGGCAAGAAGGTGGCGGTGGTGGGCAGCGGCCCCTCCGGCCTGGCGGTGGCCGACCAGCTCAACCACCGGGGCCACTGGGTCACAGTCTTTGAGCGCTCCGACCGGGTGGGCGGCCTGCTGATGTACGGCATCCCCAACATGAAGCTGGAAAAGCAGATCGTCCAGCGCCGGGTGGACCTGATGGCCCGGGAGGGGGTCACCTTCGTCACCTCCGCCGACGTGGGCAATACCACCTCCGCCCAGTCCCTGCTGGAGGAGTTTGACGCGGTGGTGCTCTGCTGCGGGGCCTCCAATCCCCGCAACCTCTCCGGCCCCGGCCGGGAGGAGTGCCAGGGCATCTATTTCGCCGTGGACTTCCTGAAGGCCAATACCAAGAGCCTGCTGGACTCCAATCTGACCGACGGGAACTATATCTCCTGCAAGGGGAAGGACGTGGTCATCGTGGGGGGCGGCGACACCGGCAACGACTGCATCGGCACCGCCATCCGCCACGGCTGCAAGAGCGTCACCGCCATCGAGATGATGCCCAAGGCCCCGGACCAGCGGGCCGAGAACAACCCCTGGCCCCAGTGGCCCCGGGTGTGCAAGACCGACTACGGCCACGAGGAGGCCATCGCCGTCTTCGGCACCGATCCCCGGCGCTATCAGACCACCGTCAAGGAGTTCCTGCCCGACGAGCAGGGCAGCCTGCGGGCGGTCAAAATTGTCCACCTGAGGCCCGAGGCCGACCCCAAGACCGGCCGCACCAACATGGTGGAGATCCCCGGCACCGAGGAGGAGCTGCCCTGCGACATCCTGCTCATCGCCGCCGGCTTCCTGGGGACCCAGTCCTATGTGGCCGAGGCCTTCGGGGTGGAGCTGGACGGCCGCACCAACGTCAAGACCGAGCCCGGCCGATACAAGACCAATGTGGAGAAGGTGTTCACCGCCGGCGACATGCACCGGGGCCAGTCCCTGGTGGTCTGGGGGGTGGCCGAGGGCCGGGCCGCCGCCCAGGAGGTGGATGAGTACCTGATGGGCTACTCCGCCCTCCGGAAGCCCTGAACTCTCTGACGGATACCCCAAATGGGGCTGTTGCAAATCCTGCAACAGCCCCATTTTTGTCATTCTGGGCGTTTCACTTTTCGCCATCCAGAAGTGCCCCGATTTTCGCCGTCCTGGAACGCCCTGTTTTTCGTCATCCTGAGCGCCCCGTTTCGTCATCCTGAGCGCCAGCGAAGGATCTTTTGCCCGACCTTTTCCCCTGGGATCCATACCCTTCGCCACCTTGGGGCTCAGCGTGACAGCGTCACTTCCTTTTGCAGCAATTCCATTCGCGCCCTTGGCTGTGGGCGGCCGGTCCTCAGCAGTGCCTGCCCCCGGCGTCGGGAAAATCCTTCAGGGATTTCCCGGTGTACTGCACCGCGATCCGGTCCTCAGGGCGGGCGTCGGTGAGATAGAGCACCGCCAGAAACAGCCACTCCAGGGGCTTCATCAGTAGGTAGACGGCGTCGGCGGCGTAGGGGGAGCGGATGAGCCTGGCCACCGGAAATCCGTACTTGTCGTAGAAGCCCCGCACCGCCCGGTGAAACTGGGGCGTCCGCTCCTCCAGTATCTGTTCAAAAGCGTTGGCCACGCAGAGCTGGCGGTTGACGATGACCTGATGGCCGTGGCGCACCCCCAGCCGCAGGGGCTTGACCAGCTTCCGGTGGCCCCCCGCCGCCACGGTGCACAGGTAGTGCTCGTCGTAGTAGACGTTCTGGGGGGCCACCCGCCGGGAGAGGTTCCAGTCGCTGGTCTCCGTCCAGGCCCGGATGGCCCCGTCGGGGGCCTGGCCGAAGAGAACCAGAAGGCCGGTCAGCACCCCCAGCAGGGGCCACATCAACAGGAAGGCCAGCAGCGGCCACAGTTTTGATTGACATAATATCCGATCACAGGCGTTCAGCAGGGAAGAGGAATACCGCCCCGCCCTCCGGTCCAGCGCCCGCCACTCGGCCCCCTTGCGCCGCACCGTCCGGGCGGTGATGACCAGCAGATTCAGGGGGAGCAGCCCCAGCCGCCAGCTCTCCATCAGGGGCGGGGTGATCACCTGGACGCTCCAGAGAATCCCCGCCCCGCAGGCCAGGTACATCCCAGCCAGGCAGACCACGCAAAGCAGGGGCGGCAGCTTTTTCAGGGGCACATAGTTCAGCAACAGATAACCCGCCAGCCCCGCCAGCAGCAGCGCCAGCACCGCGGGCAGGTGCCAGGTGGCGATGGGGGTGTGGGTCTCGCTGTTGGACAGGGTGGCCGTCCAGTCCGCCCCGAACACCACGTCCCGGGTCAGGCTCAGATAGAGAGGGGTGTACAGGCACCCCAGGGAGAGGGTAAGGGCGTCAAAGACCCGCTCCTGCCGCTCCAGGGACCGGTCGGGCCGGCGGAGCAGCAGGAGAAACTGGGCGGCGGTGAGCACCTGGGGATAGAAAAAGAACAGGGCGATCAACACCGCCAGCAGCAGGGAGAAGGTCAGCGCCGCCAGCGCCTCCCCCGGGGACATCCCAGGCAGCTCCGGCCCCCCGTTGACCAGCCAGAGCACCGGCAGGGCCGCCGCCTCCAGGGCCAGCGCCCCCAGCAGGGAGGAGAGAATGTAGTGTTTTTGGATGAACTGCCTCATGTGTTTCACCTCTTTGCAAAGACACTATAACCGTGTGAACATCGAATGTCAAGTAAAAAATATTGATAAACGATAAAACTGGGCGATGCGCGACTTGCAAATTTGGCGCGCTGTGTTACAATGGAAGCTGACAAACGCAGCCGTTCCCCGCACATTGTCGCCGGGGAGCGGGACATGCTTACCGCATGCGCTGTACCTGGGAGTTCGGCGGAGATCCGCCTTTTGCCCAGACTTGGCTGGGGTGGTCTTGTGCCTCGGCAACACACTGGAGGCCGGAAACCGAACGGTCCGGGGAGGATAAGAGAGATGACAGACTATTTTGACCTGCACCTGTCCCGAGAGGAACAGCTTCCCCTCAGCGCCTTGGGGATGGCCCACCTGGGGGACGGGGTGTATGAGCTGATGGTGCGCTCCTGGCTGATTTTGCAGGGTTTTGGAAAGAAGGGGAACCTGCACCGGGAGACAGTGGCCCGGGTGCGGGCCTCCTATCAGGCCAAGGCCCTGGCGCGGATTGAGCCGCTGCTGACGGCGGAGGAGACCGCCGTGGCCCACCGGGGGCGCAACGCCCACGTGGGCAGTATTCCGAAAAACGCCACCCGGGGGGAGTACGCCCACGCCACCGCCCTGGAGGCCCTGTTCGGCTATCTCTACCTGAACGGCCGCCGGAAGCGGCTCAACGAGCTGTTTGAAGAGATCATGAAGGAGGAAGACGATGCCACTTGACGCAGTATGCCTCAGCGCCCTGGTTCGGGAGATCGAGGGGGAGGTGGCAGGGGCCCGGATCGACAAGATCTATCAGCCCGTCCGGGACGAGATCATCCTGGCCCTCCGGGGCGCCCACGGGCCGGTGAAGCTGCTGCTGACCGCCAACCCCCAGCACCCCCGGATCCAGTTCACCACCGTGTTCCGGGATAACCCGGCCACGCCCCCCATGTTCTGCATGCTGCTGCGCAAGCACCTGTCCGGCGCCCGGGTGCTATCCATCACCCAGCCCCCCATGGAGCGGGTGGTGGATTTGGAGCTGGAGGCATTGGACGAGCTGGGGGTGCGGGCCCCCCGCCACCTGATCCTGGAGGCCATGGGCCGCCGGGCCAACCTGATCTTGACCGGCCCGGACGGCCGCATCGTGGACTGCCTGCGCCGGGTGGACGCGGAGATGAGTCCGGACCGGCAGGTGCTGCCCGGCCTGTTCTATCGCCTGCCCCCCACCCAGGACAAGGTGAACCCCCTGGAGCTGGACGGAGAGGGCTTTGCGGAGCTGGTGCGGTCTGCCCCGGAGGAGCAAAAGATCAGCGACTTCCTGCTCGACCGGTTTGCCGGCATGTCCCCGCTGATCTGCCGGGAGCTGGCCTTCCGGCTGGCCGGGGACGTGGACGCCCGGCTCTTTGAGACCACGCCGGAGGATCTCACCCGCCAGTTCCTGGACTGGACGGGGCTGGTGAGATCGGGGCGGTTTGAGCCCTGGATGCTGCTCCGGGAGGGGGTGCCCAAGGATTTCACCTACTGCCCCATCGCCCAGTACGGCCCCGCCCTGGAGCTGCGCCGGGGGGAGCGCTTTTCGGCCATGCTGGACAGCTTCTACGGCCAGCGGGAGACCGCCGAGCGCTTGCGCCAGCGGGGGGGCGACCTGATCCGGGCGGTGACCAACCTGCGCAACCGGACCGCCCGGAAGCTGGAGAACCAGCGCCGGGAGCTCGCCCAGGCCGAGGACCGGGAGCTGCTCCGGCTCCGGGGGGAGCTGATCACCGCCAACCTCTACGCCATGCACAAGGGGATGGGGGAGCTGGTGTGCCAGAACTACTACGACCCGGAGGGCGGGGAGATTGCCATCCCTCTGGACCGGCTGCTCACTCCCCAGCAGAACGCGGCGGCCTACTACAAGCGCTATAACAAGGCCAAGACCGCCGAACAGGTGCTCAGGGAGCAGATTGCCAAGGGGGAGGCAGATCTGGACTATCTGGACAGCGTGCTCACCTGCATCCAGTGCGCCGCCGAGGAGCGGGACCTGATCGAGATTCGCCAGGAGCTGGAGGACGCGGGCTATCTCCGGGGGAAAAAGGCCCCCAAGAAGGGGATGAAGCGGCCAAAATCGAAACCCCTGGAGTTCCGCTCCACCGCGGGGCTGCGGATCTCCGTGGGCCGCAACAACGTGCAGAACGACCTGCTCACCACCCGGCTGGCGGGGAAGGGGGACATCTGGCTCCATACCCAGGGCATCCACGGCGCCCATGTGATCCTCTGGACGGAAGGAGGGGAGCCGGACGCCCAGAGCCTGACCGAGGCCGCCATGCTGGCCGCCTGGTTCTCCCAGGGCAAGGAGGGCAAAAACGTCCCGGTGGACTACACCCCGGCCCGGTATGTCAAGAAACCCGCCGGGGCCAAGCCGGGCAAGGTGATCTACACCACCTATTCCACCGCCTACGTCACCCCGGACCCGGCTCTGGCGGATCAGCTGCGCCTGCGGCAGGGATAATGTTTCACGCGCCCGGGCTTTTTCCCTTGGAGGCGGGGCCGGTGGGGCGGTTATCTCCTGTATGCTTTCCGGGGAGGCAGTATTCTGCTGCGTCGCATACATCCGCAGCGGTCCGGCAGGACAGAAGGGGAGCGGCTCAAAACCGCCGCGGTGACAGAAATCATATCATCGTTGAGGGCGCAAACGGCAAATCCGTTTGCGCCCTTCTGTTTGAGACGGCCCCCTGCCCAGGCGGAGCGTGGACAGGAATGCCCAGTTCCGCTGAGATGGTGTTATTCGCTTGCAAATTCAATGCTGACGTCGCCGTTGTTGCTGGACACGTTCAGCGTTTTTCCTCCACCGTCTTTTTGTTCCGGCAAATTGCTTTCCCCTTTTTTGAGCTCGGATTGAATGGCGAAATCGTCATAACTCCCCATCACTGTGCCTGCAATATCCCCGTTTTTCACGGTCAGGTTTAAGGTGTCTCCCACCGCCAAGCCTTCAAAGGAGATATCGCCTCCGTTGGAGGAGAGGCTTATGCTTCCCGTTACGGTCAGGGCTGGAAGAGAGATGTCCTCGTTGGTCGTGGACAGGGTGAGGTGCTCTAACAGTGCGTCCGGCACCTGCAGCGATATGACGCGGTGTTCAGCAGAGGTTTTTGTCCCCACATAGTCGGTCCACTCTTTGTCGCTGGCGCTGGTCATTGTCAACACATGTTCGTCGGAAACGGAAATCTCATAATACTCCTTGCTGTTTTCAGAATATTGAATGTGGATCTGGTCGTCTTCGGACAGGGACACTTCAATGGCTCTGTCCTGTACATCCAGGCTGATTTCACTGACCTGGGTATCCGGCGTGTAGCTTTTTTCTTCAAAAGGTTCGCGGTTGTTGGAGCACCCTGCCAGGACAAAACTGCCCAGCACAAGGCACAGTGCGAGTAAAATGAGTTTCTTCATTGCAATTCCTCCATGATTTTATGACGGTGACATCTCTAACGCATAGCGATATTCGCCCTGATCGGTCTGTCCCGTGAGGTGAAACCCCAGGGCACGGTATCGGTTTTCCGCAGCTTCGTCCGGGTGGGCTGACAGGAGGACCACCTGCCGGACGCCTTGAATTTTGAGCCCTCTCAAGATGTGCTCCAGGGCTTTTTCCTCAAGCCCTTTTTCCCGAAATCTGTGATCCAACATAAAGCGGCAGATGGTTGCCGTCTCCGCTTCCTCTTCTGCACGCAGGTACATGAAAAATCCGATCAGCGCGTTGTTGTGATAGATTGCGGTGGGGTGCATTTCCGGATGATAGTATGCCTCCGCGATGGAAATTGCGTTGCAGCAGGCGTGCCCCTCTCCCGGAGGGCCGATGCCGTCCTGCGCGGTGGTCAATCCGCACACGTCCAATATGTTTTGTTCGTCCACTGCTTTGATCCGAATCATGGCATTCCCTCCGGTTTACAGCGTTTTCCTCTTTAAGACCGCCAGCCCCGCCAGGGACAGCGCGGCGCTGAGGGCCAGGCAGATGGCAATGTGCGGGAGGGCATTGCCGTTGAGCATAATGGCCTGAAAAAATCCGGTCAAGACAGCGCGCAATGGCGCGATGGGGGTAAAGATGCAGATCAGTGCGACCAGCACCGCATCGGTCAGCCACCCGTACCAATGGGCCTGCATGGACAGCAGCACATGCAGAAACACCATGACCAGCAGCAGGAAGCACATCTGCTGCAATGCGGCCACCAGGATCCCGTTTTCCGTCCAATGACACACGTCCATCAGATTGATCACAGTCCGGGCGGAATAGACCGGGTCAATCCATTGATGGATGGCTGTGTTGACCAGGGAAATGCAGAGGGCCAGGGTGCCATAGCTGATGAGACAGCCGAGAAAGTAATCCTTTTTGCTGGCGCCCAGGTGCATCAGCTTTGAGAAGTCGTAGAACACAAAAAAGAATGGGGTCAGGGCGGCCAGCAGCCAGGTATAATTACCGTTGCTCAGCACCACAGCGCCGGAAGAGGTGGCGCAGAGCACCACGAGCGCGGTGAGGATGAAACTGATCTTGTTGCTGGCCAGCAGCCGTTTTATGATCGCAAAAATGGCAGTCATCGTCTGATCCCTCCCTTGTGTCCGACCATTTGGATGAAGAAGTCCTGCAGAGACAGCGGCGTGATCTCCAGGGAGGCGGTCTGCTCCGGCGGATTGTCGAAGATATAGGTGGTCACCAGGCCGCCGACGGTATCCCGGCCAATCACATTCAGATCCCGGGTTGCGGCCTCCACGTCTCTCTGCAGGCCGCTGACACTGAATGCCTTTTCCTCCACCGCTTGCAGGGTGTCAAAGAAACAGACCTTTCCTTTGTCGATCATGATGAGCTTTTGAATGGTCTTTGCGATTTCCTCGATGATGTGGGTGGATACAATGATAATGCGCGGATGTTTTTGAAAACTCTCGGTCAGCATATCGTAAAACTCCACCCGCATAATCGCGTCGAAGCCCAGTACCGGTTCGTCCAGAAGGATGACCTCCTTGTTGCTGGCCAGGCAGATGATGGTGGAGACCATCGTCTTCATGCCCAGGGAGAGATGGTGAAACTTCTTTTTCCCGTCCAATTCAAAGCGATCCATCATGTCCAGGGCAAATTCGTAATCGTAGTTGGGATTGACTTCGGAGGCGATCTTCAGCAGCTTCCCCACGGGAAGGTTAAAATGCTTTGCAAAGTTTTCGATATAGCTGACGCCGGTGTCCAAAGTGGAGGTGGTGATGGCCTTGCCGTCCACCTGAATTGTGCCGCCGGTAATATTCTGATACCCGGCAATGGACTTGAGCAGGGTCGTTTTGCCCGCGCCGTTCCTGCCCAGCAGGCAGTAGATGCCCGGCTCCTCTATGGACAGGGTGATGTTTTTCAGCACGGTTGCCTGTCCGTACTGTTTTGTTACCTGTTTGAGCGCTATCATGCAGTCATTCCTCCTAAACGGCATGAATCTTCATTGATTTCTGCGATATCCTGTGCTAGAATGAATCATAAACCTTTGTGTAACACAAAGGTCAATAGGGGAAATATCAGATGAGAAAATATTTTTCCGTGGGGGAAGCGGCCAGGGCCGTCCATACCACCAGCGAGACGCTGCGGCATTATGACCGCATTGGATTGGTGAAGCCCAGCAGGAAAGACGAGTGGACCAACTACCGCTACTATACCGAGCAGGACATTGTCCGGCTGAATACAGTGCGGGCGCTGCAGATGATGGACTTGTCGCTGCAGGAGATCAAGAAGGTATTGGACTATGACGACCTGGAAAAGATCGTCAGCTTTTTGGCCCGGGCGGAGCAAAAGGCCGATGAAAAGATCGCGGCGCTGCAATACAGCAAATCCAAAATCCAGGCGGCAAAAGCGGACTATGAGCAGAAACTCCGGGGGCACGAACAGCTCAGCGGCACGGTGGTCAAGGAGATTCCGGAGCGTGTGATTTTGCTGTCGGATACCCTGGAGGAGCCAACGCTGGACAATCTTTGGAATTATCTCAGCCATTTCTATGAGAAAGTGACGCCTGCCTTAGAAGCGCAGTTTTCCTTTGAGGACCTGGCCGGCATATACACCGAGGACGAAGTCACAAGGCTTTTTGCCGTCTGCACCCGCTATGTGGATATAGAGGGGCTGAGGGTATTGCCCAAGGGGAGATACCTGTGTGCAGGCTGTACGGAAGAAAACAGAGCGCAAACCCTGCGAGAACTGCTGCGTATGGCCCGGAGCGAGTATGGCGCGGATCCGTCGTTTACCGTACAGCTTGTGATTGTGTCCGGTATTTTGCAGTGGAACTATGAAGTGCAGGTCTGTATTGACCCATGACCGGCCGGTCAAAGCGCTCCAGGCAAAGAAAAAAACAGGACAGCACGGCAATTGCCGTGCTGTCCTGCAGGGGGCTATCGTTCCTATCTGAGGGCGCATCAAAAGACGGGGGCCTGAAATTTGCGGCAGACGATTTAGTTCCGATACAGCCGGCTGTCCTCCGGCTTTTTCCACTCGATGTCGGTCCGGTCGCTGAGCCAGCTGGGCAGGGATCGCATTTTGATGCCGGAGACAAAGCCCATGGCGGCATAAAGCGTTATCAGGGAGGAGCCGCCGTAGCTGATGAAGGGCAGGGTGATGCCCACCACCGGCAGCACATACAGGCACATGCCCACGTTGAGCACCACCTGGAAAATCAGCATTCCCCCGTAGCCCATGGCCACCAGGGCGGAGAAGGCGCTTCGGGCGGTCAGCCCCACATAGAGGCAGCGCAGAATGATGGCGGCCAGCAGCGCCAGCAGCAGGATGCAGCCCACCATGCCCAGCTCCTCGGCGCAGGTGGAGAAGATGAAGTCGGTATAGCGTTCGGGCAGATAGTTCCGGCTGGGGTTTTGGGTCAGAATGCCCTGCAGATATCCCTCGCCGGTCAATCCGCCGGAGCGGATGGCCAGCAGGCTCCTGGCCTGATTCCAGCCCGTGTCCATGGGATCCAGGGTGTGGTCCAGCACCACCCGGATCCGCATGATCCAGTAGTTGTCGGAGGGCAGATAGTGCCATAGTACCGCGCCCCCGACCCCCGCGGCCAGGCCGCCGATGAGAAACCAGCGCTTTTTTAAGCCGCCGATCCAGCACATGATGACAAAGATGGCCAGATAGACCAGCACTGAGCCCGCGTCTCCGGAGACCACGAAGATCAGTCCACAGAACCAGCCCAGGTGGAGCACCAGCTGGGCCACGGAGAATACCCGGCTCAAATCGTTCTTGTCATTGCGCTGCAGATAGACCAGCTGTTTGGCCAGCAGCATGACAAAAAACAGCTTGACTACTTCGGCCGGGGTGATGTTGAAGGGCAGCCAGGAGAACTCCAGCCAGTTCCGGTTGCCCTGGTAGTCTGCGCCGAAAGGGATCAGCAGCAGGATAAACAGGGAGCTGAGCACAAAGACCAGCTTCCATTTTTCCATCAGGATCTCCAGGTCGATATAATTGCAGACGATGAACACGGCAATGCCCAGCACCATGGCGATGGCCTGCTGGCGGGGCAGGGCGTGATAAGTGGCGTTGAAGCGCGTGGCGGAGTAGATCAGGATCAGACCGTAGATATTTGTGATGATGCACAGCACCAGCAGAACGATGTCCGCCCGCTTGAAGAAGTTTTTGATCCCAGCGATCATGGGACGAGATTTCACCTCCAGGGTGGAAAACAGGGTAAAACTTGGATGCGACAGGGCGATTATAGCATAATTTTGTGATTATGTAAATGCAATCCTTTGTCGAACTGGGGGAAATACCCGGTCGAAAACATGGCGGCAAAGGGTTTTGCAGTCCAGGGCGATCTATGATATAATGACCCGGGAATTTTCCTGCGCCCGGCGGATTGGAGCATTTGGCCCCGGGCGGAAGGGAGCGAGCAATGATTTTTCACACAAAGAGCGCCGCCGAGACCGAGGCGCTGGGAGAGCGGCTGGCGAAGGCCCTCCGGGGAGGCGAGGTGATCGCCTACACGGGGGATCTGGGGGCGGGAAAGACCGCCTTCACCCGGGGGCTGGCCCGGGGGCTGGGGATTACCGGCCGGGTGACCAGCCCGACGTTCACCATTGTCAACGAGTACGAGGGGGGGCGGCTGCCCCTGTTCCATTTTGACATGTACCGGCTCTCCTCCTCGGACGAGCTCTATGAGATCGGATGGGAGGACTACCTGGCCCGGGGCGGCGTCTGCGCCGTGGAGTGGAGCGAAATTGTCTCCGATGCCATAGAAGGGGACGCCATCCGGGTGGACATCCAGCACCGGGGCGGAGACAACAGGGAGATTGAAATCACGGGGGTGGAAGGGGAAGTATGAAGATTCTGGCTTTTGAGTCCTCGGCCAAAGCGGCCTCGGTCGCCCTGTGCGAGGATGAATTTCTGATTGCCCAGTCCTATCAGAACAGCGGGCTGACCCACAGCACCACCCTGCTTCCCATGGCGAAGAGCCTGCTGGACCACTGCGGGGTGGCGCTGGAGCAGGTGGACTGTCTGGCGGTGGCCGCCGGCCCCGGCTCCTTTACCGGGCTGCGCATCGGCATCTCTACGGTGAAAGGGCTGGCCTGGGGGCTGGAGAAGCCCTGCGCCGGGGTGTCCACCCTGGAGGCCATGGCCTGGAACCTGGCCCATATGGACGGCGTCATCTGCTGCGCCATGGACGCCCGGCGCCGCCAGGTCTACAACGCCCTGTTCCGGGCCCGGGGGGGCGCGCTGGAGCGGCTTTGCGAGGACCGGGCCATTTCCCTGGAGGAGCTGGCCCGGGAGCTGGAGGGCTGTCCCGATGCTCAAATTGTAGTTGGAGACGGGGCCCAACTGTGCTATAATGATGCAGAGGCCCGGGGCCATGCCCTGCGGATGGCCCCGCCCCACCTGCGCTTTCAGAGCGCCTGGGGGGTGGCCAGGGCTGCACTGGAGTGTGCCCGCCGGGACGAATTGGTCAGCGGTGAGGCGCTGGAGGCCCATTATCTCCGACTCTCCCAGGCGGAACGGGAGCGGCTGGCCAAAGAAAAAGAGAACAGAGGATGAAAGGGGAATCTGCCATGAGCGTACACGTTTTGAACCACCCCCTGCTGCAGCACAAGCTGTGCATTTTGCGGGACAAAAACACCGGTACCCGGGATTTCCGCACGGCGGTTTCCGAGATCGCCATGCTGATGTGCTACGAGGCCACCCGGGATCTGCCGCTCCGGGAACTCGATGTGGAGACCCCGGTGGGGCTGGCCCACTGCCATTGTATCTCCGGCAAGAAGCTGGCCGTGGTGCCGGTGCTCCGGGCGGGACTGGGCATGGTGGACGGCATCCTGGACCTGATCCCTTCGGCCAAGGTGGGCCATATCGGCCTCTACCGGGATCCGGAGACCTTGGAGCCGGTGGAGTACTACTGTAAGATGCCCTCGGACATCGCCGAGCGGATGGTGCTGCTGGTGGATCCCATGCTGGCCACCGGAGGCAGCGCCAGCGCCGCCATCCAGTTTATCAAGAATCACGGCTGCAAGAATATCATTATGATGAACATCATCGCCGCCCCGGAGGGGGTGGCCCGGATCGAGCAGGATCACCCGGACGTGGAGTTCTATGTGGCCGCCCTGGACGAGCGGCTGAATGACCACGGTTATATTGTCCCCGGTCTGGGGGACGCCGGTGACCGGATCTTTGGAACCAAGTGAGAATACTCGCCGCAAAGGGGCGGCGCGCCGCGCGCCCCTTTGCGGTTTTTCCCTTTTGTCTGATTTGAGCGCTTTTCTGGAGGTAACTGTTTATGTGCGGAATTGTCGGTTATGTAGGCCGGGAGGAGGCCGCCCCCATTCTGCTGGAGGGGCTGTCCCGTCTGGAGTACCGGGGCTATGATTCGGCGGGCATCGCCGTGTATGATGACCAGGAGCGGGGGCTCCAGGTTTACAAGGCCAAGGGGCGCCTCCAGGCACTCTGCGACCTGGTGGAGGGCGGCGCCGCCGTCCGGGGACAGGTGGGGCTGGGCCACACCCGCTGGGCAACCCATGGCCAGCCCTCCGATCTGAACTCCCACCCCCATGTCAGCCAGTCCGGCCGGGTGGCCGTGGTGCACAACGGGATCATCGAAAACTATCTGACCCTGCGCCGCCGGCTGGAAGCCCGGGGGGTGCAGTTTGCCTCGGAGACCGACACCGAGGTGGCCGCCCAGCTGGTGGACTACTATTACAAGGACAATATCCTGGAGGCGGTGGTCAAGGCGCTGAACCAGATTGAGGGCTCCTACGCCCTGGGCATTATCTGCGTGGACTGCCCGGATCAGCTGATCGCCGCCCGGAAGGACGGCCCGCTGGTGCTGGGCTACGGAGAGGGCTGCAATTTCCTGGCCAGCGATGTCACCGCGGTCATCAAGCATACCCGGGACGTGGCCTATATGGAGGACGGGGAGATTGCCGTCCTCACCGCCGATTCCATCCAGGTCTATGACAGCCTGCTCAACCCGGTGGAGAAGGAGCACTCCACCGTGGACTGGGAGATCTCGGCGGCGGAGAAGGGGGGCTATGAGCACTTCATGATCAAGGAGATCATGGAGCAGCCCGATGCCATGCGCAAGTGCCTGTTTCCCCGGCTCAAAGACCGCCGGGTGGTGCTGGAGGACCTGAGCATTACGCCGGATTATATCCGCTCGCTGAATAAACTCTATGTGGTGGCCTGCGGCTCCTCTTATCATGTGGGCATGGTGAGCAAGTACTTCCTGGAGCAGCTGCTGCGCCTGCCGGTGGAGGTGGCCCTGGCCTCGGAGTTCCGGTACAGCAGCCCCATCGTGGATGACAAGACCCTGGTCATTGTCATCAGCCAGTCCGGCGAGACGGCGGACACCCTGGCCGCCCTGCGGGAGGCCAAAAAACTGGGGGCCCGCACCCTGGGGGTGGTCAACGTAGTGGGCAGCTCCATCGCCAAGGAGTGCGACGACGTGCTCTACACCTGGGCCGGGCCGGAGATTGCCGTGGCCACCACCAAGGGATACTCCACCCAGCTGGGGGTGCTCTACCTGGTGGGACTCTACTTTGCCGACGTATTGGGCCGGCTGGAGCCGGAGCGCTACGACCAGCTGGCGGAGCAGCTTCTGCTGCTGCCCAGCTGTATGGAGCAGGTGCTGGATCAGAAGGAGAACATCCAGTATCTGGCCTCCCAGTACTTCAACCACGAGTCCATTTTCTTCATCGGCCGGAACATCGACTACGCCATGGGGCTGGAGGGCTCCCTGAAGCTGAAGGAGATCTCCTATATTCACTCCGAGGCCTACGCCGCCGGTGAGCTGAAGCACGGCACTATCTCACTGATTGAGCAGGGCACCCTGGTGGTGGCCCTGGCCACCTACGGCGCCCTCTTCGACAAGACCATGAGCAACATTGTGGAGGTCAGAAGCCGGGGGGCCGACGTGGTGGCACTGACCACCGAGGCCCACCGTGAGGCCATGGAGAGCCAGGCCAGCGGAATCATGCTGATTCCGGAACTTGACCCCATGCTGATGCCCTCCCTGGCGGTGCTGCCCCTGCAGATGTTCGCCTACTATGTGGCGCTGAACCGGGGCTGCGACATCGACAAACCCCGCAACCTGGCCAAGTCGGTCACGGTGGAATAAAGCAAAACCCTTACCGCCCGGCGGGACATAGCTGAAAACCAGCTGTGTTCCGCCGGGCGTTTTTGCGTTTTACAAAAAAGTGGTGGCGGATTGACGAAAAACTGGAATTGCCCTTGATTAAAATTACAACATACAATATAATTTTGTTGTAAATTTGTTTAAACTGCAATAACAGGCCCGGGCCGGAACCCCAATGGGGGCGGTATCACAGTCAATCCGGCTGCGGGTATGTCTTTGGTTATTGATTGCAAAGAGATCAAGCGGTATCCTGCCTGTGTTCCAGTCAGACGGGGAGGATGCGTTCTCATACGGTTCAATCAATTCCAACAACAGAAAGGAGAATTGGAAGTGAAGAAGGCAAGATGTAGGAAATGGCTTGCGGTTGTGCTCTCGCTGGCATTGGCGTTGAGCATGCTGCCCGGCGCGGCGTTTGCTGAAGAAGTGGAGCCGCCGGCAGAGGAGACCCTCTCCTGCCAGTTGACCGAAGGCTGCACGCTGGAGCAGGGGCACGAGGGGGAATGTGTCCTGGCCGCAGCGGCCGATCAGACGCCGGGAGAGCCGGAGCAAGAGGAGGAAAATAACGCCGCGGCGTCCACATCCTCTGAACCCCAGACCGACGGGGGAGAACCCCCTGTGACGCCGGAGGAAGAGGACGGCCAGAGCGGTACGCCTGAAACCGAAACGCCCGGCACCCCTGTGCCGGAGACAGATCCTCCGGTACCGACCAACGGCATCAGTGATACGGTCACCTATGATGCGGGAACGGGGGCGTTCCAGGTCGGCGAAAACAGCTATGATAATCTGGCGGATGCCATCGCCGCCGTGAGCGGCGGCGGTGCCATTACCATGACGGAGCATGCTGCCCTGACGGCAGATGTTACCATTGACCGGGATGTCACCCTGGACCTGAACGGAAAGACGCTGACAACAGGCAGCTATTCGCTGAAGGTTGCCGGCGGCGACGTTACGATTCGGGACGGCAGCCCGGAGCAGAGCGGAACTATCACAGGCACAGATTACATCATCAATATGAGCACCACCGGCGGCGACAAGGTCACCCTGGAGAGCGGGACGCTGAGGGGCACCGGATGGACTGCGGTTCTGAGAGTGGCCGGCGACGACATCTTTGAGATGACCGGCGGCACAGTGGAACAGACCCAGAGCAACGCGACCACGGTCGTTCAGGTGAATGCAAGAGGTACTGCTTCTGTGACTGGCGGTAGAATCCAGGGCGGCACCCGGGGGATTTCTCTCGCCGCTGCCACCTCCAGCCTCACGGTGGGCCAGCCGCCTGCCGGGGAAACCCAGACGGAGGCGGAAGCGGGCCTGGTCTATGTCTCCGGCGTTTATGCCTCCAACGCCAGTGCTTCTGTGACCTTGAACAGCGGCACGGTGGGCAGAGTGTTCGGACAGGTGGGAACTGGCTTTGTGCTGAACTGCTGGTTTGAACAGGATGTGTCCAGCAACCTTCCGGCGGGCGTGATGTGCGTTGCTGAGGGGGATCACTACATTGTGAAGGCGTTGACCGAAGAGGACGCGGCAGCGAAGATTGGAGACGTCTACTATGGTTCTCTGGTCAAGGCCGCCGCCTCTCTGGAAAGCGGACAGACTCTCACCCTGCTCAAGGACTATACCGGAACGGAGACCGTTAAGGTCACCGTTGACTGCGCCACGGTGGATCTGAACGGCCACAGCATCACCAATACCGCGGAGGACGGATACGGCCTGGAGCTGCACACCAGCTACGCCACGTCCACCGGCAACACCGACGGTATCAGCATCGTCAACCAGGGGGACGCGGTTTCCCGCATTACGGCGGCAGTGCCGGTCTATGCCATGTCTGGCAACAGCAACAATCTGCTGCCGGTCTCTCTGGGGCAGAATATCGAGCTGAGTTCCACCGGTGCGGATGGATCCTGCCTCGAGTTGGGCACCAGCGCCTGTATGGCCTATAACGACACCGTTGCTGGCTACATCAAGACAGGCGGATTCCTGGCCACCCACAGCGATGGAAAGCAGTACGTCCACGGCAGCTTTGCCCCGGCGGCCAAGAATGATGTCAACGCTACAGCGGTTTTGCTGAACGACTATGAGGGCAGCATTGCCCACAGCTCCAGTAACGCTGACCTGACGCTGGATTTGAACGGCCACACTGTGACCAGCGGCAGCGATACTGTGATTCGGCTCAACGTCAGCAATGCTTCCCTGACCATTAAAAATGGCACCATGGTCACAGAGAACGGAACCGGAGCGGAAGTGGGCATTCCTCCATCCGGCAGCACCGGATATAACAATGTCACGCTGAACCTGGAGAATGTGGATCTGAGCGCCGGCGGAAGTGCGGAAGATGACTATGGCATCGTGTGCAATGGCACAAGCACCGGAATTCACATCAACCTGAAGGGCGGCTCTGTCAACGCGCCCAATGCAATCGGCATCTATTTCCCCGCGGCTGACAGCACGCTGACCATTGATGGCACCAAGGTGACCGGCACCATGGGCGTGGCCGTCAAGGGCGGAAGCGTCACCGTCAAAGCGGGTTCTGAGATCACAGGCACCGGCACGGCATCGGATCCGTCAGAGGGCCTGAACAGCGGTGTGAACAACACCGGCGCGGCCCTCTATGTCGAGGGCAACTATGACCGGGATATTTCGGTGAAGATCGAGGGCGGCACCTTTGACAGCGACCAGGGCCTGGCGGTAAAGATGCTGAGCGATGACAGTGCCGATGGCGAAAAGGAAATCGTGATTACCGGCGGCACCTTCAGCACGAATGTAGATGAGTACGTCTATGACGGCCTGACGTCGGTGGATAACGGTGACGGCACCTTTACTGTGGACCGGATGGAGGAAGTCTGGTTGAACGGCATCAGCGGAGATGACACCGATACCGGTGCGGATCAAGATAACGCGGTCAAGACCCTGGAGCATGCCCTGAATCTGGTGGCGGATGACGGCGTCATCTATATCTGCGGCCAGGTCACGGTCGATTCCGCGCTGACCGTGGAAGGCGCGACCATTGAGCGGGCGGAAGGTTATAACGGTACGCTCATCTCTGTCTATGGAGCGGATGCGAATCTGACGCTTGAACATACGACGATTGACGGAAACAACGAAACTGTGGATTATGGCAGCTACCTTGTCTTTATCACAAATGGGGGCACGTTGAATATTGAGAAAGGCACAGAGCTGGCCAACAACAGGGCAACCGCCGTATATGTAAATATCAATAGTAATTTGAACATGAACGGCGGTGCGATCAGGAACAATACTGCGGCCCAGAATTTTGGCGGCGGCGGAATTTATAACTGCGGTACTACGATTGTCAACGGCGGTGAAATTTCGGGCAACAATTCTTCCATCTGGGGCGGCGGTATTTTGTCCGAAAGAGGCTCGGTCACCTTGAACGGCGGAGAAATCAAGGAGAATTCCGCAGAGCAGGGCGCAGGCTTGACTGTGATTGGAGGGGACGCGGGCCTGAATGGTGCCGCCATCACTGAAAACGAAGCGGGTTTCTATGGCGGCGGTATCTATTTGCAAGGTTTTGCTTCAGATCCCATTCTGTTTGAGATGAAGAGCGGTTCTGTTGTCGGAAACACGAGCACAATGCCGGGCGCCGGAATCTTTGGCTACGTCTATGATGGAGCGGTAGACATCAAAATTTCGGGCGGGAGCATAAAAGATAATGCCATAATAGATGGAGAAACGGGCAGCGCCATTGGCTTGTATGGCTACGAAGGCAGTGTGGCCTATCCGCGTCTGGAACTGAGCGGATCTCCGGAGATTTCAGGTGATATCTTCTTCCAGAACGATTATGAGGATGGCTATGTGATCCATGTCACAGACGAGTTTACCCCGGTGTACCCTGTGGAGATCACCCGCAGCAACAATCTATACGATATCCCTGCTGTGGAGTACGCCCAAGGCCTGACCCCGAACCGGGATGATTTTATCTCTGGTGCGATTTTTGACGGCTTTGTAGTGAAGGATCAGTATCTCTGCTGGGCCAAATCCAGTATTGTCTACTTCTATGATGAAGATGGGACGACGGAATATGGGGATTACCGGCATGGCGTCGTACGGGGAGAACTGATCGACCCTGCCGATGTCCCGACTCCTAAAAAGACTGGTTATACCCTCGCAGGCTGGAATTTGAAGGGTTCGTCCACGCGCTGGAATTTTGAGACGGATCCGGTTGAGGGATCTTCCACAAGGCTTGTGGCCGTCTGGACGCTGAACGCCCCCACCGTGTCGGTCTCCGCTTCGGACACCAATCCCCATGTGGGTTCCACTGCCACGCTGACAGCCACGGCAGGCCATGACGCGGCGAATGTCACCTACACATATCAGTGGTACAGGGATGGCGAGGCGCTGGACGGCGAGACCAACAGCACCCTGACTGTCTCCGAGGCCGGAAGCTACACGGTCGAGGTGATCGCCAGCGACGGTGCCAAACAGTCCGCTGCGGTGGAAAGTGAAGCGCTGGAAATCACCATTGAGGATCATATTTTCGGCGAATGGACTACTGTGTCCTCTCCGACCTGCACCGATGCGGGCAGCGCCCAGCGGGTGTGCCAGGTCTGCGGCTTCACTGAGACCGATCAGCTGGATCCGTTGGGCCATGAGTGGGAGGACGGCTTCACTGTGGATCAGGCGCCCACCTGCACTGCCGGCGGCAGCCAGTCCATCCACTGCAAGCACTGCGATGCGGTGAAGGACAGCACGGTCATTCCCGCCACCGGCCACAGCTTTGGCGATGACTGGAAGTCCGATGCGGCTCAGCACTGGCACGCCTGCACCGTCTGCGGCGCGGTCCAGGATATTCAGGCCCATACCTTTGCCTGGGTGACCGATCAAGAGGCCACCGCCTCTGAGAACGGCTCCCGGCATGAGCAGTGCACCGTCTGTGGTTATGCCAAGCCTGCGGAGACCATCCCGGCCACCGGAACCAACCAGCCGGGCGATACGACAGGCGCCACCAACGAGAGCACGTCTCCCAAGACCGCCGATGACGCCCTTCCGTTCCTGGCCGCCTCCCTGTTGATGGCTGCCTGCGCGGGACTGGCCGGCGTGCTGGTGTACAGCCGGAGGAAAAAGCGCAACGGATAAGGAAAAGGAACGCGGTTTCAGAACATAAACCACCAGCGCCCTGCGGCGAAAAACCGCAGGGCGCTTTCCTGTAGACAGAACTCCGGTTTGGAGATGAGGTGTAGTTTGCTATTCAAAGGGACGCCGTTCAGTGCCCCGCCGGCTTGCGCTCCACCAGGTCGCGCTCTGTGGTCAGGTCGGCGTGAAGCAGGGCGGCAAAGACCACCCCCAGGGGGATCAGGGAGATCCAAATGGCCCGTCCGGAGAGCAGATGACAGAAGACGGTGCCCACCACAGCGCCCAGCACGAAGTAGACCAGCATCTGAATGTGCCGGAAGAGCCGGGGGCGGTGGGATTTGTCTCCAGTGCGGCGGCGCTTGAGCTCCACGGCAATGCCGATGCCGATCTGCCGGATGTGGTTGGTGGCGAAGGTGGTGGCCATGGGCACTCCTTCGGCCTGGCGGAAGGTGTTGTACTGCATGGAGGCGATAAAGTTGATGGTCACCTGGGCGATCTGCACCGGGGCGCTGTCGGGGACAAAGCCCAGGAGCACCACCGCCAGCATTTCAATGCCGACGAGCAGGGTGTCCCAGCGCAGGGGCAGGTGGTGCTTGACCGGGTTGGGCACCAGCTCGGAGATCACCGCCCCAAGCAGATAGGCGGAGATGGGGATCAGGTAGTACAGCGCCTGCCCCCACTCGCCCGAGCCCAGGGCCATGCCCATCAGCACCACGTTGCCGGTCTGGGCGTTGCAGAACACGTTGCCCCGCAGCAGGTAGGTGTAGGCCCCGAAGAGCCCGGCCACCCCCATCAGAATGTGATACACCCAGGTGCGCTCGCACATCAGATAGTAGGTGCCCTCCGCTTTGCGATCCTTTCCCATGAAAACCAGCTCCCTTTCGACGCCATATTGCGGCCATTTTACCACAGATCCGGCCCGCCGGCCAGGGCCGATGCTTGTTCTATATATGCGTGCTCGCGCATCATCGGGTCGATAAAGTTATCATAACGTATTTTACATCCTTTTTTTCCACAATTTAATCTTCTTTAAATGCACAAATAATGCAAATCATTGCAGAATACATTGACATTATGGATTGTTTTTGTTAAAACTATTATATACAACGGATGTTGTTCTTCATCTTAAATCTTGGAGGTATTCACTGTGGAAAAAACGATTAAGAGCAAGGTGCTTTCTTACGGTCTGGTTGAAGTTCGGGATGCTGGCGCGACAAGTCCTCGCTACCGCATTTATGTTGCAGGACAGTTGAAAGAGTACTCGGACAGTCTCAGCACAATCTTAAGTTGCTTTGACCGGTATTATTAATATTAATCAGGAGAATGCGCCAGGCTCGATCCGCTTCCTAGTTCCAGCTTACGCCATGAAAGCCGCTCGTATGATTTACGGGCGGCGTTTCCTGTCTATCGCGAGACTGCAAGCCACACAACCGTACGTCCCTCAGCGCTGTAAAATCTGGTGAGGTTGGAGCTAATGTGGTGATTACTTGCATGAATTGCGGCCATCAATGGCACCCCGGCCAGCACCGGGCCTGGCGACCCCCGCCGGGAAAGCGCCTTTCCGGGCAGAGCTCCGCGCTGCCCGTTTTTTTGTCCCCCTTTCCGGCCAAAGGCCCCGATTGACTTCAAAAAAGCCCCCATGCTATAATCAAAAGGACAGCAAGACACCGATCCCCCCGCCGCCCCGGCGGCGGGGGCAGGCCCACACATTGGGGGAGGATTTACCATGCACATGAGACAGATCACCTTGGGCTCCACCGGCATCACGGTGCCCCAGAACGGCTTTGGCGCCCTGCCCATCCAGCGGGTAGGGATGGAAGGGGCGGTTCATATCCTCCGCCGGGCCTACGATGGGGGGATGCGCTTCTTTGACACCGCCCGGGCCTACAGCGACAGCGAGGAGAAGCTGGGCCGGGCCCTGAGCGTCTACCCCCGGGAGAGCTTCTTCCTGGCCTCCAAGACCATGGCCGCCACCCCGGAGGAGTTCTGGCAGCAGCTGGACACCTCGCTGAAGCTGCTGAACACCGACTATCTGGACATCTACCAGTTCCACTGCGCCGCCCGGGTCTTCGTCCCCGGCGACGGCACCGGGATGTATGAGTGCATGCTCCAGGCCAGGGAACAGGGCAAGATCCGCCACATCGGCATCACCGCCCACCGGCTCCAGGTGGCCCTGGACGCGGTGGACTCCGGCCTCTATGAGACCATCCAGTTCCCCTTCAGCTACCTCTCCTCGGACAAGGAGCTGGAGCTGGTGCGCCGCAGCCGGGAGAAAAACATGGGCTTCCTGGCCATGAAGGCCCTGGCCGGCGGCCTCATCAACCAGTCCAGGCCCGCCATGGCTTTCATGGCCCAGTTCGACAACGTGCTGCCCATCTGGGGCATCCAGCGGGAGAGCGAGCTGGAGGAGTGGCTGGCCTTCATGGAGCAGGTGCCCGAGCTGGACGGGGAGATGCGGGACTTCATCGCCCGGGAGCAGCGGGAGCTGGCCGGGGAGTTCTGCCGGGGCTGCGGCTACTGCATGCCCTGTCCCGTGGGCATCCAGATCAACCAGTGCGCCCGGATGTCCCTGATGCTCCGCCGCGCCCCCTCCCAGAACTGGCTGACCGGGGAGATGCAGGCGGAGATGAAGAAGATCGAGCAGTGCCTGCACTGCAACCAGTGTTCCAGCAAGTGTCCCTATGAGCTGGACACTCCGGCCCTGCTGGCCAAGAACTACGAGGACTACCAGCGGGTGCTCTCCGGGGAGGTCCAGGTGTAATCGAGATACCGGTCCATTTGTGGGAGGAGGTGACGCCATGACGTGTCGGATCGACCGGGCGCAGCTGCCCCCGGCGGGGGCGGCGCTGATCCGTGCGCTGGAGCGAGCCGGCCATGAGGCCTGGTTTGTGGGGGGCTGCGTCCGGGACCTGCTGCTGGGCCGCATCCCCCACGACTGGGATATCTGCACCGATGCCCTGCCGGAGCAGACCCGTGGGGTGTTGGGCGCGTACCAAATCCATGACACCGGCATCCGCCACGGCACCCTGCTGGTCATTGCCGGGGGAGAGGGCTACGAGGTCACCACCTTCCGCACCGAGGCAGGCTACTCCGACCACCGCCACCCCGATTCCGTCCGCTTTGTCCGCTCCCTGGAGGAGGATCTGGCCCGGCGGGATTTTACCGTCAACGCCATGGCCTTCCACCCGGAGCGGGGGCTGGTGGATCCCTTCGGGGGCCGCGCCGACCTGGAGCGGGGGCTCATCCGGGCGGTGGGGGAGCCGGAGCTTCGCTTCAGGGAGGACGCCCTGCGCATCCTGCGGGCCCTGCGCTTCGCCGGCCGCTTCTCCTTCGCCCTGGAGGAGGGCACCGCCCGGGCGGTCCACGCCCTCCGGGGGGACCTGGACCGGATCGCCCGGGAGCGGGTCTTCGCCGAGCTCAAAGCCATTTTGATAACCCCCGGCGCCTCCAATATGATGCTTCGCTTCCGGGAGGTGTTTGCCCAGGTCCTACCGGAGGTAAGACCCCTGTTTGACTATGACCAGAACAACCCCCACCACGACGCCGACGGCTGGCGCCACACCGCCCGGGTGGTGGCCCAGGTGGAGCCCACGCCCACCCTCCGGCTGGCCGCCCTGCTCCACGACGTGGGCAAGCCCGACTGCTGCACCCGGGACCGCCAGGGGATTTCCCATTTTTATGGCCATAACCGGCGCAGCGCCCAGCTGGCCCGCCAGGCCCTGCTCCGGCTGCGCTGTGACAACCAGACCCGGGAGCAGGTGGAACATCTGGTGAGCATTCATGACTGCTCGCTGCCCCAGGAACTGCCCGGTGTCCGGCGCTTTCTGGCCCGCCACGGCCTGGAGCTGACCCGGGACCTGCTGAAGCTCCGCCGCGCTGATGTGCTGGGCCAATCCCGCTTTCAGCGGGAGGAGAAGCTGGGGCAGCTGGATGCCTTTGGCAGGTTGGTGGAGGAGGCGGCGGGGGAGCCCTGCTGGTCGCTGCCCCAGCTGGCGCTCCGGGGGGCGGACTTGATTGCCCTGGGAGTGCCGGCCGGTCCGGACGTGGGCCGGCTGCTGAAACAAGGGCTGGAAGCCGTCATAGACGGGAAAATTCCCAACCGCCGGGAGGCGCTGCTGGACTGGCTGAGGGAACAGGGGGAGCTGTGAACCGGACAGGCAGTTCCGCCGAGAGACAGGAAAATTTCACGAGAGACCAGAATAAAAAGACAGGGCCTCCGCGGTTTGCGGAGGCCCTGCTGGTCTGGAGTGGACTCAGCGGCACTTGGACTTGCCGCCGGCCTTGAAGGAAGCGCACTCGGTGTTGCCGCACTGAGTGACCTCAGGGGTGCAGCAGCCCACCTTGATGCAGTCCAAGGTGCAGTAACCCTGATTGCCGGCGTGATAGGCGCAGTTGTTCACCGAACATGCGATGCTGTGATTGATCTGTTCCATGGTTCATTCCTCCAGTTCAGATTGCGGAGATTCCGCTGGGTATAGTATGGACAACCGGAGAAAAGATATACGGCGGTTTAAGAGAGGGGAGGACAGGGAGAAAACGTGATCTCCGTCAGGCCCAGAGCGCTGACATAGAAGGATTTGTTGGCCTGATCCAGGCTGTCCTGAATCTGAATGACGTCGGATACTTGGTAGCTCGGCCGTCCGGCATCAGAAGAGCGCGATTGCACCAGCAGGTCCAAAAGCGCCTGCTCCAGGCTGACCGGCGGATATTCCCGGTCATAGACGCAGTCATATATGCTGCTGTCCACTGGGGAGATATCCCATGCGGCCAGCGGTTGATGTTTCATGCGGCGGCTATCCCGCTCTGGATTGATGGAGAAGATTTTAATTCGCATTGGCATCCCACTCCTTTGGCCGCGCCCCGGGGAGCGGCGGCAGAGCACACAGCGTTTCCTTTTTCTAGTTTAAGTGTACTCCACAAAGGCGCAAACCACAAATATTTATCTCTAATGCGTTCCATAATTAAAACCAATGCGAATGGGAAAAATATGGTCGATCGGCGTCGGAGGGCGCGGCGATTGCTTATCTGCGGTACCAGCGCAGCGCTTCGGTGCTGCCCCGACGGCGCAGCACCAGACCGGTGAAGAGAAAATCCGCCGTAAACAGCAGGGTGATGGGGAGGAGCAGCACTTCGGGCAGCCATGTGATGAAACGGTCCATCAGCGGCTGGACAAAATAACGCAGCCCCAATCCCAGCGCCCCCCAGATCAGGGAGAAGGGCAGGCAGATCCGCCCCTGTACATTGCCCGGCAAGGTCTGATAGTCCCAGAAGGACACATGCCAGACTTTTTCATAAAACAGGGCGGCGGCATATTCCGCTCCGGTGGCCAGCACCGCCGCCGCCGGAAAGAGCAGCAGGGGGCGGTGCGCAATGGCGGCCGGGAGCAGGGCGATGGCCGTGGCGCCCAGCCCATAGACCGGACAGACGGGCAGGAAGAAGTGACACTTTCGATCCCGTTTTCTCGCCCCGGTGGCCCTGGCATAGACCAGTTCCAGCAAAAAACCCAACACGCTGTACAGATAAAAACACCAAATCCATTTCATATCCCCAGTTTGTCCCGGAGCAGGCCCTTCTAGTCGCGGCGGCCGGATTTTACCGAGGATAAAATATTGGCGAGATAAAAGTAAAAATTCTTGACATCCTATTGCTGATATGGTAATATATTCGAGCTGGCAATCGAGCGTGCGGGTGTAGTTCAATGGTAGAATCCCAGCCTTCCAAGCTGGTCGCGTGGGTTCGATTCCCATCACCCGCTCCATACGCGCCTGTAGCTCAGGTGGATAGAGCAACTGCCTTCTAAGCAGTGGGCCGGGGGTTCGAGTCCCTCCAGGCGTACCACCCGTCCCTGGTGAGACTCGAATGCCACATGCCCCCGCGAATCCCTATGGTGGATGTAGCTCAGTTGGTTAGAGCGCCAGATTGTGGCTCTGGAGGCCGACGGTTCGACTCCGTTCATCCACCCCATAAGAACTAAGGGACAAAGTCAGAGCGGCTCATAGCGGATATGAATCGGTCTGGCTTTTTCTCTTATCTTCTGCCTATTGGGATGTCGCCAAGCGGTAAGGCACAGGACTTTGACTCCTGCAGTCGTGGGTTCGAATCCCGCCATCCCAGCCATGCCAACCTCCCGGCGCAAGCCGTTTTGCTGTATATGAACTGTATAATATAGTCTGATCCATTAGCTCAGCTGGCAGAGCACCTGCCTTTTAAGCAGGGTGTCCGGAGTTCGAGCCTCCGATGGGTCACCACAAAAAAGGACATCCTCCGGGATGTCCTTTTTTGTGGGTTCCGCCGCCCGTCGGGCGGCTTCACCCATTTTGATTGCAATGCTCGGGCGAAATGAATTCGCCCTGCGCTGAGGTTTTGACCAAGGGCAAAACGCTCGTACGCCGCAAAAGCACCGTCGGCCAGACTTGCGGACAGAGCGGGCGGTCTGCTCTGTCTGCCGGGGGATTGCATTGACCACGTATCTGCGGTATCATAACCACATCGGGTGAACGCCAACATCCGTCAGATCGCAAGGGAGGAATACGCTGTGATTGATTTTGAAAATGGCTCTGTGATCAAGCTGAGAAAGGACAACCGCCCCCGTTTTGAGGATCTCGCCCCGCTGCTGATTCCCGGAGAGCAGGTGCTGGGCAACTATACGGCCATGCGGGACTATGTGGTATTCACCAATAAGCGGGTGATTTCCGTCAATGTACAGGGGGTCACCGGCAAGAAAAAAGACTACACCTCTATGCCCTACAGCAAAATTACTGTGTTTTCGGTGGAGACCTCCGGAGTTCTGGATATGGACAGCGAGCTGGAGATGTATTTTTCCGGGGTGGGGAAGGTGACCTTTGAATTCACAGGCGCCTGTGACATTGAGGCCATTGGTCAGTGTATCTCCACCTATGTGCTGGAATGACTGACGGCATTTGTCCGGCGCATGCGGCGCAGAAAAACAAAACCCCCGTACCACCTGTGGTACGGGGTAATTTGTTCGTATTCGTCCTGATTCAGATCATCAGACGGCACGGTTGACCTTACCGGAACGGAGGCATCTTGTGCAGACATAAACATGAGTGGGAGTGCCATTCACGATCGCCTTGACGCGCTTCACGTTGGGCTTCCAGGTCCGATTGGAGCGGCGATGAGAGTGGGACACCTGAATGCCGAACTTGATGTCCTTGTCACAAAATTCGCACTTAGCCATTTGCCAAACCTCCTCGCTTTAGGATATCGTAAAACTACGCATCGCATGATATTTTATCAGATGATTGTCCAAAATGCAAGAGAATCTTTTCTGGAATTTGAAAAAAGTTCTTTGCTCCGGAAACTGCGGATTATGGTTGCGAAAACGCCGAAACAACGCTATACTAGCCTTACTAGGTTCTTTTTTTCGGAAAACAGTGTATGCTCGGCGGAGATACCGGGACAGAAGAGAGATGGATTAGGAGGGAGCAGAGATGGACAGCAACCGCTTTGTCAATCTGGAACGGATTATCAACGAGTTTTCCCTTGAGGTGCTCTACGGCGGGACGGATTATAAAAGCATCAGGATCACAGTGGACAGCGTGGACCGGCCCGGCCTCCAGCTGGTGGGGTATTTTCAGCATTTCGACACCCATCGGGTCCAGTTGATCGGTAATATGGAGTACGGCTATCTGGCCGACCTGACCAGCCAGCAGCGGCGGGAGCGCTTTGATCAGCTGCTCAGCTATCCCATCCCCACCCTGATCTTTGCCCGGGGCCTGGAGCCCTATCCCGAGTGCATGGAGATGGCGGAGAAACATGACCGCACTATTCTGCGCACCCAGGAACCCACCGGCGACTTTATGAGCACCCTGACCGCCACCCTGAAGAATTTCCTCTCCCCCCACATCACCCGCCACGGGGTGCTGGTGGAGGTCTACGGCGAGGGCATCCTGCTCATCGGCGAGAGCGGCGTGGGCAAGAGCGAAAACGCCATCGAACTGCTGAAGCGGGGTCACCGGCTCATCGCCGACGACGCGGTGGACATCACCCGAACCTCTGCCCACAGTCTGCGGGGCACCGCGCCGGAGCTGATCCGCTATTATATGGAGCTTCGGGGCATCGGGGTGATTGACGTTCGCCAGCTCTTCGGTATGTCTGCCGTCAAAGAGTCCACCCGGATTGATATGATTATCAATATTGAGCAGTGGAAGGATGGGGTCAACTACGACCGGATTGGCCTGGACGACCAGTATTCCACCATCCTGGATGTAGAGGTGCCCACCGTCACCGTGCCCGTCAAACCCGGCCGCAATTTGGCGATCATTATTGAAGTGGCCGCGCTGAATAACCGCCAGAAGAAATTGGGCTACAACGCCGCCCAGGAGTTTACCCGCCAGATCAACGCCCACTTCGAGGCGGAGCAGGCGGTCTGGTAAAGATCATTTAACGCAGAGTTTTTCCATGCCCCGGCGTCAGCCGGGGCACATTCCAACCCGATTCCGGGCCCCTGGCCCAGGCGGAGGTGTCGCTGTATGCCCGTTTTTTCCATAGCGCCGGTCCGGCTGACCATCGCCGTCATCTGTGCTGTCCTGGCCCTGATCCTGCTCCTTTGGGCGCTGATCCGCCGGGCGGTAAAGCGGGCCAGGTTTGGACGGCATGCCAGCGGCGGAACCAGCGTTTACAACGCCGGGTACAAGGGCCGCGGCGGCTGGGCGGCCGGCCGGCGGAGCCGGAGCGCCGTTCCGCGGCATTACCGGCCCAGCGTCGGACGCCGCCGCTACGGCAGAGGCTTCCAGCCGGCCCCCACCAGACCAAAGCGAAAGCGGGTCAGCCGCCGGAAGTATGGCAAATTTGAATATCACGGCCACACCGGCGGAGGAGAGGGCGGCCGGGCGCGGCAGGACTGACGCCGCCCGGGACAGTGAAGCGGGGCAGGATACGCCGCCCGGTTCAGCGGCGGCGGAAGGCCTGCGCTGCGTCCCGCCTGGGGCGTTGCCCGGGGAAAGAGGCGGTTAGGACCGGTCTCTGGACCTGGCAAACAGGGCGGCCAGAGCCCCGAAAAAGACGGCGGCGGCCACCCCGCCCGCGGCGGCGGTCAGCCCGCCGGTGAAGGCCCCCATCAGCCCCTGTTCCGCCACCGCCCGCCGGACGCCTTTGGCCAGGTTGGCCCCGAAGCCGGTCAGCGGGACAGAGGCCCCGGCGCCGCCCCAGCGGAGGATGGGCTCGTAGAGGCCCAGCGCCCCCAGCAGCACTCCGGCCACCACATAGCTGGTCAGTATTTTGGCCGGGGTCAGGGCGGTCTTGTCGATCAGCACCTGGCCGATCAGGCAGAGAATGCCGCCGCACAGAAAAGCTCGGATCACTTCGCCGAATAGAGCCATGTTTGTCACTCCTTTGTGTTGGAGATGGCCACTGCGTGGCAGATGCCCGGAATGGATTCCCCCTGCCCCAGAGCCACCGGAGAGTGCAGCGCCCCGGTGCCGCAGAAGAGCACCCGATTCCAGCGCCCGGCGGCCATCTCGTCCAGAATCAGCCCGGTGAGCACCGCCGCGGAACAGCCGCAGCCGGAGCCGCCGCAGTGGACATCCTGCCGCTTCAGGTCGTATAGCATCACACCGCAGTCGTTGTAGTTCTCCCCCAGTTCCACGCCGTCCCGGCGAAAGAGCTCCCGCATCAGCTGGGCTCCCAGCTGACCCAGATCGCCGGTCACGATCAGATCGTACTGTTCCGGCGCCCTTCCGGTGTCCGCCAGGTGGGCCCGTATGGTCTCATAGGCCGCAGGGGCCATGGCCGCCCCCATGTTGTTGGCGTCTTTGATTCCCCAGTCGGTCACCACCCCCACAGTGACGTGGGTCAGGAAGGGCCCGGCCCCCTGGCGGCCCAAGAGGACGGCGCCGGAGGCGGTGGCGGTCCACTGGGCGGTGGGGGTGCGCTGGCCGCCATACTCCAGCGGCGTGCGGTACTGCCGCTCGGCGGTGCAGAAGTGGGAAGAGGTCACGGCACAGGCAAAGCGGCCGAAACCGCCGTCCAGCAGCATCCCGGCCAGGGCCAGGGACTCCGCCATGGTGGAGCAGGCCCCGTAGAGCCCGAAGAAGGGGGCGGCGGTCTCCCGGGCGGCATAGGTGGTGCCGATGCATTGGTTGAGCAGGTCGCCGGCCAGCAGCAGATCCAGCGCGCCGGCGGACAGGCCCGCCTTTTCCAGCGCCTTGCCGCAGGCCGCCTTTTGAAAGGCGGATTCCGCCTTCTCCCAGGTGGATTCCCCCATTTTGGTGTCGGGAAAGATCTGGTCAAAGCGTTTGCCCAGAGGCCCTTCGCCCTCTTTTTTCCCCACTGCGCTGGCGTAGGATACCACCGCAGGACAGGAGGGGAGGCGATAGGTCCGGGCGCCCAATTTTTTCTCCATCCGACTCACGTCCTTCCTGTACCCGGGTCCGGGTCTGTCCAGCCTAGCTTGCCCCGGGAACCGGAGCTTATGCGTTTCGGGGCGCTTTGGTGGAAATGCCGGAAAACCCGCGGGAAAAGACGGGAAAGTCCGGCGGGGAATGGTTTGTATTTGCACACAAAATATGCTATGATATGGGACAACAATCAATATAAATGCGAAAAAAGGAGAAGATCTTATGGCGTATTACTATCCGGAACCCTCCCGCACCTTCGGTGAGTATCTGCTGGTCCCCGGCTATTCCTCCGCGGAGAATGTGCCCGACGCCGTCAGCCTCAAGACCCCGCTGGTCAAGTACCGGAAGGGCCAGGAGGAGTGCCCCCTGTCCATGAATATCCCCATGGTCAGCGCGGTGATGCAGGCGGTCTCCGGGGAGAAGCTGGCCATCGCCCTGGCCAAGCAGGGCGGCGTCTCCTTTATCTATGGCTCTCAGAGCATTGAGGACGAGGCGGCCATGATCTCCCGGGTCAAGGACTATAAGAAGGGCTTTGTCACCTCCGACTCCAACCTGTCCCCGGAGGCCACCCTGGCCGACGTGCTGGCCCTGAAGGCCAAGACCGGCCACTCCACTGTGGCCATCACTGAGGACGGCACCGCCAACGGCGTGCTGGTGGGCATCGTGGCCAGCCGGGACTACCGGGTCAGCCGGATGAGCACCGACGTCAAGGTCAAGGAGTTTATGACCCCTCTGGAGAAGTTGGTCACCGCCCCGGACACCACCACCCTGAAAGAGGCCAACGACATCATCTGGGACAACAAGATCAACTCCCTGCCCCTGGTGGACAGCCAGGGCCGGCTGAAATACATCGTGTTCCGCAAGGACTATGACAGCCATAAAGAGAACGTCCACGAGCTGCTGGATGCCAACAAGAGCTATGTGGTGGGCGCCGGCATCAACACCCGGGACTACGCCGAGCGGGTGCCCGCCCTGGTGGAGGCCGGCGTGGATGTGCTGGTCATCGACTCCTCCGAGGGCTACTCCGAGTGGCAGAGCCGCACCCTGAAGTGGATCCGGGAGCACTATGGCGACACCGTGAAGGTGGGCGCCGGCAACGTGGTGGACCGGGACGGCTTCCGGTTCCTGGCCGAGGCCGGGGCCGACTTCGTGAAGGTGGGCATCGGCGGCGGCTCCATCTGCATCACCCGGGAGACCAAGGGCATCGGCCGGGGACAGGCCACCGCCGTCATCGAGGTGGCCCGGGCCCGGGACGAGTACTTCCGGGAGACCGGCGTGTATATTCCCATCTGCTCCGACGGCGGCATCGTCCACGACTACCACATCACCCTGGCCCTGGCCATGGGGGCGGATTTCGTCATGCTGGGCCGCTACTTCGCCCGCTTTGAGGAGAGCCCCTCCATGAAGGTGCGCATCAACGGCACCACCATGAAGGAGTACTGGGGCGAGGGCTCCAACCGGGCCCGCAACTGGCAGCGCTATGACCTGGGCGGGGACAGCAAACTCTCCTTTGAGGAGGGCGTGGACAGCTATGTGCCCTATGCCGGTCCCCTGGCCGACGGTGTCCAGTCCACCCTGTACAAGGTGAAGAGCACCATGTGCAACTGCGGCTGCAACTCCATCCCGGAGCTCCAGTCCAAGGCCAAGCTCACCGTGGTCTCCTCCACCAGCATCGTGGAGGGAGGCAGCCACGACGTGATGCTCCGCAGCGGCGGCAGCGGCAACTGAGTTTTCACATAGTTCGCCATTCCGGCGCCCCTGACCGTCCGGGTCCGGGGCGCCTTGCCATCGGCGCAATTGTGTTTTTTGCGCGGATGTGCTATGATGCATCTGTTCATTTGATTACAAAAAGGAGCGGGCCAGAATGTCCAATGAATTGCGCACCTTTGCCTATATCTGCCCGGAGTGCCGGCAGATGGTCATCGCCCAGCGGGGCAGCTTTGCCCTTGCCGCCGGGGACTGTGAGATCCCCTGCCCCTGCGGCAAGTCCACTCTGCGGGTGGAGAATATGGGCAGCATGTACCACCTGAGCGTCCCCTGTGTGGCCTGCGGCCGCAACCATGAGGTCTCCTGTCCCCAGGAGGCCCTGCTGCGCCGGAAGGCGGTGGCCCTGACCTGTAAGGCCACCGGGTTCGACAGCTGCGTGGTGGGGGAGGAGGCCGCCGTGTTTGAGGCGGCAAAGCGGATGGAGGAGAGCGCCGACGCCCTGCCCGAGCACCCGGAGCGGGAGAAGGAGGGCTTTCTCAATCCCCTGGTGATGCAGGAAGTGCTGGGGGAGGTCAAGGAGATCGCCGCCCGGGACGGCATCTCCTGCAGCTGTGGTTCCAAGCGCTGGTCGCTGGATCTGCGCTATGCCTCCATTGTGCTCCGCTGCGCCGACTGCGGCGGGGTGCTCAAGATTCCCGCCGCCGCAGATGTGGATATTGAGAACATCTGCTGTCAGTACACCCTGACCATCAAGGGGAAAAAGTGATATGGAATATCCAAAGATCTATGATAAGCGGGTCGTGATCAACAGCCGGGATGTGGACGGGGCGGGGGAGTGCAAAGCCTCAGCGCTGCTGGCCTATCTCCAGGACGCCTCGGCGGAACACACCAGCCTTTGCGGCTGCAGCCGCAAGGAGATGGTAGAGCGCTACAACGTGTTCTGGATGCTCACCCGCATTCGGCTGCAGCTGACCCGGCCGGTGCGCTGGCTGGAGGAGCTGACCGTGCGCACCGGCCACCGGGGGGGCAGAGGGATTCTGCTCTACCGGGACTATGAGTTATACGCCTCCGGGGAGCAGGTGGGAGAGGCCTGCGGACTGTGGGTGCTGGCCGACCTGGACACCCGGAAACTGATGGATCTCTCCCACACTCCAATTCCCGCCCTGACAGAGACCGCCGGAGGGCTGCTCCCCGTCATCCGACGTCTGACCGCCCTTCACCCGCCCCGGGAGATGGAGGAGGTGGAGCGGCGGCGGATGCGCTACAGCGACACCGACGTCAACGGGCATATCAACAACACCCGCTACGCCGACTTCGCCTGCGACGCCCTGGCGCTGGAGGGGAGAGGGCAGGGGACCTTTCTCTCCGGACTGGAGATCACCTATCATGCCGAGTGCATGCCCGGGGAGGAGATCCGCATCTCCCTGGCCCAGAGGCCGGAGGGGAGCTTTGTCCACGGAGAAGGGCCGGCTGGAGACGCCCGCTTCGACATCAGAATGGAACTTACGAGACAAGATAATGGGAAGTGACCTATGTTAGATCAAGCGAAATCCGCCCGCTTCTGTGCCGCCCGGCGGGCCGCCATCGCCCTGGACTTCGCACACCTGAACCCGGAGCAGCGGGAGGGAGTGCTGGCCACCGAGGGGCCGCTGCTGCTGTTGGCCGGGGCGGGCAGCGGAAAGACCACAGTGCTCATTCACCGGGTGGCCAATCTGATTCAATACGGCCAGGGCTCCGACTCCGATGAGGTGCCCGGCTATGTGACGGAAGATGATCTGGACTTTTTGGAGGAGTATGCCCGGCAGCCCCGGGAGGAAGGGCGCCAGCGGGCCCAGGCCCTGTGCCGTCTCCACCCGGCGGCCCCCTGGAACATCATCGCCATCACCTTCACCAACAAGGCCGCCGGAGAGCTCAAGACCCGGCTGGAGCAGATGCTGGGCCCTCAGGCCCTGGATGTCTGGGCGGCCACCTTTCACTCCGCCTGCGTGCGCATCCTGCGCCGGGACATCGACCGGCTGGGCTTTTCCACCAGCTTCACCATCTATGACACCGACGACTCCCTCCGGGTAATTAAGGAGGTGGAGCGGGCGCTGGAACTGGATGACAAGATGTACCCGCCCCGCAGCGTGCTCAGCCAGATCTCCCGGGCCAAGGACGACCTGCTGCTGGCCGCCGACTTTGCCCAGTCCGCCCAAAAGAGCGGGGACTGGCGTCTGAGCCAGATCGCCCGGATCTATCAGGAGTACGAGCGCCGTCTCTGGGAGGCGGACGCTCTGGACTTTGACGACATTATTCTACATACCGTCCGGCTGCTCCAGAGCTGCGACGAGGTGCGGGAGTACTGGCAGAACAAGTTCCGCTATGTGCTCATCGACGAGTACCAGGACACCAACCATCTCCAATACCTGCTGGCCGCCCTGCTGGCGGGGAAGTGGGAGAACATCTGCGTGGTGGGAGACGACGACCAGTCCATCTACCGCTTCCGGGGGGCCACCATCGAGAACATCCTCTCCTTTGAGGAGCAGTACCGGGGTGCCCGGGTGATCCGGCTGGAACAGAACTACCGCTCCACCGAGAACATCCTGGAGGCCGCCAACGCGGTGATCCAGAACAACACCGCCCGGAAGGGAAAACACCTCTGGACCTCCCACAAGGAGGGCGACCCCATCCAGGTCTACACCGCCATGAATGAGAGCGACGAGGCCCAGTATGTGGCCTCCCGGATCATCGCCGGGGTCTCCCAGGGGGGGAGCTGGAACGACTATGCGGTGCTCTACCGGATGAACGCCCAGTCCAACCAGCTGGAATACGCCTTCAAGCGCAACGGCATCCCCTATGTGGTCTACGGCGGCACCAAGTTCTTCGACCGCGCTGAGGTCAAGGACATGCTGGCCTATCTCTGCGTCATCCACAACCCCGCCGACGACCTGCGCCTCAAGCGGATCATCAACACCCCCACCCGGGGCATCGGAGCCAGGACGGTGGAGCTGGCGGAGGAGGTGGCCCGACAGGCGGGAGAGCCGCTCTATCAGGTGATCCTGCATGCCCGGGACTATCCCCCGCTGGTCAAGCATGCGGCAAAACTGGCGGCGTTCACCAATCTGATCGAGTCCCTGCGGCGGCAGGCGGAGGAATTGGACCTGTTGGAATTTTATGACCAGGTGGTGGCCGCCACCGGCTATATCACCGCCCTGGAGGCCAAGGACACCGTGGAGAACCGCACCCGGATTGAAAATGTTCAGGAGTTGAAGTCCTCGATACAGGGCTATCTGGAAAATGCGGAGGAGGCCAGCTTGGGCGGCTTCTTGGACGAGGTATCCCTGTATACCGATCTGGACAGCCGGGATCCCGACGAGAAGTGCGTTACCATGATGACCATTCACTCCTCCAAGGGGCTGGAGTTCCCCAATGTCTTCCTGGTGGGGATGGAGGAGACCATCTTCCCGGGCACCCGGGCCATCGGAGAGCGGGAGGAGATGGAGGAGGAGCGGCGGCTGTGCTATGTGGCCATCACCCGGGCCAAGCGGCAGCTCTTCCTGACCTGTGCCGCCCAGCGGATGCTCTTCGGCCGCACCAACACTAACCGGCCCTCCCGTTTTATCTCCGAGATCCCGGAGGAGTACCTGGAGAAGTCGGGCCGCAGTCTCTACGACCAGACCCGGGAGTACGGCGGCAGCTGGCGGGACTCCTCCTGGGGCCGGGGTGACGGCATGGAGCGCACCGCCCCCCGACGGGAGGGCGGCGGCTATACCCGTCCCGGCGCCGGGGAGGAGCGCCCGCGCCGGAAGGTGTCCTATGGGACGGCCACGGTGGGCTCTGCCCGGATGACCGGCGGCAAGGTGGACCTCCAGAAGGGGGAGATGGTGACCCACGACGCCTTTGGGCAGGGTATGGTCATCTCGGTCACCCCCATGGGAGGGGACGCCCTGCTGGAGATTGCCTTCGACAACGTGGGCACCAAGCGGCTGATGTATAAGTCCGCCTCCGCCCACCTGAAGAAAAACGGATAAATGCTTCTCGAAAATGCTGCGCATTTTCGAGAGGGGAAGCAGCCTGCTGCAGCGCACTTCGTTGTCGCAAGCTGCGTATCGTTTGCCCGGCCGCCCGCGGCCGGGCGCATTCACTCCGCTGCTCCTCCTCTCCCAACCGCGACCGCTTTGCTGGGTCACGGTTGGGTCCCCATTGCTCGCACGTTTGCAGGCTGAGCAGTCAAAATTCCGAGGCGCATGTCCTCGGAATTTTGAATATTGCACCTTATTTCGCCGTCTGCGGACGGCGAAACTCTGCCGAGGGCTCCTTCCTATGCAGAACAATCTTCTTCCCTTTCATAACGATAGCATTTTTCAGTGGAATAAAAATAACATAAAATATATTTATGTTAAATTACCACATAAAATCCTCCGGCCCGGGCATACTGTCCCCGAGACCAATGGAGGTGGAGGGAATGATCGAACAGGATACCATCCGGCTGCTGCGGGAGTGTGACGCCGGGGTGCAGATGGGGACGGAGTCCATCCAGCAGGTGCTGCCCCGGGTGGAGTCAGGGACGCTGAAGCAGCGCCTGGAGAAGTGCCGGGCGGAGCACCAGAAGCTGAGCGGGGAGATCCACGGCCTGCTGGACCGCTATCAGGACGAGGGCAAGGAGCCGCCCCTGATGGCCAAGGGGATGTCCTGGGCCAAGACCAATCTGCTGCTGGCGGCGGATGGCAACGACAGCCGGATCGCCGGCCTGATGACTGACGGCTGCAACATGGGGGTCAAGTCCCTGAACAAGTACCTGAACCAGTACGAGGCGGCCCAGGAGCGGGTCAAGGACATCGCCAAGCGGCTGATCCAGCTGGAGGAACAGCTGGCGGTGGATCTGCGGGATTTTTTGTGAGGCCATAGACGCATTAGACAGGGCCCAGGCGCGCCGCGCCTGGGCCCTCAGTCTGTCGAAAAAGGTGCGCCTTTTTCGACAGAGGAGAATGCGCGCCATGCAGGGCTCGATTGCTTACGCAAAAGTCGCCCTGCATGGCGCGTGAGCCCGAACTTGAAAGGCGCCAGTGGCGTCTTTCCGGGCGAGTGGGAAACACTGGAACGAATGGGTCATTTTCGAGGCGCATGTCCCTGAAAATGACGTAATTTCATTTTCTTCCGTCCTCAGCACATTGGATTGCCTTTGGCGATGATTTGTGGATTGCAGCCTGCGGGCTGCGGAGGACGAAATTCTGCGAAACTGCTTATCCTGTTATTCCGATCGTTGATTGACACGCTGAGGGTCCGGGCCGTCGAACAGCGCCCCCTCCAGCCAAAGGATGTCCCCGATGGGGATGCGCACGCCGTCCTGGGCGACCAGTTCCCCGGCCCCCTCGTCCACCCGCCGGAGCCGGATGGGAGCGCGGGCATATTTGCCCCCCTCCTTGCGCCCGTCGGGGAGGAAGTAGGTGACCGTGACCTCCGGCGCCGTCCCGGCCCGATCCCGGAGCAGCCGGAGCCTGGCGTCCAGCGCCGCCCGGGCGTCCTCCCCCAGCTCGATCCGCTGTTGGGTCAGCCGGGCCGCCTCGCCGATCTCCCCCTCAAACCCGGCCAGAGCCCGGAAGGCGGCAAACTGGGCCGCCCGCTTTTCCCGCTCCATTCGCTCATGCCGGAGCGGAAAGGGATAAGGGGTGTTGAGGATGTCGTCGTAGTCCTTTCGTTTCATCAAATCGCCTCCGCGCCGCCCCCCTGGGGCCTTCGCCCGTTCAGGCGGTTCCCCGTGCCGCTTTCAGCCGGAAAGCTCCGGCGGCGGAATCCAGGCGGCCCACGCTATCTGAGCGCCTTGCCGGTCCCGCCGGGGCGGACTGCCGCTGGCGGGCCGATACCGGGGCCGTTTTGTCATCGGCTCAGGCCCGGTGCCCGCCGATCTGCCGGTTGCGCTGCTGGCCGGTGGCCCCCTCCTGGAAATTCAGCCCCTTGAGGATGGCATTCTTCCCGTACTTCCGCCGGATCTCCAGCACCGCCTCCTGCCGCCGCCGCTCCCGGGTCTGTCCGGCCTCCTCCTCCGAGCGGCGGCGGACCTGCTCCTCCGGGTCGGAGAACAGGTCCAGCTGATCCGCCCCGCCGGGTTCGGCCTCCCCCTCGGGCAGCACCCGGCAGGCCGTCAGGGAGAGCCGCCGGACCAGCAGTCCGGGCTGGACGATCCGGTCGAAGAGCTCGGTGGCCGCCTCCAGGATGGCCCGGGCGGAGGCGGTGGGGATGGAGAGGTGCTGGGTGCCGTGGGCGTGCTCCGGGACCGCCCGGCCGTGCCGATCCCGGACGACCGGCCCGCGATAGGCCGCCCGGCCCTCGGGGGTGTCCAGGCTGGTGCGGTCGTAGCCCACGGTGAGGGCGATCTGGTCGGTCACCCGCCCCTGTTCCAGCAGATCCAGCGCCAGCTGGTCTGCCATTTCCCGGGCCACCACCCGGGCCTGCTCCACCGGGTAGGGCCGGGGGAGCACCTGGCCGGAGCCCAGGCTGTGGGCGTCGGGCCGGTAGGCCTTGATGTCCCGGAGGGTACAGTTCTCCCAGCCCCAGGCGTGGTCAATCAGCAGCTCGGCGTTGACGCCGAACAGCCGGAACAGCAGCTCCTGGCTGTGCCAGGCGCCGGGCGGGGCCAGGGAACACCGGGCGATGTCTCCCATGGTGTACAGGCCGTAGGCCTCCAGCTTCCGGGCGTACCCCCGGCCCACCCGCCAGAAGTCGGTCAGGGGCCGGTGGTCCCAGAGGGCGCGGCGGTAGCCCAGCGCGTCCAGCTGGGCGATGCGGGCCCCGCGCTCGTCCGGCGGCAGGCGCTTGGCCACGATGTCCATGGCCACCTTGGCCAGATACAGGTTGGTCCCGATCCCCGCCGTGGCGGTGATGCCGGTGGCGGTGAACACGTCCAGGAGGATTTTCTGGGCCATCTCCCGGGGGGAGAGGCCGCTGGCGGCCAGGTAGCCGGTGATGTCCAGGAACACCTCGTCGATGGAGTAGACGTGGATGTCCTCCGGGGCCGCGTAGCGCAGATAGATGCCGTAGATCCGGGCGGAGTACTCCATATAGAGCCGCATTCGGGGCCGGGCGGTGATGAAGTGAAGGTTTGGCGGGATCTCAAACACCCGGCAGCGGTTCTTGACCCCCAGGGCCTTCAGGCTGGGGCTCACCGCCAGACAGATGGTCTTTTCCGTCCGGTCCGGGTCGGCCACCACCAGATTTGCGGTCAGTGGGTCCAGCCCCCGCTCCACGCACTCCACCGAGGCGTAGAAGGACTTCAGGTCGATACAGAGATAGGTCCGTTGTCCGGCCATAACGGTCACCTCACACAAAATAGAACAAATGTTCTAATTTATGTTAGCACGGGATTGGGCCGCTGTCAAGGGCAGAGCGACTGGAAAAAGATACCGCCCCCAGAGCGCCGCGCTCCGGGGGCGGTTATTCTCATTTTGTCGTGGGATCAGCCGTTTTCCGCCAGCTTTTTCAGCAGGGCGGCGAACTGGGGGCACTCGCTGTGCAGGTGGGTTTTGTGGAACTCCTGGGCGGAGGTGAGCAGCTCCCGGGCCTTGTCGGGATTTTTCTCAGTGCCGTCTCCGTCCATGTACTGCTTGGCGGCGGAGTAGACGGCCCGGACGAAGGTGTCGTACACGTCGCCGAAATAGTCCCGCAGGTCCTGGGTGCAGGGGCGGGCGAAGAAGATCTCCAGCAGGGCGCGGGACATCTCGGCGCTCTTCAGGCTCCATTCCAGGGCGGCGGCGTGGTCCAGGTTGTAGCCGTGGCCGTCGTAGCCCAGCTTGCCCCGGTAATAGGCGCAGGCCAAGTTGAACATGCTCTTCCAGCTGCCCCGCTCGGCGGCGGAGGGGAGCAGCTCAAAGTAGCGGTCCAGGTCCTGCCGGCCGTGCTGGTCGGTGCGGTAGACGTCGGCCAGCATGTGATAGGCGTCGGGGTGCCCCGCGTCTGCGGCCTGCTGGAACAGGTCCAGGGCCTTGTCCACGTCGGTGCTCAGCCCCAGGCCGAAGAGGTAGCGCTCGCCCAGCTCTTCCAGGGCGCCGGGGATGCCGAAATCCATCTCATGGGTCAGCATATTCAGATCCATGGCGGAGTAAGATTCATAGGTGACCTTGGGGGATTTGGGATCAGGGTGACGTTTCCAGGCGATAAAACGCTCAAAATATTCCTTAGGCTGTATCATGTGCGTGGTTCCTCCTTGGGTACTGCAAAATGGTATTTGTCCTATTATACTGGTTTTTCCGCCGCTTTTCAATATCGGTGAAAAAGTCCCCGGGGATTTTAATGGTTTCTTAGTAGGTATTTTCCCGGGGATATGGTATAATTTGACCAGAATAGAAAGGGGAGATCCGCTTTGTACCGACTGGATGAAACACTTTGGCAGAAATGGTTTGAGGCGCTGCTGGCCATTGACAGCACCACCGGCTGCTGCGGAGAGATTGAGGAGTATTTGGAGCGGGAGATCCGGGCGATGGGCTTTTCCGTCCTGCGGCCCCACAAGGGCGGGGTAATTGCGGATTTGGGCGGGGAGGGGGATACCCTCTGCCTTACCGCCCATGTGGACGATATCGGCCTGATGGTGCGCCGGATCAATCCCGACGGCACGTTGAACGTCTGTCCTGTGGGCGGGCTGCATCCCTTCTATGCGGTGATGGAAAATGTCCGCCTTCACACCCGGGACGGCCAGCTCTACACTGGCACTATTTGCCGCACGCCCAACTCCATCCATGTCACTGAGGAGGAGCTGCGGCAGCAGTTGCCGGATTGGCGCAAAAATGTCTGTGTGGTGCTGGACGAGGACGTCCGCACTCCGGAGCAAGTGCGGGCGCTGGGCATTGAGACCGGGGACATGATCGCCCTGGCCCCCCGCTTTGTCCGCTCCAACGGCTATGTGAAATCCCGCTTTGTGGACGACAAGGCCTGTGCCGCCCTGCTGCTGTGCGCCTTGGATGAGGTTCGGAAACGGGAGCTGGCGATGCCCCGGCATGTGCTGGCCTATTTTTCCTCCTATGAGGAGATCGGCCACGGCACCGTGTGGCTGCCCGAAGGGGTGCGGGATATTCTGGCCCTGGACATCGCCCCCACCGGTCCGGATCAGACCTCGGATGAGCACAAGGTGTCCATCTTCGCCAAGGACTCCCGGTTCCCCTACCATTGGGAGATGACCAACGAGCTGCGCGCGGCGGCCATCGCCGCCGGGGTGGACTATGTGATGGACGTGTTCACCCCCCATTACGGTTCTGACGGGGATGGCTCGGTCCAGGCCGGCCACGACGTCCGCCACGCCGCCATCGGCCCGGGCACCGCCAACAGCCACGGCTATGAGCGCACCCATTTGGACGGCCTGGGCAATACCTATGCGCTGATGATGGCCTATCTGTTTCGAGAGGGAAGAAATTAACTTCCATTTCCGTCGGATCTGTTGTTTTTTGTGGGAATTTGTGCTACACTGCACTCCAGTATACCGGCAAATTGCTCTGGTCCAGCCCTGCGCCTTTGCAGCGGACCGGTTTGAAATCGCATGATACGAGGAAGTGAGTTTCTTTGTCATCAGAAAAACGGACGGCGGGAAAACGGACCACGGAAAAACGGCGGCGGGGCAAGTCCGCCGCCCCTGCCCAGGAGCCGGTCCGGCGTAAAAAGCTCCCGGTGGTGGAGGCCGACCCGGAGATCGGACTGACGCAGGAGCAGGTGCATACCCGGATCAAAGCCGGATATCAGAACACCGCAGTGGAGTCCAACTCCAAATCCCTGAAAGAGATTGTCCTCTCCAATGTGGTCACCTACTTCAACATGATCTTCTTCGTGCTGGCCGCGGCCATCATCGCCGTGGGGGCCTGGTACAACCTGACCTTCATGTTCGTGGTGGTAGCCAATATCATCATCGGCATTGTCCAGGAGTGGCGCAGCAAAAAGAAGCTGGACAACCTGAATCTGCTGGCCAACCCCAAGGCCAACGTGGTCCGGGATGGGGTGGAACGCACCATCTCCGTCCACGACACGGTCCGGGACGACATCGCCATATTTGCCGCCGGGGATCAGATCTATGCCGACGCGGTGGTGGTGGAGGGGGAGTGCCTGGTCAACGAGTCCCTGCTCACCGGCGAGGCCGACGAACTGCGCAAGGTGCCCGGGGACAAGCTGCTTTCCGGCTCCTTTCTGGTGTCCGGCCAGTGCTCTGCCCGGCTGACCGCCGTAGGACGGGACTCCTATATGTCCAAGCTAACCCTCCAGGCCAAGCAGCAGAAACAGCAGCCCCAGTCCGAGATGATGCGCTCCCTGAGCCGTCTGGTCATGGTCATCGGCATCATCCTGATTCCGCTGGGCATCCTGATGGCCTTTAAGGAGATCCGCATCCTGGACAACACCATCCGGGACGGCGTGGTGTCCACAGTGGCCTCCCTGGTGGGCATGATCCCCGAGGGCCTCTACCTGTTGACCTCTCTGGCCCTGGTGGCCGGCGTGCTCCGCCTGGCCCAGCGCAAGACCCTGGTCCACGAGATGGGCTGCATCGAGACCCTGGCCCGGGTGGACACCCTCTGTGTGGACAAGACCGGCACCATCACCGAGGCCAAGATGATCGTCAAAGATCTGGTGGCCCTGGACGAAGAGGTGGCCACTGAGGAGGAGCTGCGGGGCATCATGGCGGACTATGTCTACGCCATGCAGAACGACAACGAGACGATGGCCGCCCTGAAGCGCTACTTCGACGGCCAGGTGGCCCGGAAAGCGGTGAAAGCCATGCCCTTCACCTCCTCCCGCAAGTACGGCGGGGTGGCCTTCCAGAAGGGCGGCACCTACCTGCTGGGGGCCCCGGAGAACATCCTGGGAGAGCTCTATGACGAGTATCAGGACGTCATAGAGGAGTATTCCAAGCTGGGCTGCCGGGTGCTTTTGCTGGCAGGCTATGAGGGCGAACTGGAGGATGGGCCCGTTCTGGGCGAGGTCACCCCGCTGGGACTCATCCTGCTCACCAACAAGATCCGTCCCGAGGCCCCGGAGACCTTCCGCTACTTCCGGGAGCAGGGAGTCACCGTCAAGGTGATTTCCGGCGACAACCCGGTCACCGTGGCTGAGGTGGCCGGCCGGGCGGAGATCCCAAATGCGGACCAGTATGTGGACGCCCGCACCCTGCGCACCGACCAGGAGATCGCCGAGGCCGCAGAGCTGTATACCGTCTTTGGCCGGGTTACTCCGGAGCAGAAGCGCAAGCTGGTCCGGGCCATGCACCGGGCCGGCCACACTGTGGCCATGACCGGCGATGGCGTCAACGACGTGCTGGCCCTGAAAGAGGCCGACTGCTCAGTGGCCATGGCCTCGGGCAGCCAGGTGGCCTGTCAGGTCAGCCACATCGTGTTGCTGGAGTCCGACTTCTCCGCCATGCCCTCGGTGGTGGCGGAGGGGCGCCGGGTCATCAACAACATCGAGCGCTCCGCCTCCCTCTATCTGGTCAAGAATATTTTCTCCCTGTGCCTGGCCATCATCTCTCTGATCTTTACCTTTACCTATCCGTTCACGGCGGCACAGCTGTCGCTGATCTCCGGCATCACCATCGGCCTGCCCTCCTTTGTCATGGCCATGGAGCCCAACAACAGCCGGATTCACGGCAAGTTCCTCTCCAATGTGATCTACCGGGCGCTGCCCTCGGCCCTGAGCGACCTGGTGCTGACCATCGGCGTGGTGCTGTTCTGCATCGTGTTCCAGATCCCGGAGACGGAGATGAGCACCATTTGCACCGTGGTGGTGGGCGTGGTGGGCCTGCTGATGGTATACCGTACCTGCAAGCCCTTCAACACCCTGCGCAAACTGCTGATGATCGTCTGCGTGGTGGGATTCCTGATCTGCATCACTGCCCTGCAGCCCATCTTCACGCTGAATCTGAACCTGAGCGCCGGAGGCTGGCTGGTGCTGGCGGTCTTTGTGCTGCTGGCCTTTGAGGTCTCCCTGTCCGCCAACGTCATTGTGGAAGGCGCAAATCTGGCGGTGCGCTGGGTGCAAAAAAAGCTGCGCCAGCTGTCCGGGCGTTGAGCACCGTCAAATTGATATCTTGTCCTTGCGCAGCCTGGGCGGCCCATGTTGTGGGCTGCCCAGGCTTTTCAAAAAAACTTTTTAAAAAGGCGTATACAAAAGATGGGGAAACTGCTATAATTTTCACAGTGGTTTTCCAATTATTTTTATCACAAGGAGGACAGAACAAATGAACTTGCTGAAAGACAAAATCGCCATTGTGACCGGCGGTTCCCGGGGCATCGGCTTTGCCACCGTGGAGGCGTTCTTGGCCGAGGGCGCTGCGGTGGTGCTCTGCGGCTCCCGCCCGGAGAGCGCGGAAAAGGCTGTGGCGCAGCTCAAGGAAAAGCATCCCGACGCCAAAGTGGAGGGCATCAGCCCCGATCTTTCGGATCTTGAGAGCGTGAAGGCCGCCTTTGCCGGTGTGGCAGAGAAGTATGGCCGCATTGATGTGCTGGTGAACAATGCCGGAGTCTCCGATGCCACGCCCTTTGATCACTACACAGAGGAAAAGTTTGCCCAGGTGATGGATCTGAATGTGAAGGGCGTGTTCAACTGCACCCGCGCCGTCACGGATCAGATGGCGGAGCAGGGCGGCGGCGTCATTTTGAATACCTCCTCCATGGTGAGTATTTACGGCCAGCCCAGCGGCGTGGCCTATCCCACGTCCAAGTTTGCTGTCAACGGCCTGACCAAGTCCCTGGCCCGGGAACTGGGCCCCAAGGGCATCCGGGTCAATGCCGTGGCCCCAGGCATCACCTACACCGATATGATGCGGTCGGTTCCGAAGGAGTATATCGACCCTCTGGTGGCCCAGATTCCGCTGCGCCGCATCGGTCAGCCCGAGGACATCGCCAATGCGTTTGTGTTTCTGGCCTCGGAGATGGCCTCCTATATCACCGGCGTGGTGCTGAGCGTGGATGGCATGGCCCGCACCTGAGCGGTTCTGAAGATAAGGCTCCGCCCGGCGAGGTTTCTAAAACCTCGCCGGGCGGATTTCATATGCTATGCCGTTTTCATTACTCGATGGACTTCAGGGATTCGGCCATATCAATCCGGGCGATTTTGCGCCGCAGAATCAGGTCGGTGATGATGCTGAACAGCAGCACGATGGCCACTGTCAGCAGGTAACTGACCGGTTTGATGACATACTTGAAGGACACCATATCCACTTGAATTTGGTTCATTACAAAATGGTGAAGCCCAAATCCAAGGGGCAGACCGATGAGGATGCCCATGCAGCACAGGATCAGATTTTCCCGGAACACATAGGCCCCGGTTTCCCGGGAATGGAAGCCAAGCACCTTGATGGTGGCGATTTCCCGCACCCGCTCGGAAATATTGATGTTGCCCAGATTGAACATCACGATAAAGGCCAGAGCGGCGGCGCTGGCCAGCACAAGGGCTACCACATAGTCCAGGCTGCGCATCATGTTGTCAATCATATTCCGGGTGTCGGTGATGACAGAGATGGAGGCCACGCCGTTCTCATTGGCCAGGGCGGCGGAGAGACTGTACTCATCTACGCCCTCGGCAGCTCGGATCAGCAGTGTCTCCGGCTCATAGGAGCTGAAGGCGGAGGCGTAGGTGGTGCCGGTCATGTAGACATAGTTCTGGACATAGTTCTCCACCAGTCCCACCACCCGCACATCCGCGCGCTCCTCATCGGAGATGGAGATGGTCACTGTGTCTCCCACCCGGACACCGGCCAGCTGGGAGAGCTTTTCCGAGATCAGCACCTCGCCCTCACCGGGGTAGGGGACTTGCCGGCCGTCCAGGTGCAGATCGAAGATATCGGTGATATGTTCGTCATCGGAGGCCACAAAATAGACGGACTTGGTAGTCTCGCTGCCGGTCAGCTCTCCGGCGGACATCAGAGAGACCGCCTGGGCGTCAATCTGTCCGCCATATTCCGATTGGATGTGATCCAGCCAATCCTGGGTGATGGGATCGGAGGTGCTGACGCTCAGGTCATACTTCTGGATGTCGTCAAACTGGTAGTTGGCGATATTGGCCACCGAATCCCGGATGCCGAAGCCGGTGAGCACCAGGGCGGTGCATCCGGCGATGCCCAGCAGCATCATGAACATCCGCTTTTTGAACCGGAAGATATTGCGCAGCGATACCTTGTGCAGGAATTTCAGGCGCCGCCACAGGGGGGTAAAGCGCTCCAGCAGGATGCGCTTGCCCGCGGCGGGAGCCTTGGGGCGGATCAGGTCGGCCGGCGTGCTGCGCATCTCGTGCCGGCAGGAGAGATAGGTGACCCCGGCGGAGCACAGCAGCGAGGCCGCCAGAGAGAGGACAAACAGCACCGGGTCATAGGTACAGATGAAGCCGGGAATGTTGTAGAGCATCTTGTAGGCAATCCAGATGACTGCGGGGAAGAGCCAGCCGCCGCCAAAGTAGCCGATGAGGCAGCCGATGGTGGCCGCACTGCCCGAGTAGAGCAGGTATTTGGACAGGATAGCCCCCCGGCTGTAGCCCAGGGCCCGCATGGTGCCGATCTGGGTGCGGTCGTCATCCACCATGCGGGTCATGGTGGTGGAGCAGACCAGGGCGGCGATTAAGAAGAAAAAGATGGGGAAGATGGTGGACAGCCGCTGCACAATGGTGGAGTCGCTCTCAAAGGTGACATATCCGCTGTTGCTCTCACTGCGGCTGAGCACATAGAGTTCCGGATCCTCCAGGTCGGCCAGATCGGCCTTGGCGTCGGCCAGCTGGTCCTCTGCGTCGGCGATCTCCTGGTCGAACTCCGCCACGCCGTCCTCGTACTCAGACAGTCCGTCCTGGTAGTCTGCCAGGCTGTCATAGTACGTCTGCCAGCCCTCCTCCAGCGTGTCCACGCCGTCGTTGTAGCTGGCCAGTCCGGAGCGGTAGGAGGCTACGCCCTCCTGGAATTGCACCAGAGCATTGTACGCGCTGTCCAGCGCCGCCTGCTGGGTGGTCTGCTGATTTTCCAGCTCGGCCACACCCGCGTTGTACTGGCTCCAGCCCTCATCCAGGGTGGTCCTCAGATCGGAGAGCTGCTGCCGGCTGTCGGCCAGGGTGGCGGCGGTGGCGTCCAGCTGTGCTTTCTGGGCGGTCAGCTCGTCGTTGGAGGCGTCCAGCTCCGCCTTGCCCGCCGCCAGGGCGGCGGCGGTCCGTTCCAGCGTCTGCCGGGTCTGCTCCAGAGCTGCCTCCTGCCGGGCGGCCTCGTCTGGGGGGAGGGTGTCCTTGATGGCGTTGAACTGCTCCAGCGCCTGCTGGTATTGGGCCTGGGCCGTCTCATAGGCGGCATAATTCTGCTCATAAGAGGACAGCGCGGCGGTGTACTGGTCGTACCCCTGCTGCCAGAGGGCGAGCCCTTGGTCATACTGGGTCTGGCCCGCCTCCAGCTGAGCCATGCCGTCGGAGTAGGCCTGTTCAGCGGCCTCCATCTGATACTGCCGCTCGCTCAGCAGCTGCTGTCCCTCGGCGATGGCCGCCTCCAGCTGGGCTTTGCCGTCGTTGTATGCGGCCCAGCCGGCCTCCAGGGCTCCATCCCACGAGGTGAAGCCGCTTTGGATCTGCTCTGCACCGGCGTCCAACTCCGCTTTGGCGTCGTCCAGCTGGGCTTTGACGCGGTCCAGCTCGTCCTGGCCGCGCTCCAGCTCCGCCCTGGCGTCATCTAGCTGCGTCTGGGCGTCGTCCAGTTCCGCCTTGGCGTCATCCAGTTCGGTCTGGGCTTCGGCCTGCTTGTCTGCCAGTTCCTGTTCGCCGTCGCTGATCTCCTGCTCCGCATCGCTCACCAGATCGTCAAAACGGGTCTGGACGGAGCCGGTGACCGCCGGCTCTACCGCATCGGTCAGCTGGTCGATCACATTGTCGTACTCGTCTGAGTAAAGGGGATAGTCGGCGCATTTGACATACAGTTCGGTGAAATACTCCGAGTCAAAGCCCTCCGGAGGGATCAGGACAAAGGCGTCCACGGTGCCGTCGCCCAGAGAGGAGGTGCCCCGGTCCGCGTCCAGGTAGAGCGGAGAGTGGACCAGGCCCACCACCGTGTACTCGTCATAGGCAAACAGGTCCAGGGTGTCCTGGTCGTTGGCGTCGGAGAGGCGGATGGTCTGGCCGATCATGTCAGAGGTAAAGCGGTCTGCATCCACCACGCACTCATTGCCGGCCTGAGGCAGGCGGCCCTCCTGCAGGTCAGGCAGGTTGAGCCGGCTGGTCAGGGTGCGGGCCTGGAGCACCCGGTCCTCCTCCCCAGAGGTCCACAGGAAGTCGGAGCTGACGCTCCCTTCGGCGGCGGTGACGCCGTCACAGCCCCCGGCGGCCGTCACATCCTCCTCGTTAAAGCCGATGGTGGAGACCAGGTACAGGTTATAAAGGGAGGTCTGCTTCAGGTAGTCGGTGGCAGTCTGGATCATGGCAGGCCGGGTGAGCCGCAGGCCGGTCAGAAAGGCCACCCCCAGCATGATAATCAGCAGTATGGCCAGATACCGGCCAAAGCTGCCGGTGATGCTGCGCCATATATTTTTCTTTAATGTCTTTGTCATAGAGCGCTCACCACCTCGCTCAGATTACCATTCACCATTCGATCTGTTCCACGGGAATGACGTGGTCGTTCATACGCACGGAGTGGATGGTGCCGCTTTTGACCCGAATGATCCGGTCGGCCATGGCGGCCAGAGCGCTGTTGTGGGTGATGATAACCACCGTCATGCCGTCCTTCCGGCAGGTGTCCTGCAGCAGTTTCAGGATGGATTTGCCCGTCTCGTAGTCCAGGGCGCCGGTGGGCTCGTCACACAGCAGCAGCTTGGGATGCTTGGCCAGAGCGCGGGCGATGGACACCCGCTGCTGCTCGCCGCCGGAGAGCTGGGAGGGGAAGTTGTCCATTCGGTGGCCCAGGCCCACCGCCTCCAGCACCTGCTGGGCCGGGAGGTGGTCGGGGCAGAGCTGGGCGGCAATCTCCACGTTTTCCAGCGCCGTCAGGTTGGGGATCAGGTTGTAAAACTGAAAGACAAAGCCGATGTCGAACCGGCGGTAGTTTTCCAGCTGGGTGCGGTTAAAGGCGCTGATCTCCACTCCGTCCATGTTCACGGTTCCGCTGGTCAGGGTGTCCATGCCCCCCAAGATATTGAGCAGGGTGGTCTTGCCTGCGCCGGACTCGCCGACGATGACACAGAACTCCCCCTGCTCAATCTCAAAGCTGACGTTGGACAGAGCCTTGACTTCCACGTCGCCGGAATGATAGATTTTTGTCACATCCTGGAATTCTACAAAGGCGCCCACAGCAATTCCTCCGCTCTGTTTGGTTTCTTTCTACATTGATTCCTATGAAAAGTATACCAGATGTTTGGGGATCAGTCCTAAACAGTTTGTGAATTATTTTGATTGAAAAGTGTGGCCCGGCCATGGTGCCCCCTTGCCGCGGAGGCACAGCGGTAAGGGGGCACGCCGCTTTTTCTGCGGCGCGCCCTGATCCGGCGTGTAGTCTGGTTATGAAATAGAGGCCTCCGGGTTAAAATCTGCCCCATCGGCGCTGCGCTTCATAGCTGCGTCGGAGGACTCCTGGACAAACTGCTGGGTGTACAGGCGGTAATAGTAGCCGTGGGCGGCCAGCAGATCCCGGTGGCTGCCCCGCTCCACCACCTTTCCGTCCCGCATGACCAGAATGACGTCCGCGTCCCGGACAGTGGAGAGCCGGTGGGCGATGACAAAGCTGGTGCGCCCCTGGGTCACGGTGCCGATGGCCTCCTGAATGGCCTTCTCCGTCAGGGTGTCCACGCTGCTGGTGGCCTCGTCCAGCACCAGAATGCGGGGGTCGGCCAGCAGGGCCCGGGCAAAGCTGAGCAGCTGCTTTTCCCCGGTGGAGAGCAGATCGCCCCCTTCGCCCACCTGGCTGTCATAGCCCTGCTCCATCCGTTCAATGACTTTGTCGGCGCTGACCCGGCACACCGCGGCCTGGATTTCCTCCATGGTGGCGTTGGGGTTGCCGTAGCGCAGGTTTTCCAGCACGGTGCCGCTGAACAGATGGGGGGTCTGGAGCACATAGCCGATGTGGCTGTGCAGCCACAGCTGGCTGCGCTCCCGGGCGTCCCGGCCGTCGATGAGCACCTGGCCGGCGGTGGGCTCGTAGAACCGGCATACCAGGTTGACCAGGGTGGACTTGCCCGCGCCGGTCTCCCCCACAATGGCCACCATGGAGCCCTGGGGTACCTTCAGATTGAAGTGCTCCAGCACATTTTCCTCCCCGTCGGGATAGCGGAAGGTGACGTCGCGGAACTCCACCTCGCCCCGCAGTTCCTCCCAGTTCTCCTGCTTGGGATGAAAGGCGTCGCCGTAGCGCTGGATGACCTCGGGGGTGTCCACCACATCGGACTGGGTGTGGAGCAGACGGTCGATGCGCTCAATGTTGACCTGGGAGTTAATCAGGTTGGCGATGGTGCCCACCAGATCCTGGACATAGCTGGTGATGGAGGTGGCGTAGTTCATGAACACGGCCAGGTTGCCCACCAGCATCAGCCCCTGGCGGGTGAGCAGCCCGCCCCGCCACAGCACCAGGGCCAGGGCGATGCTGGACAGGAAAATGATGCTGGACTGGAACAGGGCCCGGAACCAGCCCGCCCGGACGGCGGCCAGGCGCATGGACTGGGTGTCGGCCTGGAAGTCGTGCTGCATCTTGTCCTCCACCACCAGGGATTTGATGGTCTTGGCCCCGGTGATGCCCTCGTTGAAGTTGCCGGTGATGATGCTGTTCCACTCCCGCACCTTGCGGTTGGCGGCGGTCAGATGGCGCTGAAAGAAGATGGTCACCGCCACGATGACCGGCACAACGCACAGCAGCATCAGCCCCAGCATGGGGTTGAGCAGGAACATGACGGCGAAAATGCAGATGATGTAGACCAGGCACACGATCACATCCATCAGCCCCCAGCTGACAATCTGGCCGATCCGGTTGGGGTCGGAGATGATCCGGGAGTGAATGTAGCCCACGCTGTTCTGGTTGAAGTAGCTGAAAGAGAGGGTCTGAACGTGGTCAAAACAGGCCTGGCGCACCTCCTGGTCCACCCGGACCTCGGCAGTGTTGGCGGCATAGCCGCCCCAGGCGTTGATCAGCCCCTGAAAGAGCAGCAGCGCCAGATAGAGGGCCACAAATACCGGCAGGGTGTCCAGCGCCCCCTGTCCGATGTACTGATTGATGGCGTAGTTTTGGAACAGTGGATAGACCGCGTCTGCCGCGCTGCTCAGGGCCATGGTCACCACGATAATGATGAGCAGCCGCCTGTGGGGCTTGATAAAGGGGAGCATGGCCGGAATGCCGAACCACTTGAGACGGACGGGGCGCTCCTGGCCCCCTTTGCGCTTATTCGGATTGGCCATCGCCGCGCTCCTCCTTTCCCTCCTGGATCTGGCAGATGGTACGGTAGAGTCCCTCCTGACTGGAGAGCTCTTCATGGGTGCCCCGCTGGGTGATGCGGCCGTTCTCCAGCACCAGGATCTGATCTGCCGAGCGCAGGGTGGTGATCCGGTGGCTGATCAGGATGACGGTAGCGCGGCCCATGTACTGCTTCAGGTTGGCGCGGATGGCCGCGTCGGTCTCTGCGTCCACGGCGGACAGGGAGTCATCAAACACCAGGATGGGGGCCTGCAGGGTCAGGGTGCGAGCGATGGCCGCCCGCTGCTTCTGGCCCCCGGAGAGGGTGACGCCCCGTTCTCCCACAAAGGTGTCAAAGCCGCTGGGGAATTCGTCCACGGCGTGCTCCAAACAGGCCGCCCTGGCCGCCCGGCGCACCTCCTCCATGTCGGTTTGGGAGCGGGTGATGGCGATGTTTTCAGCGATGCTCCGGGAGAACAGGAAGGGTTCCTGGAGCACGAAGCCCACATTCTTGCGCACCCACTGGGCCTGCATCCCCTGGATGTCCCGGCCGCCTACGGTAATTCTGCCCTCTTCCGGGGGCAGCGGGTAGAGCCGGGAGAGCAGGTGGGCCAGGGTGCTCTTGCCGCTGCCGGTGCCCCCCAGAATGCCCAGGGTGGTGCCGGCGGGGATGGTGAAGCTGATGTCGTGGAGCAGTTCCGGGTGGCCGGGGTAGGCGTAGCTCACATGCTCAAAGACCACGTCCCCGTCCATCGCCGGGGTGTCGGCCCCGGGGGCGTCCTCCTCTACCGGGGCGGACATGATGGCCAGCAGCCGCTGCATGGAGACCCCGGCCTTGCTCATCTCGCTGAGCACCCGGCCCATGCCCCGCACCGGGCGCACCTGCATGGTGAGATAGGAGGCGGCGGCCAGCAGCCCGCCCACGGTCAGATTGCCCTGGACACAGAGCACACAGCCCCAGCACAGCAGGGCGAGCATGGTGGCGCCGGTCAGGAAGTCGCCGCAGAACCAATAGGTGCACAGGTATTTCCCCAGGTGGATCCACTTTCCGGTGACCACATCATTTTGTTGGGCAAAGCGCTGCTGTTCCCGCCGCTCGCGGCCAAAGGCCCGGACCACCCGCACGCCGGTCAGGTTTTCCTGGGCAATGGTGGACAGAGCACCCTCTTCCTCGTCGCACTCCAGAAAGGAGGAGCCGATCTTCTGATGGAACCAGAAAGAGTAGCCGATCAGAATGGGCATGCTGGCAAAGGAGATCAGCCCCAGCGCCAGGCTGATGCGGAACAGAAAGACCAGGGAGAGCACGATGGTGATGACCATGCTCAACAGGGTGACCAGCTGGTCGGACAGGAAGGTCTTGACCATCTCCACGTCGGTGGTGCACCGCTGGATGATGTCGCCGGTCTGATGGGTGCTGTGCCACTGGCAGCTCAGATGCTGAATGTGGCCGAACAGCTTGTCCCGCATGGACTTGACAAAGGTCTCGCTGCCTTTGACGGTAAACATCTGATAGAAATACCGCAGTCCGGCGGCCAGAAGGGAGCAGACCACCACCGCCAGGGCGGGCAGCCAGAGCATGTTTAACAGCGCCGCAGTGCCGCCCAGCCGGTCCACCCAGAGCTGGAGCGGCCCGGGCAGCACAAAGGACTGGTCGCCCAGGATGCCGTCCACGGTGAATTCAATGACCTTGGGCCGGAGCATCTCCGCCAGAGTGGACAGGCAGGCGAACAGAATTCCCAGCAGAAAGAAGCCCTTGGCGCCCTTCAGAAAGTCCAGGATCATCCTCAGCCGGGTCAACGGTTTGTTTGTCTGAGTCAAATTGCGATGTCCCTCTTTTCTATATCAATTGAGAGGTGATTCTCATAGGGAACATGAGATAGCAAACTATTATAACAGCTTTCCGCCTGCTTGGGGAGAGGGAAATTTCAGGATTTGTTTGCATTATCCCCGTCTTGTTCCGGTGATGGAGAAACGTGCGGCTTGATTCTTTGGGGAAATAGCTGTATATTTATGAGGATTTGAAAAGAAGAGAGGAGCAGTTCCTATGTGGTTTGAGGACGCGGTGATCTATCAGATTTATCCCCTGGGGCTGTGCGGCGCGCCCCTGCAGAACGATGGGGTGGAGGCGCATCGGATTCTCCGGGTGCTGGACTGGGTGGAGCATATCAAACGGCTGGGGGCGGACTGCGTGCTCTTCAACCCCCTCTTTGAGAGCGACGCCCACGGCTACGACACCCGGGACTTCAACCGGGTGGACTGCCGCCTCGGGAACAGGGAGGATTTGAGGCAGGTCTGCACCGCCCTCCACGCCGCGGGCATTCGGGTGCTCTTTGATGGAGTGTTCCACCATGTGGGCCGGGGATTCTGGGCCTTTGAGGACGTACGGCGGCGCAGATGGGACAGCCCCTACCGGGATTGGTTCCACCTGTCCTTTGACGGGGACACCGGCTATCACGACGGCTTCTGGTATGAGTGCTGGGAGGGCTGTCAGGAGCTGGTCAAGCTGAATTTGCACAATCCGGATGTGGTGAACCATATTTTTGACGCCATCCGGGGTTGGGTGGCCGACTACGGCATCGATGGGCTGCGGTTAGACGTGGCCTACAGCCTGGATGAGGCGTTTTTGCGGCAGCTGCGCCGGTTCACTGAGGGGCTGAAGCCGGATTTTGTGCTGGTGGGGGAGACCCTGCACGGGGACTATAACCGCTGGATGAACCCTGACGCCTGCCACAGCGTCACCAACTATGAGTGCTACAAGGGCCTCTACTCCAGTTTCAACAGCGCCAACATGCACGAGATTGCCTACAGCCTGAACCGCCAGTTCGGCTCGGAGCAGTGGTGCCTCTATACCGGAAAGCACCTGCTCTGCTTTGCCGACAACCACGACGTGAGCCGCATCGCCACCCAGCTCCAGGATGAACACCAGCTTCAGGCCCTCTACGGCCTGCTCTTTGCCATGCCCGGGGTGCCCTGCCTCTACTACGGCAGCGAGTGGGGGCTCCAGGGGGACAAGCGGGACGGAGACCCGGCCCTGCGCCCCGCCCTGGAGCGGCCGGAGTGGAACGATCTGACCGGATGGATTTCAAAGCTGGCCCGGCTCCACCGGGGCTGTTCCGCCCTGTGTCACGGCGGTTACCATAATATTCAGATCCAGCCCAAGCAGTTGGTATTCGAGCGCCGGGACGAGAGGGAGCGCGTTTTGGTGGCCGTCAACGCCGACAGCCGGAGCGCCTTTGTCCCCTTTGAGCTGGGGACGGCTTCCGGGTACAACCTGATGACAGGGGAACAGACCAGCTTCCACGGGGGAGCGGAGCTGGCCCCCGATTCCTGCACCTATTGGAAACTGGACTGAGTTGGAGAGGGGAGAATCTCATTGACAGAAGTGGTAGCGGCGCTGCTCTGGGACGGGAACGGCCGCTTTTTGATCTGCCAGCGCCCGGCCCACAAAGCCCGGGGGCTGCTGTGGGAATTCGTGGGCGGCAAAGTGGAGCCGGGGGAGACGCCGGAGGAGGCTCTGATTCGGGAGTGCCGGGAGGAGCTGGACATTGTGGTGCGCCCCGGGTCGGTTTTCATGGAGGTGGAACACGTCTATCCGGATCTGACGGTCCATTTGACGCTGTTCCATGCGGAGATCGCCGCCGGGACACCCCGCAGGCTGGAGCACAACGATCTGCGCTGGATCATAGTGGAAGAGATTGGCGGGTACACCTTCTGTCCCGCAGACGAGGTGATTTTGGAGCGGCTGAAGGCGGTCTATGGCGGAGAGACGGAGGCCGGGAAAAATAATTATAACGCCCTTTTTCTTCCAAATGCGACAGCGTAAAATTTCTCATTATAAATATTTTTTCTCTGCAGCCTTTGGCCGGTACCTGGTGCCGCCCAGGGGCTGCAGCTTTTTCAACCAGAAAATAATGGAAAACATATGTGGATGCTTCTTCCAGAAAACTGAAACGAAACTGAAATATAATTTGGGCATGTTATACAAAAACAAGTTGACTGCACAGTAAAATAATAGTAAAATTCCCTTCGTACAGGAAATGAATGATTCTGTACGCGGCCCTACTCTTGAAAGGAAGGTAAGGGAATGAGAAAGAAGAGACTGAGCAAGCTGCTGTCATTGACGCTTGCTCTGGCCATGGCGTTCAGCCTGGTCATGACGGCAAACGCGGCGGGGGGCGACTCTGTGCTGATCTCCGACGCCATCAACATGGGGGCGAAGGTCACCGACACCAGCGCCACCGGCCTGCACATTGAATCCACCTGGGAGGGGTTTAACCCGATCATTGTGCGGGATTCCGACTACACCATTGACGACGCCTACATCTCCATCGACTCCGATGGCGACGGCTCCACCACCTGTGACTTCTCCGGTCTGGGCGCGGCCATCGCCGCCTATGGAGACAGTCTGCTCACCATTCAAAATTCCGATGTAAACGTCTCCGGTGTGGCCAACCTGGCCCTGTTTGCCGACGACGGGGCGGATGTCATTATCGACAACTCCACCCTTCATTCCGACGGCGGAACCCTGTATGAGGGCTACCGGAACTCCCCGGATCAGGCCACCATGGTGGCGCCCCCCTGGATTCTCGGCATCATGGGCACCTCCCGTGCCACCAACCTGATGGGCACCGATTCCTCCACCACCGTGATTGACTCCGATGTGAGCTCCGCCCAGTGGGCCATCCTGTCCACCGACTCCGGCGAGAACATGCAGCTCAACGTGGTCAACTCCAAGATGACCCTGACCGGCGCCGACTACCCCCTCCAGGCGGACGGCACCTTCACCACGGACCACGGCACCACCGGCGCCACGGCCAATCCCTATACCAGCCGCTCCGGCTACGGCACCTACACCATTGGCCAGGCCGACGAGCGCTTCTACGGCGTGGATATGACTGTGGGCACCTATGCCAACATCCTGACCGGCGGCTATGCCACCTACACCTCCACCGAGGCGGGCGTTCCCATTGAGTTGGTGGACGCCAACGGCAATGTGCTGCGGACCTATATCCCGGAGGAGAGCAAGAGCACCACCATCAACTCCGATACCTTCGGCTTTATGATCCACCAGAACTCCGGCCTGCCCGCCAATGAGCTGACGCTGGAGCGCGGCACTGTGGTCAACTCCGGCTATACCTCCATCCTCCATAAGACCGGCAGCAGCGTGGTGGCCAATATCACCTCCGACGCCCAGCTGAACCCGGGCAACGGCATCCTGATCCAGGCCATGGACAATGACGACACCACCACCGGCATGGATATGGACACCTTCTCCTTCTATACCACCCATGAGGAGTATCCCGGCTGGCCCACGGAGAGCGCTGGCGCTGCCGGCACCGAGACCGGCGTCTATAACCTGGACGGCGTCCATCTGACCGGCGATATCTTCAACGCCACCGGCTGGGCCTCCAATAAAAATGGCGCACAGTCTCCCATTGCCATGACCATCAACCTGGAGAACGGCGCCACCCTGGAGGGCCAGATCTCCTCCACCGCCGCCATCCATGTCACCAAGGAAGGCTCCGATGCGGTGGCCGCTGCCCCCGCCGGCCAGAAGGCCTCCGACGGCTGGACTGCGTATCAGAACACCAGCTTCCCCATTGGCCAGTACTATGACATCGGTCAGGTGGCCAACAAGATCCAGAGCAACACCTTCAACACCATCGACGTCAACGTGGCCGACGGTTCTGTCTGGACTGTCACCGGCGACGGCATTGTGAACAACGTCACCGCCGCTTCCACCGGCATCGTGGCAGCAGCCGGCGCGGAAGACCCTGTCATTCTGCGCGTGGGCGGCACCCTGACCCTGGACGAGCAGGTGATTGACCTGACCCCTGTGGAGGTTGAGACTGCGGCGCCTGAGGTGCCCGCCGAGGACGGGACCGACGTTCCCACTGAGGGCGAGGCCGACGTCCCCACCGAGGGCGAAGCTGACGTCCCCACCGAGGGCGAAGCTGACGTCCCCACCGAGGGCGAGGCTGACGTTCCCACCGAGGGCGAGGCTGACGTTCCCACCGAGGGTGAGACTGATGTGTCCACCGAGGGCGAGACCGATGAACAGATCGCCCAGGAGAGCGCCGGTCAGACCGTCCAGCCTGTGAGCGTGACCGTTGATGCGTCCGCTGCTGCTCCTGCGGCTACCTATGTCTGCAATGTGGATACCGACAACGACGGCGTGCTGGATGGCTATCAAGTAGACAACGTCATTTATGTGAAGGACAGCTCCGAGGCTAACCCCGGTGAGGGCGGCGAAGGCGGCTCCGGCGGTCCTGGCGGCCCCGGCGGTCCTGGCGGCCCCGGTGGTCCTGGCGGCCCCGGTGGTCCCGGCGGTCCTGGCGGTCCTGGTGGCCCCGGCGGCCCTGGCGGCGGCACTGGCGATGAGACCTGGTACACCCCCGATCAGAAGCTGACCCTGGCGGTCAAGGACGGCGTGGTTGTGGCTCCCGGCACGGAAGGCGCTGCTGAGTACACCGTGGACCGTCTGATGTACGGCACCAGCGACAACCTGAGTTCCTTCTCCGGCGGCGGCCATGACCCCGCTGGCGACGATGACTATGCCTTTATCACCGCCCTCTATGTCAAGGACGGCGCGGTGCAGGAGCTGACCGCCACTCCCGTGGGCGGCACTGAGGATCCCGGCGACGGCGAGGATCCGAAGCCCGGCGACGGTGAGGACCAAAAGCCCGGCACCGGCGGGGATCAAAAGCCCGGCACCGGCGGGGATCAAAAGCCCGGCACTGGAGATGGGCAGGGCTCCGGCACCGACACCGGCAAGGACACCACCAGTCCCACCACCACTGCACCCAAGACCGGCGATTATACCATGCCCCTCGTGGCTGGCGGCATCGCGATCCTGGCGGCCGCGGCCCTGATTGTCCTGGTTACGGTGCATAAGCGCCGTGCGGGCGGGAAGTAATCCCCTGAGCAGCCTCTCGTCGAGTTGAGCGACAGGTTGGAGAGAGTGAAATAGCTTGCCTTTGACCGCCGGAGCGTCAGCTCCGGCGGTCATCCGTTTCCGCCCTTGACAACCGGAACAAAATTGTTTATGGTGTGTTCAGCTTATCATGTGATGTCGGAGCGGAAACAGCGTGTCGGGAGGGGACAGAATGTCGGATCAGCATTACAGGGAGGCCCTGCGGCTGGGGCAGAAAGAGTACCGGGCCTGCCAGAGCCGGGGAGAGAGTCCCTATCTGCCGGTGCTGGATGAACTGGTGCCCGGAGAGCTTTATACCTCCTGTGAATCCCTGGGCCTGATTCAGGTGCCGGCAGAGTTCATTGTCGGCACCAAATCGGCGGGCCGCACCACTTCATTTGCCCGCAACTACATGCCGCTGTTGGAGGAGACCTCGGAGTTTGCCGCGAAATGGAGCGACCTCTGCTCAGCCCACCTTCAGGAGGGGATCCGGGACCCGGTGAAGGTCTACGAGTATAGGAACCGCTTTTATGTGGAGGAGGGCAACAAGCGGGTGAGTGTGCTGAAGTTTTTCGGCGCCATCACCGTTGCCGCCGAGGTCAGGCGGATTTTGCCCCCGCGCAATGGAGATCCGGATGTGGAGCTGTACTATGAGTTTGTGGACTTTTACAAGTGCAGCCAGATTAATTTTCTGGAGTTTACCAAACCCGGCGGCTATGCCGAACTCCAGCGGCTGATGGGCAAAGAGCCCGACGAGGTGTGGAGCCCGGAGGAGCGCAGCCGTTTTATCACCACCTATTATTACTTCCGGCAGGCGTATGCGGCCCTGGGCGGCGGAAAGCTGGCAACTACCGTGGGGGACGCCATGCTGGCCTATATGAAGGTCTATGGCTATCAGGAGCTGCGGCTGCAGTCCCCGGCGGAGATGAAGCGGTCTATCTCCAAGGTCTGGGAGGAGATTACGCTTCAGCAGGAGGAGGAGCCCATCGACGTCAAGCTGACGCCGGAGGAGGCAAAGAAGAGAGGGCTGTTTGCGCTGATGCGCTCCGGCGGGGAGAGCCGGGCGCTGAAGGTGGCCTTTATCCACGACAAAAACCCCACCCTCTCCGGCTGGACCTATGCCCATGAGCTGGGGCGGCTCCACGTCCAGCGGGTTTTTGAGGGGAAAATTGTCACCACCGCCTATGAACAGGCCCTGGACGGCGACCCGCTGGAGGTGATTGAGCGGGCGATTGCCGACGGAAATACCACCATATTCACCACCTCTCCTCAGCTGCTGCCCGCCAGCCTGCGCTCCGCGGTGGAGCATCCTGAGGTCAATATCCTGAACTGCTCCCTCAATCAGTCCCATCGCTATATCCGCACCTACTATGCCAGAATGTATGAGGCGAAGTTTATCATTGGCGCCATCGCCGGTACGATGGCCCGGGACGGACAGGTGGGCTATATCTGCGACTATCCCATCTTTGGGCAGATCGCGGGGATCAACGCCTTTGCGCTGGGGCTGCAGATGGTCAATCCCCGGGCCCGGGTCTACCTGGAGTGGTCCTCCGTGGTGGGGACGGAGGAGGCGGTCCGGCGGCTGACAGACCGGGGGATCGACCTGATTTCCTCCCAGGATGCGGCCAGGCTGCTGGAGGGATCCCGGAGCAGCTTCGGGCTGTACCGTCTGGACAGTGGGCACAAGGATGTGCTGGCCATGCCCCTGTGGCAGTGGGGGGTCTACTATGAGACCATCATCCGCAGTATTCTGAACCGCACTTACCGCAGCGAAAATGAGGAGAGCGGCAAGGCGCTGAATTACTACTGGGGCATGTCCTCCGGCGTTGTGGAGGTGCTCTGTTCCTCCAAACTTCCGGACAGCACCCGCAAGCTCTCAGAACTGCTGGAGCAGGCCATCTGCGCCGGGATCTGCCACCCCTTCCGGGGGCCTCTCACCACCCAGGAGGGGACTGTCATCGACGGCGAGGGCCACTTTTTGAGCCTGGAGCAGATCATCAGTATGGACTGGCTGGTGCACAATGTGGTGGGGACGATTCCAACCTACGAGCAGCTGAGCGACGAGGGCAAGGCCACTGTGGACATCGTGGGTGTGGAGCGGGTCACCGAAGACAGATAGATACAACTCCCGCGGGCATGCCCGGGGGACAGAACCCGGTATCGGGAAATGGAGAAAGCTCATTGAAAATTTTGGCAGTTGCCGACCATGAGGCGAAATACTTTTACGATTACTATACCCCGGGCAGGCTCAGTGAATTTGATTTGATCCTGTCCTGCGGCGACCTGCGCCGGGAGTACCTGGAATTTCTGGTCACCATGGCCCGCTGTCCTGTGTTGTATGTATTCGGCAATCACGACGACCGGTTGGATCAGCGGCCGCCGGAAGGCTGTATCTGTATTGAGGACAAGATCTATGTCCATCAGGGGGTGCGCATTCTGGGGTTGGGCGGCTCTTACCGCTATCATCCCAAGGGGGTGCATATGTATACCGAGCGGCAGATGGCCGCCCGGGTGCGCCGGCTCCGACTGGCCCTGTGGCGGAATAAGGGGTTTGATATCCTGCTGACCCACGCCCCGGCCTTTGGGCTGAATGATTTTGACACCCTGGCCCACCGGGGGTTTGAGTGCTTCGGCACGCTGCTGGACCGGTATCACCCCAGTTATTTTGTCCACGGGCATATCCATCGCAGCTATGGACGGGAAATCCCCCAGAGAACCGCCCGAGGGAACACCACGGTAATCAACGCCTATGAGTACTGTGACTTTGAACTGTGATTTCCGGCGATATGGCAGCAGGTCCGGCGGACTGGCTCCGGATTCCTGACTAGACACCCCGGCTGCGGGCCCAATCGGTCCGCAGCCGGGGTGTTCTGCTTTCAATATATCATTTTTCCACCGCTGGGGCTGGCCGGAGCGCGCCGGTAGGGAAGGGCACGCCAGATGGTCCGCATAGGGGGAAAGAGCCGGGGACGAGCAGCCGCCGGAACGGTGCTTTACAGCACGGTTCCGGCGGCTTTTTGCGGCGATGGTTACTTCTGGTCGAATCCCGGGTTGAAGAGATAGATGTTTTTCTCGTTCATGCGGCGGCGGGCCAGCTCCAGGGCCTCGCCGAAGCGCTGGAAGTGGACGATTTCCCGCTCCCGGAGAAAGCGGATGGCGTCGTTGACATCCGGATCGTCGGAAAGGCGCAGGATATTGTCATAGGTAAGCCGGGCCTTCTGCTCTGCGGCCAGATCCTCCGTCAGGTCGGCGATGGGGTCGCCGGTGGACTGAATGCCGGCGGCGCTCCAGGGGAAGCCGCTGGCGGCGGTGGGATAGATCCCAGTGGTATGATCCACAAAGTAGGGGGCCAAAGGAGAATTCTCGATTTCCTTTGCGCTCAGATTTCGGGTCAGCTGGTGCACAATCGCCGCCACCATCTCCAGATGGCCCAGCTCTTCTGTCCCTGGATCGCAGTCACAATGAGGCCGTCTGCCTGCGGTGAAACGGAGCACTCCTCTGGCGTCCAGGGAACCCCAGAGGGGCTGTCGCGCGGGGCGCTGCGACAACCGTGCCCCGACATTCCGGCGACCCATCTGTGATTTATCGAGGGTGCATAGAATAAGTCAGACCAATCGGGGTCAAAAATCCGGCTGCAGGGGGATTTGATTGCGTGTGCCGATCAGGGACAGGCAGAGAAAAATTCATAAGCAGGCTGCTGTGGGACATAGTTTTTTTCTTGAAGGTTGGAACGGTTTGTGGTATCCTATTACATCCGAGCAAGCAAAGGAGTGGTTCCCATGGAAGACCTGTTGTTTTGTCTGAAATCCTTCGTGCTGGGGATTGTGGAGGGCGTTACAGAGTTTCTGCCCATCTCCTCCACGGGACATCTGATTGTATTTGAAGATTTGCTGGGGTTTCAAGCCTCTGAACAGTACATCAACACCTATTCCTATGTGATCCAGCTGGGCGCGATCCTGGCGGTCATTGTGCTGTACCGCAAGAAAATCCTGGCGACGCTGCAGAATTTGTTCCCGGCCCGGGGCAAAAACGGCCGCTGGGTCCGACCCTATGCGGAGACCGGATTGCGGTTTTGGATCACCCTGGCCATCGCCTGTATTCCGGGATTTATCGGGGTGATGCTGCTGGGAGATCTGGCGGATGCCTATCTGTTCAACGCGGTCAGTGTCTCTGTCGTGTTGGTGCTGGGCGGCGTGGCCATGATTCTGGCGGAAAAATTCTGCCGCCGGAGCAGCACTCCGCTCCAGTCCGGCAAATGGCTCAATGTATCCACCCGGCAGGCGCTGATCATCGGCTGCTTTCAGTGCCTGTCCATTATTCCGGGGATGAGCCGCAGCGCCTCCACCATCATCGGCGGCTGGTTCGCCGGGCTGTCCACCGCGGCCAGTGCGGAGTTCTCGTTCTTCCTGGCTATCCCGGTCATGGTCGGTATGAGCGCCCTCAAGTTGATTCAGCTGGGAGGCTTCGGCTCCATGAGTTCGGTGGAGATGACCAGCCTGGTCATTGGTTTTGTGGTCAGCTTTGTGGTGGCCCTGATTGTGGTGAAAAAGTTTATTGCCTTCCTGCAGAAGAAACCTATGACTGTATTTGCCGTCTACCGCATTGCCTTCGGCCTGTTTGTGCTGCTGCTGTGGCGGTGCGGCGTGGTCAGTGTGACTGCGGTATAAGGGGAGACGCGCCCCAAACCGGTCTGCGTCCTTGAAAACAGTGCATAGTATGCCGGCCGCCGCCCGAGTACGGGGCGGCGGCCGTTTTTTTAGCCGGAGAGGGCAACCGTGTGCCGGCACGCTCATATACTGTCCTGGAGGGAGATGAGCGGGATGGGGTATATGCCGGCCTTTTTGCATGTGGAGGGATCTGTTGCGGCGGGCCCTGAGACAGCGCCGGAGTTTTGCCGGCTGTTGAGACAGGCGGTGGTGCTGGAGCTTCAGGATCAGGGTGTGCTGGACGAGGAGCAATGCCGCCGGTGCCTGGACGCGCTGGAGAAACAGGTGCGAGACGCGGCGGGTCAGCCGGACAGCCCTCCCGGCATGGAGGGCTGTCTCAGCGCAATAGGACCGGACGAGCGCTTTACATAGAAACGGCACAGAGACGGGCAGAGGAGGGGGATTTGCCTATGAAAATTGCGGCCTATTGCCGCGTCTCCACCGACCGGGAGGATCAGGCCAACTCCTTTGAGAGCCAGCGGCGCTATTTCCGGGACTACATCTGTGCCCAGCCCGGCTGGACGCTTTACCGCATCTATGCCGATGAGGGCATCACCGGCACCAGCACCGCCAGGCGGACGGCCTTCCACCAGATGATCCGGGATGCAGAGCGCCATCTGTTTGACCTGATCCTCACCAAAGAGGTGAGCCGGTTTTCCCGCAACATTCTGGACACCATTTCATACACCCGTTTGCTCCGGGCCATGGGGGTCGGGGTGCGGTTTGTAAATGACGGCATTGACACCCAGGAGCCGGATGCGGAGCTGCGGCTGTCTATCCTGGGCAGCATCGCTCAGGAGGAGAGCCGCAGAACCTCAGAGCGGGTGAAGTGGGGGCAGACCCGGCGCATGGAACAGGGAGTGGTCTTCGGCCGCTCCCTGTTGGGTTATGATGTGCAAAACGGGAAGTTGACGGTGAATCCCGCCGGGGCGGAGCTTGTCCGGCTGATTTTCCACAAATGCGTCTATGAGGGAAAGGGAACCACGGTGATCGCCCGGGAACTGAGGGAGGCGGGACACAAGACCTTTACCGGCAGCTGCGAATGGCGCAGCACCGTGGTACTGAAGATCCTCCGCAATGAGAAATACTGCGGCGATCTCAAGCAGAAAAAGACCATTACTCCGGACTACCTGACCCACCGGAAGCAGTACAATCACGGGGAGGAGGCCTTCATCTGTCTCTCCGACCACCATGAACCCATCGTCAGCCGGGAGGTGTGGGAGGCCGCCCAGCGGGAGCTGGCCCGTCGGGATATTGACGGCCGCTGTACCGGCGGCCACGGCAGCCGTTATCCCCTCTCCGGAAAGATCCGGTGCGGCGCCTGCGGCCGGAGTTTTGTATCCCGCAGCCGCCAGCGCGGGGACCGCAGCCGCTACCGGGTCTGGCGGTGCGCCACCGCCGCAGTCCAGGGAAAGCGCTGTCAGGATCCGTCTGGGCATTGGTCCGGCTGCGATGTGGGATACCAGCTTCGGGATGAGGCGGGCATAGAGCTGGTGCGCCGGGCGTTTGGCATGCTGGAGCTGGATCGGGCGGCCCTGGCCCGGGAGATTTGTCGTGCCGCGCTGCCGGTGCTGCAGGCGGGGGAGGAAAAACACCGCCTCGGCGTTGAGGGACTGCGGCAGGAGCGGCGGGAGGTGGAGGGGCGAAAAAGGGCCGTGCTGGACGCTTTTTTTGCCGGGAGCATCTCGGAGGCGGACATGAGACTGATGAACGAAAGCTACGATTGCCGCCTCTCCGCGCTGGACGGACAGATCGCCGAGGCGGAGCAGCAGGTGTGCACAGTGGGAAATGAAGGGTTACGGGAGCAGTCGCTTTGCGACAGAATCGAGGAAATGCTCCGGGGCCAGGGCGCGCCGGACCGGCTCTGCGGCAGGCTGCTGGATCACATCACCGCATTTCCCGGCCGGCGCTTGGAGGTGCGGCTGAAACACCTCTCTGCCTGCTGGACCTTTGCGTTGCAGGACAAGGCGGCGGGAAAGCGGGAAGAGCAGGGAACCCTGCGGGATTGAAAGGCGTTTCCGCCTGATCCCTCTGTAGGAAGCACCCGGGCCGATGTGACGGCGGCGGGGCATGTTCTGTGCTCCGGCGGCAGCCCCGGAAGGAGAGGGGCAAGAGTGTGCGGAACAGATCAAAACAGCCGGACAGCTGCAAAGCTGTCCGGCTGTTTGCCGTGAAAACGGTCTGGGAGCTGCCTCAGAGGTACAGCTCCGGTTCCTTCCGGACAGAGCAGACCTTTTCCAGCATTAGACTGACCTTTTGCAGCATGTCCGCACCCACCGTTCTGGCCTTGTGGGGACATACGGCCACACACCGCATGCAGGAGATGCACTTGTGCACGTCGGTCTTGTCCGGCGCCTCCGGGTCAATGGCCTGGGTCGGACACAGCTTTGCGCAGGTTTGGCAGTTTGTGCAGCCCTCGGTGGGAGCCGGTACCGCTGCGCTGCCGCCCCAGGTCTTATAAGGGCGATTTCCCGGGAGCGCGGGGTCTGTCCCATCTCCCCGGGAGAGCTTGGCCTGAATCTGCCCGGCAAAGCGCTGGAGGATCTTCCGGTCCTGCTCGTCCGGCCGGCCGGAGGCATACTGACGGGCGATGGAGTGCTCCGCCACAGCGGCCACCCCGGCCACCGGCCGGAAGCCCGCCTGACGGGCGGTGTCCTGCAGTTCCACCAGGGTGTCTTCATAGGCCCGGTTTCCGTAGACGCACACCAGGACGGCCTTGGCAGCATTGCCCCGCATTCTGAGGAGCCGTTCCGCGGCCAGCGCAGGCACCCGGCCGCCATAGGAGGGGACGGCGATGACCGCCAGATCATCCGGCTCAAACGCCAGGTCGTCAAAGGCCCTCCGGCTGTCGGTCAGATCCACTTCAGAACAGTTGCCGCCCCAGGCCTGGGTCAGCAGTTGGGCCGCCCTCTTTGTGCCGCCGGTGGGGCTGAAGGTGATTTCATAGACATGCATATTAAAACCCTCCCTGTGTTTTAGAGACCGCGCTGTCTCCGTGGTGCCATATGCCAGATTATATGAGGCAGTCTATCATGGGGTGGGGGCGAAGTCAAGAAATGGAATGTATGAGGGTATGCGGGCAGGCGTGTCCCGCTTTGGAGCGGACCATCGCTCTGTTTGGCGGCGCGGGCAAACGACCGGATGCTCATTCGGCCCCGCCCGGGAGACCAATCCCGGAGCCATTGCGCCCCCACGGTACCGATATCGGTGAGCAGCGCAGAGATCTCCGGGTAGGGCATGGCATAGCGCTGAGAGAGGTAGCGCATGGAGGCGCCCAGCTCTCCGTCCGGCCCGCCGTACTGACTGATGATGACCGAAGCCAGCCGGGGATTTGGAGTGGCGATTTTTACCGGATACTGCAAGGATTTTTGATAGGTAAACATGGCTTAGCTCTCCTTTCCCTGATTTCCCTGGTTTTGCCACGGCCAGGGCCCGTAAACCCAGGTGTAGCTGTTGTCCAACGCGGCGTCGGTCTGGACCAGGGGGCCAATCTTTTCCACATAGGTCTTTTTGCCCTGCTCCAGCAGTTTGACATAATTCTGATACAGGGCAAAGGCCTCCCCGTCCTCCGGATGGGTGTCCAGATAGAGTCCGAGCTCCTGGACAATAAAAGCCAGGGCCTGGAGTTCCGTGCGGGGACAGCTGGGGATTTCCCGTCCGTTTTTCATCAGATGAAAGGGCAGGTTCAGACCGGGGAACAGAGTGCCTTCGCTCAGGGCCTCCATGCGGCTGTAGCGCTTGGGGGAGGTGGGCTGGAACGGCACAAAGGGCACCGAGAGCGGGGCGCAGCTGGGCAGAGTGCCGCTGCCGTCCCGGCAGGGGGCGGTTTCTTTGGATTTTTGCACGGTGAATGCCTCCTAAATGAGGGGATAGCGGCTCAGCCGCTTCCCTGCATTCTATGTATTTATGATAAAAACAGTGCCTTTTCCCTTGGAATTGGGCGGATGAGGGCGTATAATAGAAAAATCAGAAGAGACAATGGAGGAACCTGACATGCAACTGCACTTTGCCAAGCGGATGGAATCCTTCCAGCCGGGCATTTTCAATGTACTCAATGACCGCAAAAATGAGATGGTCCGCCAGGGGCGCGAGGTGTTCAACCTCTCGGTGGGAACCCCTGATTTTTCGCCCGATGAGCATGTGATGGAGGCGATGCGCCGGGCCTGCGCAGATCCCAATCTCTATAAATACTCCCTGGGGAACCTCCCGGCGCTGGTGGAGGCGGTTCAAAACTGGTATCTGCGCCGTTATGGGGTGGCGCTGGAGCCGGAGGAAATCATGTCGGTCAACGGCTCTCAGGAGGGCATCGCCCATGTGGCGCTGCCCCTGTGTGACCCCGGGGACTTGGTGCTCTGCCCCAATCCGGGCTATCCCATCTTTGAGATGGGGCCCTGGCTCTGCGGGGCGGAGATTGCCTATTATGACCTGCTGGAGGAGAACGGCTATCTGCCTGACCTGAACGCCATCCCGGAGGAGACGGCCCGGCGGGCCCGTGTGATGGTGGTGTCCTATCCCGCAAACCCGGTCTGCGTCACCGCGCCCAGACGCTTTTACGAGGAGCTGGTGGCCTTTGCCCAAAAATACAATATCATAATCCTCCATGACAATGCCTATTCCGAGATTGTCTACGACGGCCGGGAGGGGATCAGCTTTTTGAGTATTCCCGGGGCCAGGGAGGTGGGCGTGGAGTTCAACTCCCTGTCCAAGACCTATAATTTGACCGGAGCCAGAATTTCCTTTGTGGTGGGCAACCGGGAGATCATCCAAAATTTCAGCAAGGTGCGCTCGCAGATCGACTACGGCATTTTCCTGCCGGTGCAGTATGCTGCCATCGCGGCGCTGAACGGCCCTCAAGATGGGGTGGCGCGCCGCCGGGAGGAGTATCAGCGGCGCCGGGACGCCCTCTGCGGCGGGTTCAGGAGCATCGGCTGGGAGGTGCCCGACAGCCAGGGCAGCATGTTCGCCTGGGCCCCCATTCCGGCGGGCTATGACAGCTCCGTGGCCTTCTGCATGGAGCTGATGGAGCGCAGCGGTCTGATCTGTACCCCGGGCAGTGCCTTCGGCTCTCTGGGGGAGGGTCATGTCCGATTCGCCCTGGTGGAGCCGGTGGAACGGATGCAGCGGATTGTCGCTGCGGTGGAGCAGAGCGGCATTCTCCAGAGCTGAGGGCGTGCGCGGAGAGAAGGCCGCCGGTGGCCTGCTGCGTTTTGCGCACTTTGGATATTGTCTGCAGAGATATACAGAAAAAGGGGGACGGCAGAATCTGCCGTCCCCCTGGCTGTCTTGCGCCGAATCGCCGGCTCAGAGCGGGGTGTTTTTGATTTCTTCCGCTGCAGCCCGCAGGATGCCGTCCACATCGGCGCCCCAGATGTCCAGGTTTTCCGCCTTGAAGTACAGCACATTCTGTATCCCATAAAATGTGGTCGCCAGCGCCTTGACATAGTCATATCCGAGATTTTGCGGTGTCAGCGGCCCTCCCGCGGTGGTGACGTAGATCAGCCGTTTGGCATTGCACATGCCGACGGGCGTCCCCTCCGGAGCGTACCGGAAAGTCAGGCCGGTGACGGTCACATGTTCAAAATAGACCCGCAGACTGGCCGGAAAGGCCAGATCCCAGTAGGGCGCCGCGATGACAATCTCATCCGCCTGGGCAAATTGGACCGCGTGGCGGAACATGGGGGCGGAAAAATCCTGCTCCGCCAGCAGCTGGTTTCTCCGCTCTAGCTGTGCCCAGTCCAGCGGGGCGAGATTTTCGCGGCACAGATTGACCTCGGTGATCTGGCCTCCCAGCTTTTCCAGAACCTGCCGGGCCAATGCAAAGGTGCGGGACTGGGGCCTTACACAGGCGTTGACAAATAACACTTTTTTCATAACAGACTCCTTTGATGCTGCAGCCGCTGACGGTCCGGATTTCCGCAAAAAAGCACGCAATTATCCGACAGATAACTGCGTGGCGAAAAGCAGGCGCTGCAAAAAATCCACATCCGCCCAAGCGTGAGAGACGGTTTTATGTGACCACAATATACCTGTCTGATTCCGGTGTCAAGGGTTTCGGATATAATATGCGCAGTGTATTACAACATATAACATCTGACAGATGCCGGAGGCCCAGCGGAGCAGGACTGGCGGGGCAATGCGACGCTGAGACGGGAGACGCTGTTTTTCAGGATAAAACAGGTGTTTTGAGGACAAAATAAAAGGGAATTGCGGACTTTTAGAAACGTCTTTTTGCAATGTTAAAAAATTAACAGTTTCCTTGCAATTACCTTTTTATTGTGTTAGAATTTGTTCGAAAACAGGGGATAGCCTGCCTGGGTGGCCCCTTAAAACAGGAGTGAGACTTTTGTTTAAAATCGTTCGTAAAGAAGTGCTGAACCCCAATGTCACGCTGATGGAGATTGAAGCTCCCTTTGTGGCAAAAAAGGTGAAGGCGGGCCAGTTCATCATTCTCCGGATTGATGAATATGGTGAGCGCCTGCCTCTGACCGTCGCCGGCTATGACCGGGAGAAGGGAACGGTCACCATTATCTTCCAGCTGGTGGGCATGACCACCAAAGCCCTGGCCACCCTGAATGAGGGCGACTATCTGAAGGACTTTGTCGGCCCCCTGGGCAAGCCCACCGATGTGGAGGGCAAAAAGCGGGTCGCCGTGGTAGGCGGCGGCGTGGGCTGCGCCATTGCGTATCCCGTGGCCAAGGCCATGCATGAGGCCGGCGCCGTAGTGGACGGCATCATGGGTTTCCGCAGCAAGGACATCGTCATCCTGGAGAAGGAGTTCAACGAGGCCTGCGATAACTTCTATATGATGACCGATGACGGCAGCTATGGCGAGAAGGGCTTTGTCACCGTCAAGCTGCAGGAGCTGCTGGAGAGCGGCATCCAGTACGACGAGGTCATCGCCATCGGCCCCGTGCCCATGATGAAATTCGTCTGCAAGACCACCGAGCCCTATGGGGTCAAGACCATCGTCAGCCTGAACCCCATTATGATCGACGGCACCGGCATGTGCGGCGGCTGCCGGGTCACTGTGGGCGGAGAGACCAAGTTCGCCTGTGTGGACGGCCCTGAGTTCGACGGCCATCAGGTGGATTTTGCCGAGCTGATGAATCGCAATTCTGCTTACCGGGATCAGGAGCAGGAAGAGATGTCCCATATGTGCCGCTTTGAGAAGCTGGCCCAGGACCTGATCAAGTGAGGAGGATTTGAATCATGGCAGAAGTCAGAAAGCCCAACATGGATCCCAAGAAGGCTCCCATGCCCGCGCAGGATCCCAACGTCCGCAATAAGAATTTCCTGGAAGTGTGCACCGGTTACTCCGCCGAGACGGCCATGACCGAGGCCACCCGCTGCCTGCACTGCAAGCACCGCCCCTGCGTGTCCGGCTGCCCCGTCAATGTGCAGATCCCCGAGTTTATTGCCAAGGTGGCCGAGGGCGACTTCAAGGGCGCCTATGAGGTCATCAACGGCACCAACGCCCTGCCCGCCATCAGCGGCCGTGTGTGTCCCCAGGAGAGCCAGTGTGAGCAGAAGTGCGTCCGGGGCATCAAGGGTGAGCCGGTGGGCATCGGCCGCCTGGAGCGCTTCGTGGCCGACTGGTACCGGGAGAACGTGGTAGAGAAGCCCGTCAAGCCCGAGTCCAACGGCAAGAAGGTAGCCGTGGTCGGTTCCGGCCCTGCCGGTCTGACCTGCGCCAGCGACCTGGCCAAGCTGGGCTATCAGGTCACCATTTTTGAGGCGTTCCACACCGCCGGCGGCGTGCTGGTCTACGGCATCCCCGAGTTCCGCCTGCCCAAGGCCATCGTCAAGAGCGAGGTGGATAAGCTCCAGGCTTTGGGCGTGGAGATCATGACCGACATGGTCATCGGCAAGGTGCTCAGCATTGACGAGCTCTTTGAGATGGGCTATCAGGCTGTTTTTATCGGCTCCGGCGCCGGGCTGCCCATGTTTATGAATATTCCCGGCGAGGGCCTTGCCGGCGTGTTCTCCGCCAATGAGTATCTGACCCGTACCAACCTGATGAAGGCCTATCTGCCCGACTATGACACCCCCATCCTGAAGAGCAAGGCCGTGGCCGTGGTGGGCGGCGGCAATGTGGCCATGGACGCCTGCCGCTGCGCCAAGCGTCTGGGCGCCGAGAATGTTTACATTGTCTACCGCCGCTCCAGAGAGGAGATGCCCGCCCGCGTGGAAGAGATTGAGCACGCAGAGGAGGAGGGCATCGAGTTCAAGCTGCTGTGCAACCCGGTGCGCATCCTGGGCGACGAGCACGGCCATGTGGTGGGCATGGAGTGTGTGCGCATGGAGCTGGGTGAGCCTGACGAATCCGGCCGCCGCCGTCCTGTGGAGGTCCCGGGCAGCAACTTCGTGCTGGACGTGGACACGGTGATCATGAGCTTGGGCACTTCGCCCAACCCGCTGATCCGCTCCACCACCCCCGGCCTGGAGGCCAACAAGAAGGGCTGCCTGGTGGTGGGCGAGGACACCGTCTCCACCACCCGGGAGGGCGTGTTCGCCGGCGGCGACGCGGTCACCGGTGCGGCCACGGTCATTCTGGCCATGGGCGCGGGCAAGAAAGCCGCTGCGGCCATCGACGAGTACCTGTCCAAGAAGTAATGTGTTTCCATCCGGCGCCCTCTTAGAAAAGAGGGCGCCGGTTTTCTTGAAAAAATTTAAAAATTCCCCTTGACGAAACCGTAAAATCTGCTATAATAACTAGCGTTGCACAGACGGTTACGCCTTCACGGGGTGCAATGTAGTAGAACACTACACTTTGGATGCAGAAGTGGCTGAGTGGTCGAAGGCGCACGATTGGAAATCGTGTAGGCGTTGATAGCGTCTCGAGGGTTCAAATCCCTCCTTCTGCGCCACGACGGAGCAAGCGATGTATCGCTTGCTCCGTCTTTTTTAGTCAGAGCGCCCTCATGCCGCGCCTCCTCCGTTCCAAACCGCAACCGCTTACGCTGAGCTGTGATTCGGGTCCGCCGCTGCGCGGCGGTTTTGTCCCGTTACGGGGGAGATATCCACTTTAACCGTCCCTTCCACGTTGTCGCAGACGTCCTATCGTCCGCGGCGTTTTTTTGCATTATGTACGAAAATGCCTGCGATCAAAACGGGCCCGGAGCACTGCTCCGGGCCCGTTTTATAACCGTCAATTTTCGTGCCAGCCCAACACTGCGGCATAGGCCAGCTCCAATTCTGTCTCCGGATCAATCAGCAGTCCGTCGCCGGAGCCGTTGTATTCGGTAATGGATACCTCCAGGCAGTCCTGCCCGTTGGGGGCCTCAATCCAGGAGTAGATGTCCATGATTTGATACAGCGCGTCATTCTGTTCCAGAGAGAAGGAGAGGGTGATGTAGCTGACTTCGTGAGCGCCCACAGTGAGGGATTGGATGCCGTCGGAGTGCACCTCGCCAATCCCCTCCATCTCCCGGTAGAGATCGGGCAGGGATTCGGCATAGGCCGCCTCGTCATCGCCGGTGTAGTCCTCATAAAGGGTATAGCTGACCAGTTCCATATCGTTTTCAGCGAAAAAGTAGTAAAAGCTGACGGCGTTGTCCTCCTGCTGATCCAGCGCCATAAACTGTGGCGTGGTGATCTCACAGCTGTAGCTGTGATCTGAACTGTAGAGGAGATAATTGCCCTCCGCCGTGCCCGCTTCAGAGTCCGCCCCTTCGTGGGAGGAGTCCTGGCCGCTCTCTCCCGCGGCTTGGTCCCCGTTTTCGGGGGCATCGTCGGCCGGGGATCTGCCTTCCAGGGCGGCCTGCCGGAATTCCTCCGGGACAGAGATGGAAACCTCTGTGCCATATCCCTGGTACAGCACCTCGTAGCGGAGGGAGGTGAGGGTGTATTGGCCGCCGTTTTCGTCGGAAAAGCCGATCCCCATCTCCTCCAGATTGGAGTAATCCAACCGGACGCAGGCGGGCAGCCCGGAATCCTCATAGACGCAGAACAGCACGTCGATGACGCTGCCCTCCAGAGAGAAGGACTGGGCGGCGGGGAATCCAATCCATCGCTGAGGGCTGTCATCGGCAATTTCCGTGCCGGAGTAGACGGTGCAGGGGGTGCCGTACAGAATTTCGGTGGTCTCCTGGGCGGTGTATTCCTGGGACAGGTTCAGAATTGCCGGAGCGCGCAGCAGGGTGAGAAACGCGTTCTCCATCTCGTCATAGAGATAGGTGTCGTTGTAGCGATAGTAGCTTCCGCTGCTGTCGCCATAGGCCTCCACTTCGATGGAGGTTCCCTCCTCCAGCAGAGAGGTCATCTGGCCCGACACCAGACAGCCGCCGCCGGCCAGGTCAGCCTGGAGATCCACGGTGCAGCTCTGTTCCAGATCGTCGTATGTGACGCCGTCAATGACCGCATCCAGGCCCACCGTGTACTCAACCGTGCAGCAGACGGAACGCTGTGCGGCAAAGGCGTCGGGGACGGCGCTCAGATCCTGGGTGGAGGTTTTTCCGCATCCGGTCAGAGACGGCAGACAGCAGCAGAAGAGGAACAGGCACAGTGCCCTTCGAATCTGTCTCATAAATTTCCCAACCTTTCTCTCTCTTTTGTCCATTTTACCCTATGTGGCGCCCCGATGCAAGGACGGGGGAAAAGAGGCAGGCGGATGAGGGTGACAAAGGCCGGTGGATGTGCTACAATACTGTGGGCTCTGTCGGGACGGGGCGTCTGCGCAGGCGCTTGGCTCCGGCCCGCTTGGAGTCTTTTCGGCGCACCGCCCGTGGGACAGCGGAGCCTGCGCCAGGGCATGATTGTGTTTACAGGAAACAAATAAGGAGGCCTTTTGAACGATGGGCAGATATTTTGGAACCGACGGCTTCCGGGGTGAGGCCAATGTGGACCTCACCGTGGAACACGCTTTCAAAGTGGGGCGTTTTCTGGGATGGTATTATGGCAAAAGGCAGGGCAAACGGGCCCGGGTGGTCATCGGCAAGGACACCCGCCGCTCCAGCTATATGCTGGAGGACGCCCTGAGCTGCGGGCTGACCGCCTCTGGAGCGGACGTGTTTCTGCTCCATGTGACCACCACCCCCAGCGTGTCCTATGTGACCCGCACCGAGGACTTTGACTGCGGCGTGATGATTTCCGCCAGCCACAATCCCTATTATGACAACGGCATCAAGCTGATCAACGACCGGGGCGAGAAAATGGACGAGGCCACCATCGCCGACATAGAGGCCTATCTGGACGGGGAGACCGACGAGGTGCCCTATGCCACCCGGGACGCCCTGGGCCAGACCTGTGACTATGCCGCCGGGCGCAACCGCTACATCGGCTATCTGATCAGCCTGGCCACCCGCTCCTATCGGGGCAAGCGTATCGGCCTGGACTGCGCCAACGGCAGCGCCTGGATGATCGCCAAGAACGTGTTCAATGCCCTGGGGGCAAAGACCTATGTGATTCACGACGAGCCCGACGGCCTGAACATCAATCTGGACTGCGGCTCCACCCACGTCCAGTCCCTGCAGCAGTTTGTGCTGGCCAACCACCTGGACATCGGCTTCGCCTTTGACGGCGACGCGGACCGCTGTATTGCCGTGGACGAGCAGGGCAATGAGGTCAACGGCGATCTCATCATGTACCTGTGCGCCAGGTATATGAAGGAGCGGGGGACGCTGCGCAATAACACCGTGGTCACCACGGTTATGTCCAACTTTGGACTCTATAAGGCGCTGGACGCCGCGGGAATCGACTATGAAAAGACCGCGGTGGGGGATAAGTACGTCTATGAGAACATGGTGGCCAACAGTCACCGCATCGGCGGAGAGCAGTCCGGCCATATCATCTTCAGCCAGTACGCCTCCACCGGCGACGGCATTCTGACCGCCATCAAGGTGATGGAGGTGCTGATGGAGAAAAAGATGCCCCTCAGTGAGTTGGTTGCCCCGGTGCGCATCTATCCCCAGGTGCTCCAGAACGTCAAAGTGCGCAGCAAGCCTGAGGCCCAGAACGACCCGGACGTCCAGGCCGCCGTGGCCGCCGTGGCAGAGGAGCTGGGGGATTCCGGCCGCATTCTGGTGCGGGAGAGCGGCACGGAACCGGTGATCCGGGTCATGGTGGAGGCGGAGACCCACGAGGCCTGCGAGCACTATGTGAAGAAAGTCATCGACGTCATCCGGGCAAAGGGCCATGTAATCTGAGCCGGAGACGCAGAGAAGGGCGCGTTGCTTTGTGCAGCGCGCCCTTCTGTTGTTACATACCCATCGCGGCAGACAGGTCTTCCACGCAGTTGGCGACCAGCTTCATGGCGTGCTGGGCCTTCTTCTTCATGGGGTGGCGCTTTTTCGGCATGCAGGCCACGCCGATGGCGGTGCCCACGGCGATGCCCAGCCCCATGCCCCGCAGAAACTGACTGGTGTGCATGTTGCATTTCCTCCTTTGCCTGAGTCTGACCATAGCTTGCCCGCTTTGGGGCAAAACATGGGGGTGGAGGCAATTTAATTTGTTGCTTCTGTATCGGCTTTGCATTATAATGTAACCGTGAAACATGTGCGAAGTGAGGAGTGGGATCGAATCCATGAAATTACTGATCAAAAACGGCAATTTGATCGACCCCGTGCTCAAATCTGAGCAGATAACGGATATTTTGATCGAAGACGGGCAGATCGCCGCCATTGGGGAGGCGCTGGAGGACAGCGAGGCCCAGGTGCTGGAGGCCTCCGGGCTGGCGGTTGCCCCGGGGCTGATCGACATGCATGTCCACTTCCGGGATCCCGGCTATACCTATAAGGAGGATATTCTCACCGGCGGCGCCGCCGCCGCCCGGGGCGGCTTTACCGCGGTGGCCTGTATGCCCAACACCAAACCGGCCGTTGACAGCCCGGAGATGGTGTCCTATGTGTTTGAGCGCGCCGCCCAGGGCTGCGGCGTCCATGTGCTGCCCATTGCCGCGGTGTCCATGGGGGAGCGGGGAGAGCAGCTCACCGACGCCAAGGCGCTGAAGCAGGCCGGGGCGGTGGCCCTCTCCGACGATGGGATGCCGGTGCAGAATGCCAATTTAATGCGGGACGCCCTGATCTGCGCCCACCGGCAGGGGCTGGTGGTGCTGTCCCACTGCGAGGATGCGGACATGGTGAAGAACTATGCGGTCAATGAAGGGCGGATCTCCCGCCAGCTGGGCATTCCCGGCCGGCCCGCCATCGCCGAGGAGATTATGGTCATGCGGGATGCCATGCTGGCCGAGGAGACCCAGACCGCTGTCCACATCTGCCATATCTCCACCGGCCGGGCGGTGGACATCGTCCGCAAGTACAAGAAGAAGGGCGTGAAGATCACCTGCGAGACCTGCCCCCAGTATTTTACCCTGAACCAGAGCGAGATCCTGAAACAGGGGGCCATGGCCCGGGTCAACCCGCCCCTGCGCACCACCCGGGACGTGGCGGCGGTGCTGGCGGGGCTGAAGGACGGCACCATCGACTGTATCGTCACCGACCACGCCCCCCATTCTGAGGAGGAGAAGGCCCGGGGGCTGGAGCAGGCCCCCAGCGGTATGGTGGGCCTTGAGACCTCTCTGGCGGTTTCCCTGACCCAGCTTTACCACACCGGGGAGATGACTCTGCCGGAGATCGTCGCAAAGATGACCATCCAGCCGGCCCGGCTGCTGGGCCTGGAAAAGGGCAGGCTCAGCGTGGGCCGCGCGGCGGATTTAACCCTCTTTGATCCCGACGAGGAGTGGGTGGTGGACGCATCGCAGTTTGCCTCCAAGGGGAGAAATACCCCGTTTGACGGCTGGAAACTGAAGGGAAAAGTGAAGTACACCATCGTGGACGGAAAAATGATCTATCAGGACGGAGGACAAGGCTGATGTCGTTTGATTTGCTGCAGACCAAGATTATTGAAAAACAGAACCCCACCATCGCGGGGCTGGATGCCCGGGTGGAGTATGTGCCCGGGCATATTCGGGAGAAATACATTGCCCAGTACGGCGAGAGCCTCCAGGCTGCGGCGGAGGCCATCTATGAGTTCAACTGCGGGCTGATCGACGCCCTGTGCGACGTGGTGCCCGCCGTCAAGCCCCAGTCCGCTTACTATGAGAACCTGGGCTGGCGCGGGATGGAGATGCTGGAGCGCACCATCCGCTATGCCCGGGAGAAGGGCCTCTATGTGGTGGCCGACATCAAGCGGGGGGACATCGGCGCCACCGCCACCGCCTACAGCGAGGGCTGGCTGGGCCGCTCCACCGTGGGGGGCAGCAGCCTGCCCGTCTTTGACGCCGACTGCGTCACCCTGAACGGCTACATGGGCAGCGACGCCATCACCCCCTTCCTGAAGGACTGCGAGAAGTACGACAAGTGCGTCTTTGCCTTGGTGCGCACCTCCAACAAGTCCGCCGTGGATCTCCAGGACCAGATGTGCGGCGGGCAGCACATCTACGAGGTCATGGGCGCCCTGACTGAGCAGTGGGCCGGGGATTTTTTGGGCCGGTACGGCTATAACCGGGTGGGCGCGGTCACCGGCGCCACCTATCCCGAGCAGATCAAGCTGCTGCGCGCCCAGCTGCCCCACACCTTCTTCCTGGTGCCCGGCTACGGCGCCCAGGGAGGGACGGCTGAGGATGTTCAGTACGCTTTTGACGCCAACGGCCATGGAGCCATTGTCAACTCCTCCCGGGGCATCATGTGCGCCTGGCAGAAGACCGGCCAAAACGGCCTGGACTACCAGCAGGCCGCCCGGGACGCGGCCCTGGCCATGCAGGAGGACATCTGCCGTTACATCACCATTCGATAAAGAGAAAAGGGAGGGAGCCTCTGTGCCCATCCAAGCAATGTGTAAGATCCTGTCTGTGGAACGCCTGAACGCCGACGCCGTCTCCCTGTGGCTCCAGGCCGGGGCCATGGCTGACCAGGCCCAGGTGGGACAGTTTGTCAATATCAAATGCGGGGAGGGGCTGCTGCTGCGCCGCCCCATCTCCATCTGCCGGGCCGGAGACGGCAAACTGAACGTGGTTTTTGAGGTCCGGGGAGAGGGTACCGCCTGGCTGGCCCGCCGGAATGCCGGGGAGGAGCTGGACGTCATGGGCCCTCTGGGCCATGGTTTCGCCTATCCCAAGGGCAAGGTGCTGGTGGCCGGCGGCGGCATCGGTGTGCCCCCCATGCTGAACACCGCGCAGCGAGCCCCCGGCGGCGCCGTGGCCTGCCTGGGCTTCCGGGGGGCGGACAAGGCCATGCTGGTGCGGGAGTTTGAGGACTGCTGCCAGCAGGTCTATCTCTCCAGCGACGACGGCACCCTGGGCCACCACGGCTTTGTGGCGGATGTGGTGGACCAGGCTCTGATGGAACACCCTGATATCCAGGCGGTGCTGGCCTGCGGTCCCAAGATCATGCTCAAGACGGTGTACGCCGCCGCCCAGCGCCACGGCGTGCCCTGCCAGGTCAGCATGGAGGAGCGGATGGGCTGCGGCATCGGGGCCTGCCTGGTCTGCGCCTGCAAGACATCGGACGGGGCCTACCGCCACGTCTGCAAGGACGGCCCTGTCTTTGATGCCCGGGAGGTGAACTGGGATGAGTAAAACCGTGGATATGGCGGTCACCCTGGCCGGGATGACCATGAAAAACCCGGTGGTGGTGGCCTCGGGCACCTTTGGCTTCGGCCGGGAGTACGGCCAGTTCTACCCCATCGACGAGCTGGGGGGCATCTGCGTCAAGGGCCTCACCCTCCACCGCAGGGAGGGCAACCCGCCCCCCCGGATCGCCGAGACCCCCATGGGCATCCTGAACTCCGTGGGATTGCAGAACCCCGGGGTGGACGGCTTTATCGCCCAGGAGCTGCCTGAGCTGCGCAAGCACGACCTGCGGGTCATCGCCAATATCTCCGGCAACACCCCGGAAGAGTACGGCATCATGTGCGCCAAGCTCTCCGAGGCCGGGGTGGACATGATCGAGGTCAACATCTCCTGTCCCAATGTGAAGGCCGGCGGCCTGCAGTACGGCGTGGTGCCGGAAATGGCCGCGGAGGTGACCGCCGAGTGCAAGCGGCATGCCACCGTGCCCGTGATGGTCAAGCTGTCCCCCAATGTCACCGATATCACCCAGATTGCCCGGGCGGTGGAGGACGCCGGGGCGGATGCGGTCTCCCTGATCAACACTCTGCGGGGGATGCGCATTGACGTCAAGACCCACCGGCCCATCTTGCATATGAACACCGGCGGCCTGTCCGGCCCGGCGGTGCTGCCGGTGGCGGTGCGCATGGTCTGGGAGGTGGCCAATGCTGTCAAGATTCCCGTGCTGGGCATGGGCGGCGTGGCCAAGGGAGAGGATGCGGCCCAGCTGATGCTGGCGGGCGCCACCGCCGTGGCGGTGGGCACTGCCTGTTTCGCCGATCCCTACGCCCCGCTGAAGGTGCGGGACGAGCTGGCTGCCATTGCCGCCGAACAGGGGCTGGACCAGGTGTCCCAGCTCACCGGCCAGGTGCGGCCCTGGTAATGCTATCCCATCAGGAAAGAGAGACAATTCATGACAACCATATACCTAATCCGCCATGCCGAGGCGGAGGGCAATTATTTCAAACGAATTCACGGCCAGTATGACAGCCCGGTCACCGCTCTGGGACGGCGGCAGATCGCCTGCCTGGAACAGCGCTTTGCGGACATCCCCGTGGATGCGGTCTACTCCAGTGACCTGAGACGCACCTGTCAGACAGCTGAGGCTGTTACGATTCCCAAGGGGCTGCCGCTGCACAGGGAGCCCCTGCTCCGGGAGATCCATCTGGGGGAGTGGGAGGACCAGCCCTTCGGGGCGGTCATGCGGACTCAGATGGATCAGATGATTCAGTTCCAGCAGGGTGTGCTCAGCTGGTCCGCCCCGGGAGGCGAGAGCATTGGCCGGGTGCGGGAACGGATGGAGACGGCCCTGAGAAAAATCATTGGGGAGAACCCGGGTAAAACGGTGGCTGTGTTCAGCCACGGTACCGCCATCCGCAACCTGCTGACCCGGCTGCTCCACCGGCCGGAGACCCCGGAGGGCTACCTGCCCGAGGGAAACAATACCGCGGTCTCCTGCCTGGAGGCGGAGGGGGAGGAGATCCGGGTCAAGTGGTATAACGATTCCTCCCACTTGACGGCGGAGATTTTGGCCGCCGCAGTCAAGCCGGATCAGGGCAGAGGCCAGCGGGAGCGGGTCCAGGGATTTCCGGAGCTGCTCTGGTTCCGCCCCTGGGACCCGGAGGCCGGGGCGGAGTATTACCTGGCCTGCCGCAGCGAGGGGTGGCTGAGCAGCCACGGCACGATGGACCGCTTTGATGGCCCGGCCTTCCTGGCCGCCGCCCGGGCCCACAGCCGGTTCAACCCCGCCGCCGTCCAGGTGGTCATGTCCTGTGATGTCCCTACGGGGATTCTGGAGATGGACTACGAAAAGGGCGCTGAGGAGGGGGTGGGGGCCATTGCGTTCTACTATGTAGATCCCGCCCACCGCAAACATGGCTGCGGCGCCCAGCTGCTGGGCCAGGCGGTGTCCGATTATCGGGCCATGGGCCGGCGCTGCATCCGGCTGCGCTGCGCTCCGGAAAATGAACAGGCCCTGCGCTTTTACCGCCGCCAGGGCTTTGAACGGATCGGCATGGACGCGGACGCTCCGGTGCCGCTGTATCAGATGGAGCGGCCGCTCTGAACGGCCGCTGCGTGGAAAGGGCTATGCCATCCGAGGCATAGCCCTTTTTGCCTTTCCGTCGATTTTTCCAACGATCAGGGTTCCTCGTCCTCCCAGACCGGCGGCAGGGATGTGGAGGAAAGGGAGAGATAGGACTCCAGCTCGTCCTGATTCTGGGGCTGGGTGGGCACCACGCCGGTGCACTCTCCCGAGGAGACCACATTGGAGATATTGGGCATATAGTCCAGCGGCAGCTTTTTTGCCTTGCCATGTTTTTTCTCCTTGGCCATGGTTTACCCCTCCCTGCGGCAGTTCTGAGCGAAGGCCCGCAGTTGCCGGAGGGTGCGGATCTCCTCCCGCCGGGCCATGGCCATCTGCTGGGTGCGCTCCGGCAGCTGGGCCCAGAAGGCCTCCGCCGGAATGCTGTACTGGAGCAGTTCGCTGAGATCTTGATATTCCTGTTTCATAATCATCCACCTCGCCCCTAGTGTTCCCACTTCGCAAAAAAAATCCATCTCAACCGGAACTTTTTTGATCCCGGTGCGTCTAAGGGACAGGATCCAAAGGAGAAAGGAGTATGATGAAGATGAGGAAATGCAAAACCATCCGACTGTTTGCCCTGCTGCTGACCTTTGCCCTTTTGACTGCGCTGCTGACCGGCTGCGGCAGCTCCGGCGGTAACGCCGCCCAACCTGAGGGGGCAGCTGCCGACCAGTATGCCGCCAAAGATACCGGCGCAGCGGCTGGATCAACGGAGGCCGGAGACTACGGCTTTGCCGCGCCTGGAGAGAGTGGGAGCGAGGAGTCCGCCGCATCCGCTCCGACCCAGCGTCCGGAGGACGCCAAATTGATCTATACCGGCAACCTGTCGCTGGAATGCACCGATTTGGATGCGGCCATGAGCGGGCTGGAAACCCTGGTGGCCGAGCATGGCGGATATTTGGAGAGCCAGGAGGTCTACCACGAGTCCAGTTGGCAGAACGCCCATTACACCGTCCGGGTGCCCAGCGACCAGTATGAGGCATTCCTGAGCGCGGTGACCGGCTGGGAGGGCTGCACCGTCACCTATCAGAACTCCTCGGTGGAGGATGTGGGGGAGGCCTACGCCGATATTGAGAACCGGCTGGAGACCCTGTCCATCAAGCTGGACCGGCTCCAGAACCTGCTCACCCAGGCGGAGAATATGGAGGATATCATCACCATAGAGAACGCCATTTCTGAGGTGGAATCGGAGATCGAGAGCCTGAGCGGTCAGAAGAACCGGTATGACAGCTTGATCGACTACTCCACCATCTATATTGACCTGCAGCAGGTCAGCACCCTGAGTGAGGGAGTCAACCCCACCCTGGGCCAACGGCTCTCTCAGGGCTTTATCCGGGGTGTGCAGGGCTTTGCCGACGGCTGTGCCAACTTCCTGGTCTGGATTGTCAGCCATCTGATCGGCGTGCTGATCTTCCTGGCTGTTGCGGCTGTGGCCGTTGTACTGCTGGTTCGCCGCTTCCGGCGGCGCAGAGCGGAAGAGCAGCCTAAGCCTAAGCCAGAGAACACCCAGCCGTGACACTGCCGGCGCAGATGGAAGACACCGTCCCCACCTGAGTCGGAGGGACGACAGAAGGATGCTTTGCCCTGACGCAGAGCCTGGCGCAGGTGCGGCATGGCATCTCAACCGATCCCAACGGTCAAGGGCTGATTAAAAGCAGTGCGCAGGCCCGAGAGAAAAAGCAAACCCTGCCAGTTTTAAACTGGCAGGGTTTTGTGCGCTTGGATAGGGACTGTCCCAAAGGGGGGTCAGTCAGCCTTGGGGCCGGCGGCGACCACCTCGGCGGACATATGGGTGTACTTCTTGAAGTTCTCCACGAAGGAGGCGGCCAGCTTCTTGGCGGTGGCGGCATAGGCCTCCTTGTCCTCCCAGGTGTTCTCGGGGATCAGCAGCTCGCTGGGCACGCCGGTGCAGGCGGTGGGCACGCTGACGCCGAAGTAGGGATCGGTGACAAACTCGCCCTTCTCCAGCTCGCCGTTCAGCGCGGCGGTGACCATGGCGCGGGTATAGGCCAGCTTGGTGCGCTTGCCGGTGCCGTTCCAGCCGGTGTTGACCAGATAGACGTTGGCGCCGCACTTGGACACCTTCTCGCTGAGCATCTGGGCATAGATGCTGGGATCCAGGGGCAGGAAGGGAGCGCCGAAGCAGGTGGAGAAGGTGGGCACCGGAGAGGTGATGCCCCGCTCAGTGCCGGCCAGCTTGGAGGTGAAGCCGGACACAAAGTAATACATGGCCTGGTTCAGGTTCAGCTTGGAGATGGGGGGCAGCACGCCGTAGGCGTCGGCGGTCAGGAAGATGACGGTCTTGGGGGTGGCGCCGATGCCGGGGATAACGGCATTGGGGATATAGTTGACCGGATAGCCCACCCGGGTATTCTCGGTCAGGCTGCCGTCGTCATAGTCGGCGGTGCGGGTGTCCTCGTCCATGATGACGTTCTCCACCAGGGAGCCGAAACGGATGGCGTTGTAGATCTCGGGCTCGCCCTCGGCGGACAGGTTGATGCACTTGGCATAGCAGCCGCCCTCGAAGTTGAACACGGTGTTGTCGCTCCAGCCGTGCTCGTCGTCGCCGATCAGCATCCGGTTGGGGTCGGCGGACAGGGTGGTTTTGCCGGTGCCGGACAGGCCGAAGAAGATGGCGGCGTCCCCGTCCTTGCCCACGTTGGCGGAGCAGTGCATGGGGAACACGCCCTCCTTGGGCATCAGGTAGTTCATGACGGAGAAGACGCTCTTCTTGATCTCGCCGCTGTACTGGCTGCCGGCGATCAGGACCAGCTTCTTTTCGTAGTCGATCATGATGGCGGCCTCAGAGTGGACGCCGTCCCGCTCGGGGATGCACTTGAAGCCGGGGGCGGCGATGACGGTGAAGTCGATCTGGAAGTTCTCCAGCTGCTCCTTGGTGGGACGGATCAGCAGCTGATGGATGAACAGGTTCTGGCTGGCCAGCTCATTGACAATGCGGAAGCCCTTGGTGTAGGCGGGGTCGGCGCCGGCAAAGCCGTCGAAGATGAAGATCTCGCGGCCCTGGAGATAGGCCACCATCTTTTCATAGATGGCGTCAAACTTCTCCTGGGAGATGGGGCGGTTGACCTTGCCCCAGGCGATCTCGTCGTGGACGCCCTCGCTGTCCACAATGAACTTGTCGTCGGGGGAGCGGCCGGTGTACTTGCCGGTGTTGACCAGCAGTGCGCCGTTGTCCATCAGTTTGCCCTCACCGCGCTCCAGAGCCTTCTCCACCAGCACGGCGGGGGAGAGGTTGCGATAGACCGCGGAGGGATTGATGATTCCCAGCGCTTCGAGTCCATAAGTTTCCATTGCAATAAACTCCTTTCAAGACATCAGACAATGTCCTACCAAACTCATACTAATTCTAGCCGATTTTTGCTGTAATTGCAAGGCCAATTGGGTGCATACCGCTTCAAATCAGCGGGCCCAGGGCGGCGGAAAGCTGTGCAAATTCGACAAGTCCCAGCGTTTCCCCCCGGACGGTGACGGGCAGATTGCAATCGGCAAGGCAGGCGGCCAGCTGTTCTTTGGAGACCTGAGCGCCGAAGGCGGCGTGCAGGGCGTTGACCAGCGTCTTGCGCCGCTGGGCGAAAGCGGCCCGGACGACACGGAAGAAGAGCGACTCGTCCGCGACGTACACCGGCGGCTGATCCAGTATTTCCAGACGCACCACTGCGGAGGTGACCTTGGGGGCGGGCAGGAAGCACTCCCGGGGCATCTCAAAGAGATACTCGCACCTGGCGTGATACTGGCACAGCAGGGAGAAGGCGCCGTAATCTGCCGTGCCCGGCTGAGCACAGATGCGCCGGGCCACCTCCCGCTGAATCATCACAGTGATGGAGCGAAACACACCGCATTCCAGCAGCTGGGTGAGGACCGGAGTGGTGATGTTGTAGGGCAGGTTGGCGCAGACGATGGGGGTCAGCCCCGGGAAAGCATCATTCACCAGCGCTGCGCAGTCGGTCTTGGACACGTCCTGAAAGCGCACCTCCACGTTGGGCTTGTCCCTCAGGGTCTCCGCCAGGATGGGGCGGAGCGACTGGTCCAGTTCCAGCGCCACCACCTTGCCCGCCCGACTGGCCAGCTCAACGGTGAGGGGGCCAATGCCCGGGCCGATCTCCAGCACCCCGGTGTCCTCCGCCGCGCCGGAGGCAGCGGCGATTTCCCGGGGGACCCAGGATTCAATCAGAAAGTTCTGTCCCAGGGATTTGGAGAAGTGGAAGCCGTGGCGGCGCAGCAGCGCCTGTACCTCCTGAATATTGCACAGATCCATAGCTTGTCCCGCTTTCCTCAAAAGTTTCTGATCCAGTATAACATGAATCCGGGCAAAGGAAAAGCGTCTCTTCCCAAAGCAGTGCCGCCCGGATTTGTAAAACCCGGGCGGCACCGTTTAGGGGGATAAGAAAATGAAGGAAGATAGAGAAGGAAATCAGTTGCGGCCAATCAGGCTGTCGTCCACCTTGGTGACCAGGATGAAGGCGATGACGGTCAGCACGGCCAGGACGCCGTAGGCCACATCGTAGCCGATGTTCCGGCCGATGATGCCCACCACGGAGACGCCCAGGGCGCCCACAGCGGCCACCATAGGCTTCAGCACCTTGTAGGCCATGGGAAAGTCATAGCGGCCCCAGATGGTGTTGGTCAGGGAGACCAGGTAGTTGGCCGCGCCGCCCAGCATGATGGCCAGGAAGGGCAGGGAGGCGAACTTGGTGGCGGTGGTGGGGATCAGGTTCAGCACGATAGCGATGATGGCGATGATCATGGTGATCTGAATGGCCTTCTTGGGCCCCAGCTTGGCGTCCATGATGCCGCAGCCCACGCTGCCGAAGCAGGCGGCGATGCCGGCGATGGCCAGCATCAGGAAGATAACGCCGGCGGGGGAAACCGTGCCGTCGGGGGCGACGGAGACATAGCCGGCCTGCATCATCCGGGGCACGAAGTTGGTCATGATGCCCAGGCTGAGCAGCTCCATGATGCCCAGAGAGAGGCCGATCATCCACACTTTGCCGGTGCCCAGCAGCTTTTTGGGCACCCAGGGGGAGGTCTTCATATACTCCAGGCCCTGCTCCAGTTCGCGCTTGGCCTGCTCGCTGTCAAACTTGTGGTTGTTGTCGGGGTAGGCGCCCATCTGCTCGGGATAATCCCGGACAAAGATGGCCACCAGGATGCAGAGTACGAAAGCGGCGATGGCGTACACCATGTACACCTGGGGCAGACCGCCCTGGCCCATCATGCCGCCTACAAAATTGGAGGTGACGGCAGCGGAGAGGGGGAAGCCGATGGTGACCCAGCCCATGGCCATGCCTTTTTTGCGGGGGAACCAGTTGGAGATCACGTTCATGGAGCAGATGTAGCAGAAGCCCATGCCGCCCACGCTGGCCACGGCCAGACATACGAAGTATACAATGGGGGAGGAGGCGTTGCCCCAGAACAGGCAGGCGATGCCGGTGATCAGCAGGGAGATGACCCAGGCCCAGCGGATGGAGATCTTGCTGGACAGCACGCCCCACATGACGGCGCCGGCCACGGCGATCCAGGCGGTGATGGTGGAGAAGCTCAGCAGCAGGTTGCTGTTCCACTGGTGGATGCCGGCGAAGGCGTCAACCACCACGTTCAGGGAGTCGTTGATCAGGGAGGAATCCAGGAAGATGCACAGGAAGGTGATGATCAGAATGATCCAGCCCTTCACTCCGAAGTTTGCGCTGATGAGGGAAATGTCGCCTTTTTGTTTTGTGCTCATGCAAGTAACCTCTTTTCTCAATTTTATGGCTTTATGACGGCACCGCTCTCTCACGGCGCCGGTACCATTCATGATGGAAAGGTTCCCCGGCCGGCAGGCACAGAAATGCCGGCCGGGGAATCGAAAACCTTTTTTGCTCTGGCGGAATTACAGGTTGATGGCGGCGTAATAGGCCTCCTTGGTGGCCCATTCCACGGTGCGGGCCCGGACGCAGTCGCCGATCTCAGTGACTTCGTCTGCGGCGCCGAAGAAGCTGTCGGCCTCGGCGACCTTGGCCTTCATGCCGGCGCACAGCACCACGCTGTCGGCGGTGATGGTCTCCTCCTTGCCCTTCTTCACATAGGTGACGCTGTGGGCGGTGACGCTCTGGCACCGGGCGCCGGTCAGCGGGATGAAGTTGGGCTCCCGGGCGATCTCGGTCATCAGCTCGTTGCGGCCGGTGGTGGAGGCATCCGGAGCCAGCTCGGCCTGCATTTCCACCACAGTGACCCGCTTGCCCAGCTGAGCCAGATGCAGGGCCGTCTCGCAGCCCACCTGGCCGCCGCCGATCAGGATGACATTGTCCCCCAGGGTGTCCTCGTGGCCCAGCACGTCGATGGCGGGTTTGACCTGCTCCACGCCGGGGACCGGCAGGATCAGCGGCTCGGCGCCGATGGCCACGATCACCGCGTCATAGCCCTGAACAGTTTCGGCGGTGGCCCGGGTGTTCAGCTTGACCTCGATGCCGCTCTTGTTCACCTGGGCAATCAGCCAGTCCATGTAATCCTTGACCGGATATTTGAAGGAGAAGTAGCCCGCCTTGTGGAGCATGCCGCCCAGCTCGCCGGCGGCCTCAAACAGGGTGACCTGATGCCCCCGCTCCTTGGCCACCAGGGCGGCCTTCATGCCGGCGGGGCCGCCGCCCACCACGGCCACCTTCTTGACGCGCTCCACCGGCTGCACCAGATGGGCAATGGAGTTCTCCAGCCCGGCGGTGGGGTTGACGGAGCACTGGAAGTGATGGCCGTAGACGGTGGAGTCGTGGCAGCGCATGCACTTGATGCAGGGGGTGACGTCCTCCCGGCGGCCGGCCACGCACTTCTTGATGAGCAGGGGGTCGGCGATCAGGCTGCGGGCCATGGTGACCATGTCCGCCTTGCCGGCTTCCAGGATCTCCTCGGCGGAGTCCACCGAGTCGATGGCGCCCAGGGTGACGATGGGCACATGGAACTTGCCCGATTTCTTGAAGGCCTCGGCCACATAGACGTTGGGCATCTTGGGCCGGAAGCCGCAGGGGTGGACCCAGGTCATCCACTTGGGGTTGTGCATGCCGGCGGAGACCTGGAGGATGTCCAGATGGTCCTGGATGCGCTCGCCGATGCGGATGCCCTCCTCGATGTCGATGCCGCCCTCCTCGAACTCGGTGCCGGAGATGCGCACCTCGATGAGCAGCTTGCTGCCCACCTTGGCCCGGATGGCGTCCAGAATCTCGATCAGGTAACGGCAGCGGTTGTCGGTGCTGCCGCCGTACTCGTCGGTGCGCCTGTTGGTCAGGGGGGAGAGGAACTGGGCCAGGGGGCAGGAGTGGCCGCTGTGAATCAGAATGGCGTCAAAGCCGCACTCCACCAGGGCCTGGGCGGCGTCCACCCAGTCCTGCTTGAACTCCTCCATGGCCTCACGGGTGATCTCGTGGCCCTCGCCCCAGCCCATGATGCTGCAGCCGTCGGAGACGGTGTAGCCCTCGGGGAAGATTCCGATCAGCTCCATGGAGGCCTTGGCGCCGTAGAAGTGGATGCGCTCCACCAGCTCCATCAGCTTGTTGCGGTGGTTGGGGGCGTTGACGTCCCAGGCGGTCATGGCGCCGTCGTCCCGGACGTCCTTGCCCACCTTCAGGCCAGCCACGGTGACCATGCCCACCCCGGCCCGGGCCCGCTCCTCAAAGAAGGCCAGGGCGTCCTGGGAGGGGTAGAGCTCACCGTTGGACATAGAGTGCATGGTGGAGGGGGCGGAGACGATGCGGTTTTTCAGCACTGTGTTCCCAATGCGGATGGGGGACAGGGCGACAGGGTATTTGTTTGCCATTTCACACCCTCCTCACAGACTGGGGTCGATGAGGACCTTCAGCTGGCCCCGCCGGTCGCCGGCAAAGACCTTCTCCACACACTCATCCAGGGAGACCACGCCGGTCACCATGTCAGGGAAGGTGAGCTTACCGGAGGCCACCATGTCCAGATAGATCTTCACGTCGTCCTCGGTGTAGGTGAAGGAGAACTGGAAGTTGGGCTCGAAGATGGAGAAAGCGCCGGGCACCAGGTTGCTCATGGGCTCTTGGATGGTGCCGATGACGGAGATCTGGCCGCCGGGCTTGACGCAGGAGTAGACGCAGTTGCCCAGGCTGGCCATGTTGCCGGCGCACTCGAACACCACGTCGGCCCCCACTTCGGTGCCGAAGATCTTCTTGATCTCGCCGGCCAGGTCCTCGCACTCCTTGGAGTTGATGAAGTAGTCGGCGCCGTAGGCCTTGATGATGGGCTCCTTGGCGGAGGTGGTGCCCAGGGCGATGATCTTGTTGGCGCCGGCGGCCTTCAGGATCTGGATGGCGGCCAGGCCGATGGGGCCGGTGCCGGAGACCACCACGTTGTCGCCAAACTTGAAGCGGGAGGAGCGGATGCCGTGGAGGGAGACGCAGATCACATCAAAGAGCACCGCGTCCTTGAAGTCCACCCCGTCGGGCACCGGGACGATCATGGTGTGGGCCACGTCGTTGACCAGCAGGTACTCGGCATAGCCGCCGTCGTACTGGCCCAGGCCTGCGGTGCGGGGGAAGCCGTACAGGCAGATGTTGGTCATGCCCTTCTGGCAGGAGGGGCAGTCCTCGGCGCAGTGGGCGGGAGGGCCGCAGAGCACCCGGTCGCCCACCTTGAACTTGGTGACGCCTTCGCCCACCTTGCACACCACGCCGCAGTTCTCGTGGCCCAGGATCAGGGGCAGCTTGGTGAAGGGGGGGCACATGCCGGACTTATAGAATTCCACGTCGGTGCCGCAGATGCCCACATAGGCGATCTTGACCAGCATCTGGCCGGGGCCCACCTCGGGCACCGGGCGCTCCTCGATGCGCAGATCTCCCTTGCCGTAAAAAACGCCAGCTTTCATGCAAAAACTTCCTTTCTACTGATGAATCAAATCTGTTTCTGTGTCTGCCCTGTCGTCTCAGGCCTGGGGCTTGGTGGGCTGGATAAACTCCATGTACTTCTTTTTCCGGGCCTTCATCTCGTCAGAGGCCAGCTTGGCCCGGGAGCTCTTCTCGTTGTTCTGAATGTCGTCGCCGTGGATGAACTTGCCGGAGATGGTGTCGTGGGCGTGGGGCAGGGTGTCCTCGGGGAAGATGAACTGATACTTGCCGTCCACAACTTCAATCTTGCCCTCCAGGCCGCACAGGCAGCAGATGGCCTTGCCGTCCTCCTGGAGGTAGAAGTTCTTGGAGTGGCAGTGGGGACAGATGCCCGGGTCGGACTTGTACTCGCTGCCCATGATGCCCATGGGGATCTCGGTGGTGCCGTCCAGGATCTTCTGGGCCGCCCGGGCGGTGTCGATGCCGATCTGATGGGCCTTGGCCAGGTACTCGTCGTTCATCATGATGCCGAGGGACCACTGGAAGTAGTCGTTATGGATCAGGGTCCACTTGGGGGTCAGGGCCTGGGTGGCGCAGTCGGCCTGGACCCGGGTGGCCCAGTCGGAGCCGCCCACGGCCATGTAGGACACAGCCATCTCCTTCAGGTACTTGGGATCGATGGGCTTGCCGCCGTTCTCGGCGATCTTTTGGGCGATCATCAGGTTGCCCCGGTCCATGCGGGGGCCGAACCGGTCCATGGTGGTGTGGAACAGGCCGGTGGCGCACTTCTCAAAGATGGGTACCGAGAAGATCAGGCCGTCAGCCTCAAACATTTTGTCGGTGAGCCACTGCATGTCGTCCTTCAGGACGCAGGCGTTGCCCCGGCCGGAGAACAGGCTCATGACGCAGGCCTTGCAGCCGGTGCAGTGCTTGATGTTCAGGGTGTTGACGTTGATGAACTCGATCTCAGCGCCCACCTCCTGGGCGCCCATCAGGGCCTCTTTGACCATGGTGTCGTTGCCGCCGTTAAGCGTGCCGTAGGAAATACCGAGAATTTTCATTTGGGTTTCCTCCTTTGATTCTTGTTACCCCTAAAAAATCGGGCGTGTTCCGCCCGTCTGACAAGCTCACTTTAGCACTTTGTTAAAGATTTGACAAATACCCAAATGGGAAGCATTGATATATCAATGGAATAAGAGATAGGTTCTTTTGTGGGAATGTGACAATTTGCTTGCGCCGTTTTTGTGCTTATGCTATTATGGAATCACTGATTCCGAAATGAGGTATCACTGTATGAATACCATGAAGATCCGCTATTTTGTCGAGGTGGCCCGCTGCGGCAGCTTTTCGGAGGCGGCCAGGCGGCTGTATACCGCCCAGCCAAACCTCTCCAAACAGATTGCCCAGATGGAGCAGGAGCTGGGGTTTGCCCTGTTTGCCCGCTCCCGCCGCTCAGTCAAGCTGACTGAGGCCGGCCAATTCCTGTTTGACAGGCTGCAAAATCTGCCGGATCAGCTGGATGAGATCTTTGAGCAGGCCCGTTCCCTGGCCCGGAAAGGGGAGGCCGCCCTCTCCATCGGGGTGCTGGAGGGGCAGGACGTCAACCGGGTGCTCTCGGATCGGCTGAAGCGGGTGGCGGCCATCTATCCCCAGCTGCAGATCAATCTGGAGCGCAATTCCTATCAGAACCTGCGCAGCGGCCTGCGCTCGGGGCACTATGATCTGATTATCACCCTGAGCTTTGACGTGGAGGACGAGGCGGACTTTCAGACCTTTTCCCTCTATCAGAAGTCCCCGGCCATTGCCATGCACAAATCCCATCCTCTGGCGGGCAAACAGAGCTTGACCCTCTCCGATCTGAGGAACGAGAAGTTTGTGGTGATCTCCAGCCAGGAATCCCCCGGGGGATATCAGCGGCTGATGGACAGCTGTTCCGCCGAGGGGTTCGTGCCCAATATTGTGCGGGAGCCCCGGTCGCTGGAGTCCCTGCTGCTGTGCGTGGAGATGGGCATCGGCATTGCCCTGCTGGACCAGAACACCCGGCTGGCCATGAGCCCGGATATCATTACCATCCCCCAGAACGCGCCGCCCATGGCGGTGGTGGCCGTCATTATTAGGGGAGAGCAGAGGCCGGTCATCTTAAATGCGGTCAAACTGCTGACCGAATCGGCCCAGTCGGAATGACAAGTCACCAACGCAAAAAAGCGTGCCGCAGATCAATGTCTGCGGCACGCTTTTCCGTGTCTGAAGATGAAATTGAATTTCTGCTGGGCAAAGAGAGTCAGTTCAGTACATACACCGTCACATCTCTGCGGCCAAAGGAGTAGCAGAGGGACTCGGTGTTATAGTACAGATCCACCTTGTTGCCCTTGATATTGCCGCCAGTGTCCTCAGCGGTGGCGAAGCCGTAGACCACTGAGCCGTCGCTGGCGATGACAAACAGACGGCTGCCCAGGGGAATCACAGAGGGATCCACCGCAATGGCGCCCTGGCGGGCGGCGGTGCCGGTGGCCGTGATGCCGCCGGGCTGGCAGTAGGCAAAGCCGGTGCAGCTGAGAGCCTGGGAGTAGGAATAAACCTCGCCGGAGGAGAGGGTGAAGGTTTTGGAGGCGCTGTCCACATGGGTGATCGTCTCGCTGGTCAGATCAAGGGAGCTGCCGTGATTGGTAAAGCCGGTGGCTTTGCCGCTGTTGGTGCCGTAGGTGATGACCTGATCCACGGGCTCCACCGTCACCTCGCTGCTGATCAGTGTAGTGGTGGTCTCCCCGTTCAGGGTGCGCACTTCGTAGGTGTCCACCTGGACGCCGTTTTGACCCTCGGTGGTGACCAACTCTTCGCCCTTCTTCATGGTGTCATCGGCGACCCGGACGGTCTCATAGGGGACTTCCACCTCTTCGGTGGTGGTCTCCACAGTCAGACGGTTGACGTAGAGGTCATAGCCGTATTCGTTGGCCACCTGTTCTGTATAGTCCTGATTCTCCAGCGTAAAGCCGAACAGCTGGGCCAGTTCCTCTTCGGTCTTTTCATGGGTGTCCACGGTGTAGACCTGGCCGTCCACGTGAATGGTGGCCAGCTCATGGCCGGCGGGGAAGATGCCCTGATCGCCCAGGTCAATTTCCTCTACAACGTGAAGGTTGGCAATGGTCGCCCCGGAACTGGAACCGTTCTGGGGGAGTGCCGCGGCAGAGAGGCTGTCAAACTGCCCGGCAAGTGCGCTGAATGAAATGAAAATGATGATGGCAACTGCCGCCAGTGCGGAGAGCGCAATGTAAACAACCTTTCGGATGCAGACGCCGGTTCTTTTTTGGTTGAATGGATCAACGGAATAGAACATAGTATCCTCCAATGGTGCTTGCAGATTGCAATTTCAGTTTTGTAACTTTAGTTACAGCCGAATTATATGCTCAAAAATCCAAAAAATCAAATTTTTGAAGCTGATTTTTTGCAAAAATGGTTTCAGATGCTTTTGATTATGTAAACGAACCGACGTTTTGTTGCCCTATTTTTAACTAAAAAATGAAACGAGTGGTAACAAAAAGTAACATACAACGTCTGCGAAGCATTCCCAAAAACACAATATCTTGTGCAAATAGCGAAGGAGACCTCAATATTTTTGTAAAATGTCGGTTAAAAAGACGAGGTGCACAAAATCTGCACGCCATTTTTATTTAAAATGACGGAAATAATTTTCTGAAAATTACGCATTCCCTGAGGCGAAACGGTGAAAACCACTCTTGACTTTGGATGTGGGGCTGAGTATAATATAAATCCATCGGGGTGTGGCGAAGCTTGGTATCGCGCTTGGTTCGGGTCCAAGAGGCCTCGGGTTCGAATCCCGACACTCCGACCATCAAATGGTAATCCGAACTGCACTGTCCAGATAGGCGGTGCAGTTCGGATTTATCATTTTATATGATAAAAATACCGCAGTGAGCGAGGACAGGGTAAGCTGCCAATCCTTGCCTTTCTGTGTCCCCCATGTTACAATTTTGTCGAAACCACGAGAGAATCATCGTAACATCGTAAAGCGCGTTGTGTTTTATAGGGGGGATCGTCATGCTTGATCGTACACCCGGCGCGGAACAGATGACGGCTTTGGTCGGGCATTCTCTATATGAGGTGTGGAAGGCATTATGCGCCCAAATTGATGCGGCGTATGATATGGAATGCCTGTGGGGTACAGGCGGCAAAGCATGGACCTATGAATATAAATACCGTCGAGGCGGCAAAACGCTGTGTGCGTTATACGCAAGAGAGAATTGCGTCGGTTTTATGGTTGTCCTGGGAAAAGCGGAACGCATTAAATTTGAACAGGAGCGAGAACATTTCTCCAGGGAAGTTCAGCGGATTTATGACGAAGCGCAAACGTATCATGATGGGAAATGGATGATGTTTGAGCCGGCAGACACCTCGTTGTTTGATGACTTTATTCGTCTGTTGAGCATTAAGCGGAAGCCGAACAGAATATAGGGCGTGAGTCGGTACGCTCCCATTGGACCGGAGCGCGGGCAAGGCGGGAACACCATCGTTCCCGCCTTGTATTTTGCCCTCAGTGCTGGATCATACGGACCGGGGCCGCTCAAATGTTTCCTTTGCTTGCCGCCACCACCAGCATCATGGGCCGGCGCATCTCATCCCGCATTCCCGGCAGATCCATCATCTCCTCCGGGGGCTGAGGTTCCACCACCCGGCGCAGCGTGAAGCCGTTTTGCAGCAAAGCGTCCAGATAGGTGGTCAGCGTCCGGTGGTACTTGATCACATGCTCCCCCAGGAATACCGCGTCCCGCTGCCCCTCGTAGTAGTAGCGATCCACGGGAAAATGCAGGATATTGCCCGCCTGGTCATAATACCAGTCCTGGGAGCCATAGGCGGTAAAGACCGGATGTTCCACAGAGAACACAAAGTCGCCGCCGGGACGGAGCCAGGCCGCGATCCGCTGGATCAGGGGGCCGAAGTCCCGGACATAGTGAAAGGCCAGGGAGCTGAGCACCACATCAAAACTGTCCGCCGGAAGGTCCAGGTCCTCCATGGCACAGCGCCGGTAAGAGATGCCCGCGCTGCCGTTCTTCTCCCGGGCCGTCTCCAGCATTTTTTCCGAGAGGTCGATTCCCAGCACCTGGGCGGCCCCATGCTCGGCGGCATACTTGCAGTGCCAGCCGTAGCCGCAGCCCAGGTCGAGCACCTGCCTGCCCCGGAAGTCGGGCAGCAGCCGCTCCAGCTCGCGCCACTCTCCGGCACCCTGCAGGCCCAGCTGGGAGCGGGGCATCTCGCTGTACTTTTGGAAAAACAGCGGGTCGTCATACCTGTTTTCTTTCATATCGGCTCCTTTGTCAGAACGGGCGGCCACGCAATGGGCCGCCCTTTTTGTCGGTGTGATGTAAGCGGATGGTTTATCCGCGCTGCACCCAGTTCGCCGCTGCCGCTCCGGCAGACAGGCCGGAACACCAGGCCCAGTGCAGGTTGTAGCCGCCGCAGTCTCCGGCCACGTCCAGCAGCTCCCCGCACAGAAACAGCCCCGGGCATCTCCGGGCCCCGAAGCGGCCGTTCAGCTCCGCCAGGGAGACGCCGCCGCCGGTGACCTGGGCCTGTTCCCAGGAGAGGGGGCCTTCCACCGGAAAGCGCCAGTCCTTCAGCGCTCCGGCCAGCGCCGCGGTCTCCCGCGGGGACAGGGAGGAGGCGGGACGGGAGAGAGGGGAGATGCCCACCGATTTCATGACGGCAAAGAGCAGCCGCTTGTGGACCAGCCCGGGCAGAAACCGCTCCAGCGGGGCGGAGGGATAGCGCCGGGCCTGGGCGGAGATCCAGCGGGCCAGCTCGGCCTGGTCCCACTCCGGCAGCAGGTCTACAGCCAATTCGGCCCCGGCGGGATCCGGGCCCAGCAGGCAGGAGAGCTGGAACACCGGAATGCCGGACAGGCCGTAGTCGGTGAATTGGATCTCACCTGACTCCACACCAGCCGCTTTGCCCCGGCGCAGCAGTCTGACCTGTCCCCGGGAGCGAATGCCCTTCAGCCCCTTGGCCGCCCCGCCGCCGCATTTCAGTGCCACCAGGCAGGGGTAGACGGGGGTGCACTCCAACCCCATCTGCCGGGCCAGGGTCAGGCCGGAGCCGTCGGTGCCCTGGGCGGGGGCGGCCCGGCCGCCGGCGGCCAGGATCAGGGCGTCTGCCCGAACTGTCCTGCCGTCTTGGGCGGTGAGCAGAAAAGCGCCGCCGTTCCGGGCAATATGCTTTATCTTGGCCGAGCAGACCGTTTGAATGCCCGCCCCCTCCAGGGCCAGGGTCAGGGTGTCCAGCACCGCCGAGGCCTGCCGGGCGTGGGGGTAGACCCGCCCCATCTCTTCTGCGGAGCAGTAGAGCCCCAGGGAGCGGAAGAATTCCAGCGTGCGCTGGGGGGGCATTTCCGCGAGCAGGGGGGTGAGCAGTTCCGGCCGGCCGGAGTGGTAGTGTTCCGGCGTGATCTCCTCGTTGGTCAGATTGCAGCGGCCATTGCCCGTGGCCAGGATTTTCTTGCCCACCCGGTCCAGTCCCTCCAGAAGGGTGATCCGGGTATCCTTCGGAGCGCGGCGGGCGGCGCTGAGGGCGGCGGAGATTCCGGAGGCCCCGCCGCCGACGATGACGATGTTTTTCATAGGCCGCTGTCCTTTGTCTGCCACAGCTCTGGAAACAGCGTCCAGGGCCAGGTTTGGGGGGGCGGTGCAGAGAATTCCACCCGCTGACCGGTCTGGGGATGGTCAAAGGAGAGCAGGCAGGACCAGAGGGCGATGCCCTCCATATCCCGGGCCTGGGCGCGGTATTTGAGATCCCCCACCAGCGGAAGCTCCCGGGCGGCAAACTGACAGCGGATCTGGTGGGTGCGGCCGGTCAGCAGCTGGACGCGCACCAGGGAGAAATCCTCCCGGGACGCCACCAGACGGTACCGCAGCACCGCCTCCCGCACGCCTTTGCCCGGATGGGTGGTCACATAGGTGCGCCGCTTGGCCCGGTCGCGGGCCAGCAGATCCCGAAATTCCCCTTCGGGGGAGGCAGGGGTGCCCTCCACCACGGCCAGATACTCCTTTTGGAAGTTACGGTCGGAGATCTGGGCGGAGAGCAGCTGAGCGGCCATCCGGGAGCGGGCAATTACCATCACGCCGCCGGCCACCTGGTCCAGCCGATGCACCGTGCGCAGACTGGTGTTCTCGTTTTCCCCGTCCATCTGGCGGCGCAGCAGGTCCAGCAGCCCGCCCGGCTCGTCGGTGGAGCGGATTCCCGGGGGTTTGAGACAGACCACCAGGCGTTCATCCTGATATAGACACTTGATTTCCATTCATTTCACCTTCAGTCCCCGGAGAAACTCCTTCTGTTCCGGGGTGATGCGGCGGCTCTCCAGGGCCTTCTGGATGGCCTTGTTGTGGGTCCAGGCATCCAGCCGCCGGTCCGCCAGATAGGACAGGGCGGCCTTATACTGCTTGGCCAGCGCCGTGGCGAAGTACCAGGCCGCCATCATTTTGACATAGTATTCCTCTGACCGGACGGATGCCACCAGCTCCAGGTCTGAGGGGTCGAAGGCGTCGTCCAGAAAATAGCGCATCAGCATTCCCATGCCAAAGCGCACGGTATAGGGGTGAGCATCCCCCATCCAGATCAGGCATTGAGGGTGCAGCCGGGTGAGATTCCGCTTGAATACGGCGGGGGACATGGTGTCGCATGTGGCCCAGTTGTCCACCCAGGGCAGGAAGCGTTCCAGCTCGGCGATTACCTGGTCGTAATCCCGGATGCGCTCAATCAGATAGGCGTGAAGATTGTTCTCCTCATAGTACCGGTGGGGCAGAATTTTGAGAAACTGCGCTCCCTCCGGCGTGCCGGAGAGCTCCTTTGCCATGGCCCGAAGCTGGGGCAGGCGCACCCCGATAATGGCCTCCGGCGGGAGCGTGGGGATCAGCCGGCGCTGGAAATCCCGATACGCCGGGTCCTGCGCGTCCAACAGCCGGGCTTGCAGGGTTTGCTCCAGATCGGTCATCCTGCATTCCTCCTTGATATGCTTCTTATTTCATATTTCATAGAATATTGTATTTTCTTGCGTCCGTCAAGGGCGGCAATCTCTGCAGAATTTAGCTTTTCTTAATGGGATTGCCGCTTTTTTCTTTTAATTTTTTTTACTATACTAAATATAGATCAGATTCGTTTGGAACAATTCGTTGAAGACAACCGACTCTTCTTTTCGTTTTAGAGAAGGAAATCATCAAACGGGATCCTGCGCCCTGGGAGGTTGAGTCTGGAAAGATGCTGCCGTTTTTGAAAAAATGGGACTGGAAAAAGGCTTTGTCCCTGTTTTTGCTGCTTTTGCTCCTGGCCTGTGCCGCCGGCCTGATCTGGGCATATTTTAATGGAAAATTTGATTCCCCCGAGACGCTGAAAGCCTATGTGGGTTCCTTTGGCGTGTTTGCTCCGGCGGTGCTGACAATCATTCAGGCGGGACAAGTTGTGGTGCCGGTGCTGCCCGGCTTTTTGGGATGTGCTGTGGGTGCGGCGCTGTTTGGGCCCGCCGCAGGTTTCGTCTGTAACTATGTGGGTATCTGTGCCGGCTCCATTATTGCCTATTTTCTGGCGCGGCACTATGGGGTGAGCATTGTGCGCTCGCTGTTTAAAGAGGAGCGCTATGCCAAGTGGGAAAAGTGGATCGGCAAGTGGAAGTGTTATCCTCTGGTTCTGTTTTTGGCCACGCTGCTTCCCCTGTTTCCGGACGATTTCTTCTGCTACTTTTCCGGCCTGACCACCATGCGGGCCAAATTGTTTGTCTGGATCATCCTGCTGGGGAAACCCTGGTGCATTTTGGGCTACAGCCTGTTGTTTGGAGGGATTATATGAGGAGCAAGAAGGGCCTGCTGGGCTATTACAACTATACGGTGATTCTGACCTACATCGGCATGCTGGTGGCCTTTTTCGGGATCACGCTGGTGCTGGAGGGCGAGTACTGCAAGGCGGTTCTCTGCCTGATGGTGGCGGGCGCCTGCGATATGTTTGACGGCGCCGTGGCCTCTACCCGTCCCCGGATGCCCAAGGAGCGGCGTTTCGGCGTGCAGATCGATTCTCTGTGCGACCTGATCTGTTTCGGCGTGCTGCCTGCGCTGATGGTGTACATCCTGAATGGCCGCTCCGGAATTGCGCTGGTGGTGTGCTCCCTGTATGTTCTATGCGCGCTGATCCGGCTGGCCTATTTCAACGTGCTGGAGGAGGAGCGGCAGGATAAGACCCGGGAGCGGCGCAGCTGCTATCTGGGGCTGCCGGTAACCACCATTGCCCTGCTGCTGCCCGCGCTGTTCGGCCTTGACCGAATCCGTTTTATTCCAGTACAGGTGAGCAGTTTGGTGCTGCTCTGCGTGGCGGGGGCAGTATATCTGCTGCCGGTGCGTATCAAAAAGCCCCATTGGATTGGCCGGGTTATTATGCTGGTGGTGGGAGCCTTTGAGGTGTGCTTCCTGATGATCGGAGCGACCTGATGGTCGAGCGCGAGAGTTTGATGATCCGCTTCCTCTATGACACGGTATTGGGACGGCTGTGTCTGAAGGCGCTGGTTCGGCCCGGTTTCTCTGAAAAAATAGCTGGATTGCTGAGCTGCTCCGCCTCCCGGGCGCTGATCCGCCCCTATATCCGGCGGCACCACATTTTGATGGAGGGTTACGAGCCGGTGCAATACCGCTCGTTTAACGACTTTTTTACCCGGCGCCGGCGGCCTGAGGCGCTGCGTATTGACCAGGCCCCCAGCCATCTGATCAGCCCCTGCGACGGACTGCTGACCGCGTATCCCATTGCGCCGGAGTGCCGCTTTCAGGTCAAACGTTGCAGCTATTCCCTGGAGGAGCTGCTGCGGGACCGGTTGCTGGCAGAGCGCTATACCGGCGGACTCTGTCTGATCTTCCGGCTGACGCCCCGCCATTACCACCGCTACTGCTATATTGATGACGGCCACAGGGGGGAGACGTTTTCTCTGCCTGGGGTGCTGCACTCTGTGCGGCCGCTGTGCTGCGGAAAATATCCAGTCTATGTACAGAACCAGAGGGAGTATACCGTGCTGCACACGGAACACTTTGGCGATGTGATCCAGGTGGAAGTGGGGGCGCTGCTGGTGGGACGCATCTGCAACGCCACCGGCCGGGGCCGGATCCGCCGTGGGGAGGAAAAAGGCCATTTTGAATTCGGCGGCTCTACCATCCTGCTGCTTTTGGAGCCGGGGCGGGTGGAATTGGAAGGGCAGATCCTGCGCCGTACGGCCCGGGGGCAGGAATATCCGGTGCGCCAGGGGCAGCAGATTGGCTGGGCCTCTGCCCCGGAGGAGAGGAGTTTGACCGAGTGAGACTGGATCGAAAAGACTGCGTGTTGGGCGTTGTCCCCCGCTATGCCGCCCTGTCTCTGATTCTGGCGCTGGTTTGGAACGGGGTTATCTACCAGGGGGGCATTCTGCTGCGCCGGGGGGCCGAGATGTGGGATATGACCGGAGCGCTGGAGGCCGCCATTCCGTTCCAGCCGGCCTGGATTGTGGTCTACTTTGGATGCTATCTTTTCTGGGCGGCCAATTATATCCTGATTGCCCGTCGGGGAAGGGAGGAGTGGTTCCGCTTTTTCTGGGCCCATCTCTGTGCGGAGCTGATCTGCGGCGTGTTCTTTGTCCTGATGCCCACCACCAACGTCCGCCCGGAGGTGTCCGGGGGCGACCTGGCCAGCCAGCTGGTGGTGCTGCTCTACCAGCTTGATCCCCCTCAGAATCTGTTCCCCTCCATCCATTGCCTGATCAGCTGGCTGTGTTTTGCAGGGGTGCGGTCTGACCGCCGCATTCCCCTCTGGTGCCGGGGATTTAACTGTGTCTTTGCCCTGGCGGTGTGTGCCTCCACCCTGTTTCTCAAACAGCATGTGATCCCGGACGTGATCTCCGGCATCCTGCTGGCAGAATTCACCTATGCCGTCGCCCTCCGCACCCCCTTTTACCGGCCCCTCCAGCGCCTGCTGGACCGCGAAACCCGGCGGGAGCCGCTGGCGGAGCGGGAGCGGAATTAAATTGAATTGCATCAGGCCCTGAAACCCAAGCGTTTCAGGGCCTGATGCCGTTTTGTGCGTTGTCCTGGGCAGTATTCCGGGCGGGGTCAATTCTGCCAGCAGATCTGCTGCCGGGTCACCAGAGGATAGCAGACCAGGGCGCTGCCCTCCAGATCCTCCCGGTGCAGGTCCACGGCGGTGATCTGGCTGTTTTCGTAGGTGGTGTAGTAGTAAATGCCCCGGTCGGTATTGCAGCAGCAGGTGTAAATGGTGATCTCGTGCCCGCCGTCCCCGGTGCGCACGCAGCCCCGGGGATGGGTCACGGTGCCCAGAATATGAAAGAACTGACTGACACTCTCCTCCTCGCCCGGGCCGGAGACTGCGTTCAGCTTTGCAAAGGCGGCCCGGACAAAGCGGGAGACGGGAGACAGGTCGCCGGGCATCCCCAGCATACCCATGCCCTGGCCATAAGGCTTTAAGGGCAGCGAGGCGGAGAAGCGATTTTCCGGTACCTCTGCCGTCAGGTTCAGATAGTTGGTCAGATTGGTGAGATGAAAGTCAAAGGGGGGATTGTTGGTCAGCACCCCCACTGGGTTTTCATAGACCTTCAGCCCCGCTTGGACACATTCCACAGTGATGGCGCCCTCCCGGTCACAGAGAATCCAGTGCAGCTCGGCCAGGGGCAGCCGGGAGCTGAAGGGGATGTCAGCCAGGTTCAGATGCTCCAGCTTGGCCCGGGCCTCTTTCAGCGTGGCGCACTGGCCCAGGATCCAGGGGATGAACTCAAAGGGCGGGACGTTTTCCATCCCCTCCGAGAGGGGTTTGTAGTCTGCGCTGCCTGGGAAATTCAGCCCGGCCATACTCAGCCCCTGCTCGTTGGTGGCCTCATAATAGAGGGGATACCCGTCCGCCACAGTGGCCATGCCGATGAGGGCGTAATGGCGTTCCAGGGCGGGCAGACAGCGAAAGCGGAGCGGGAAGTTCCGCGGTGTGATGGTGACCTGCTCCCCGTAGGAGCGCTCATAGTCCAGGGTTCGGCCAAAGTAGTGGTCTTGGGTCCGGTAGGTGATTGCGGTACACATTCAGACGGCCTCCTTTGTCAGTTGTGTTCTGACGCTATCATACCACAGATGTGCCAAAACATGGGGGCAAAAGCAAATTTTATGGACAGGCAGAGGAAAAAGAGCCCGGGTGCCGCCCCGACGTCCCGCCTTGACAAGGGGCCGGGGCCGGCTTTATAATTTTCTCATTCGATTTGGACGCATGTGCTGCGGGCGGCCTCCATAGGATGTGGCTGTGTGCAGTGCGGTTTGAACGGCTGCTGTAGAGCGGGCCGGCGCGGGATAGGAGGCATTGTCGTGGGGCATATTTATACATCGGTGGATCAGCTGATTGGCCATACGCCGCTGCTGGAGCTGAAGCGGGTGGAGCAGGCCCTGGGCCTGAGTGCCCGGCTGTTGGTCAAGTTGGAGTATCTCAATCCCGCCGGCTCTGCAAAGGACCGGGTGGCCAGGGCTATGCTTGACGACGCGGAGGAACGGGGGATTTTGAAGCCGGACAGCGTCATCATTGAGCCTACCTCCGGCAACACCGGGATCGGCCTGGCCGCTGTGGCCGCCGCCCGGGGCTACCGGGTGATTATCGTCATGCCAGAGACCATGAGCATGGAGCGCCGGGTGCTGATGCGGGCCTATGGTGCCGAACTGGTGCTCACTGAGGGCGCCCGGGGGATGGCCGGGGCCATTGCCAGGGCCGATGAATTGGCTGCTGAGCTTCCCAACAGCTTTATCCCCGGGCAGTTTGTCAATCCGGCCAACCCTGCCGCCCATCGGGCCACCACCGGCCCGGAGATCTGGGCGGATACCGACGGCACAATAGACGCCTTTGTGGCCGGTGTGGGCACCGGCGGCACCATCACCGGCGTGGGAGGATATCTGAAGGAGAAAAATCCCCAGGTGCGGATTGTGGCGGTGGAACCCGCCTCATCTGCGGTGCTCAGCGGAAAGCCGGCGGGAGCCCACATGCTCCAGGGGATCGGCGCGGGCTTCGTCCCCGATGTGCTGGATACCGGCATCTATGATGAGATTATCCCGGTGACAGATGGGGATGCCTTTTCCGCTGGCCGGCTGATCGGCCGGAAGGAGGGGGTGCTGGTGGGCATCTCCTCCGGAGCCGCCCTCTGGGCCGCCATTGAGGTGGCACGCCGCCGGGAATTTGAGGGAAAGACAGTTGTGGCGCTGCTGCCCGACACCGGGGACCGCTATCTCTCCACCCCGCTGTTTGCGCAGGACCCGTGACAGGGAGGAAAATTCATGCAGGAAACAGACACCCGGCAGGACGAAGTGTTTCTGCGCCGGGCAATTGAACTGGCCCAGGCCGCGGCTGACCATGGCAATGAACCCTTTGGCGCGGTGCTGGTCCACAACGGCAAAGTGGTCGCCAGCAGCGAGAACCAGATCTATACCAACCGGGATTTCACCAGCCACGCCGAGCTGGGCCTGATTCAAAGGTTCTGCCGGGAGAGCGGGATAACAGATCTGAGCGGCTACACGCTCTATTCCAGCTGTGAGCCCTGTTTCATGTGCAGCGGCGCCATGGTTTGGGCCAGACTGGGGCGGTTGGTCTACGCCGCCAGTGATCTGGAGTTGTGCGGCCTGATTGGTGTGCAGGGAAGCCAGTGCAGCAAGCTGGTGTTTGAACACTCCGGCTGGAGTCCCCAGGTCACAGCGGGGCTCTTGCGGGAGGAGGGTCTGGCAGTGCTGCGCAGCTATTTTGCCGGACACGAAAAACACTGAAGCCGGGAGGAATTCTTCCTGGCCCGCCTCCGTCGGAGATAGGGTTTTACCGAAAGCGGCTTTGCGACAACAGGAGACGCCGAAACAGGCGTCTCCTGTTCTTGCTGTCCAATACGGGGAAATGGGACTGTTACAAAATGTTACCGCTGTGTATTCCTTTTGTTGTTGAACCCTGTCGAAGGGAGGCTTAACATAATGCGAGGATATGGACAGCAGTGCTGACCAGGTGGTATCGACATCAAGGGTGATGTTTCGTGAGTTTCAGCGATTTGAACTTTTTGTTTCGGTTTTTGCCGATTTTTTTGATTATATACTATTTTAGCCGCCCGGAGTGGAGAAAATATGTGCTGATATTGGCCAGCCTGGTCTTTGTTGCATTTGACTCGCTCTGGTCTGTGCCCCTGATGCTTGCCGTCGTTATAGCCAACTGGGTGTTGGGCCTGTGTGTGTGCAGGTGGGGCAGGATTTTCCTCTGGGGAGGCGTCGCGCTGGATGTGGCGGTGCTGGTGAGCTGCAGGCTGCTGTCTCTGCCGCTGCCAGGAGTCAGTTATCTGGTGTTTTCCCTGATCAGCTATCTGGCGGATGTGTACCGGGGGGATCAGGAACCGGTTCCTGCCGTCCTGTTTGGCGCTTACGCGGGGATGTTTCCCCGGTTGATTGCCGGTCCGATTGCCCGGGCCGGACAGGTGGTGCCCGAACTCGAGGCGCCGGAGTGCACCTTGCAACGGCTGGAGCGGGGAGCCGGACTGGTGATACTTGGGCTGGCCTACAAGGTGCTCTTGGCGGACTCCCTCGCCGGACTCTGGAGCACTGCGGGCAAGATTGGGTATGAATCCATCTCCTGTCCCATGGCGTGGCTGTGTGCGGTGGGCTTCAGCCTTCAACTTTACTTCGATTTTCACGGCTGTTCCCTGATGGCCGTGGGATTGGGGAGAATGATGGGATTCCGGCTGCCGGATAACTTCAATTTCCCTTACCTCTCCCGCTCTGTGGGGGAGTTCTACCGCCGCTGGCACATCACGCTGGGCGCCTGGTTCCGGGACTATGTCTATATCCCGCTGGGCGGCAGCCGGAAGGGGATGGGCCGTACCCTGCTGCACCTGCTGGTGGTCTGGCTGCTCACAGGTCTGTGGCACGGGATCGGGGGCAATTTCCTCCTGTGGGGCCTCTTCCTCTGCTTTTGGATCTGTCTGGAGAAACTGGGCCTGCGCCGCATTCTGGATCGGGTCCCTGTGCTGGGGCACATCTATCTGCCGATTGTCATTGTGCTGAGCTGGGTGATCTTTGCGGTTCAGAGTCCGGCCGAGCTGGGCGTCTATTTCTCGCGGATGTTTGCCTTTGTGACCGGAGCCCAGGGCAGCTTTGTGGATACAGGCGACTTTATGCGGTATTTGGGCCAATTTGCGCCCTATTTGATCGTAGGCTTGATTTTTGTCTTTCCCTTCGGGGAGCGGGTGCTGAGGCGCTATAATCGCACCTGGCCGGTGCGTATCCTTCTGTTGGTGATTTTCTGGCTGTGTGTGGCCAGGCTGTCCGTCCAGAGCGGCACGCCGTTCCTGTACGCTCAATTTTAGGAGGTAGGTCTTGTGAAGCATCTGCATTCCCTGTGGAAGAGATGTCCTCTTATTTTACTGATGGTAATTTCCGCTGTGTTGTTTGGCTTGGCCGGCCTGGTGCTGCAGGGCCAACTGCCGGAGCGGCGGCGGGCGGATGGGCTGCATACGCCTATGCTGACCGGCACGTTTCTCTATTTGAGCGGGGAGCGGGCTGCCCCGGCTCCCACAGATACCGGCGGCACTTACCCCCGGCCAACCGGCCCGGCGGTGGATAAGCCCAGTTTTCAGCCGGAGCCGGTGCCGGTCATCCAGGCCGTGGACGACAGTTATTTTGATGACGCGGTGTTTATCGGTGACTCCCGGATTGCCGATATGGAGCTGTTTTCAGGGCTGGACAATGCGACCTATTTTGCAAAGGTGGGCATGTCGGTGTATAAGCTGTTTGATGAGCCTTTCATCCAACTGGACGGAGTGGAGGGAACTCTGACCCTGGAGGAGGCCCTCTCCCAGCGCCAGTTTGGCAAGATCTATTTGATGGTGGGCATCAATGAACTGGGTACCGGCAGCGAGGAACAGTTTATCGCCGCATACCAGGAGGCGGTCAACCGGATCCGGCAATTACAGCCCAATGCCATTTTCTATGTGATGGGTATTTTGTCTGTCACGCAGGACCTGGCCGATACGGATGACTATATCACCCTGGACGCCATTCAGACCCGAAACGCCGATTTGGCCGCGCTGGCGGACGGAGAAAACGTCTTCTATATTGATGTCAATGAGGTTTTCGCAGATGAAAACGGATATCTGGATGAGGAATATGCCGACGGGGATTCCCATTTGAAAGGCAAGTATTACCGCATGTGGGCGGATTATATCCGCAGCAACGCGGTGGTGTTTGAGATGCCGCCTTCGTAAAGCGGCGCTGAAAACAGTGAACAGATCAGGCGGGAACAATGTGTGCGGTGGTTTGGTTTTATGCAATACAGTAAAGCGACGGTACTCTTGATTAAGAGTACCGTCGCTTGTTGCATGCGGGTAAATTGCGTGCCTTGAGTTGATGCTCTTGTGTGATAAAGAAAGATAGGAATCAGATAAACAGTATTCCATCGTCCCGTAATTCTCAAGTGAAGATATATGCTCACGCAACCAAATATAACATTTCTTGTGCGCGATAGTTGGTAGAACTTCCAAAGAATAAGAGTATAATGGAACTAAGAGGTGCGAAAAGTATGAAAATGCAGAAAAGTAATATCGCCTATAATTTGACTACACTGCGACAACTTAATAAATTTTCCCAAGAAGAGGTAGCAGAGCGAATCGGTGTTTCCCGGCAGGCTGTTGCGAAATGGGAAGCGGGCCAATCAGTACCGGACATTCTGAAGTGTGACGCGCTGGCAAAGTTGTATGATGTGGAACTCGACGACCTAATCCATTACGACCAGGGACAGACTGGCGAAAGCATACCGCCCAAGGGCAAGCACATATTCGGAACCGTTCGCGTAGGGGAACGTGGTCAGATTGTACTTCCCAAGCAGGCCAGAGATGTATTCAGAATTAAGCCAGGAGATATATTGGTTGTTTTAGGGGATGAAGAGCCGGAACATCCGGGAATTGCACTTATGAAGGAAGATTTTTTCCTGGGTATTGCTCGCATGTTCAAAACTGCTTTGAATAGGCTCAACCTGCTCAAATCGAACGCTGCAACAAGAGGATGGCTGACCGTCTTCAAAGCGGACATACGAAGCCCAAGGGAGTGAACGTCAGCCAGTTGCTCCTCTTATTGTAGCTTAGGCACGAGATGGAGGGAAAGCCGGACTGGCTGCCCGGCTTTCCTGTCCAAATTTATTGTAATAGGGAGTGAAAAGGATGAGCACATATCAGAAGGAACACATGGAAATGGAATATGCCCGTCATTTTTTGAGAGCGCTGAAACTGCTGGAAGAAGCCCAGCGTGGCAACGAAGATCCTGACACACTGATCAACGGCTTATTACAGGCGGCGACAGAATTTTACGATGCAGACAGTCATATATTATCGAAGCGGATTGGGCGGCAGGCATTGGCCTGAGTACCTATGAGTGGTGCCAAAAGGGGATAGAGTACATGGGCGGCAAGCTGCAGTATCTGGAAATCAAAAATTTCATGAGATGGGTGGCCACACTCAAAAGGAGCGAACCGATGATCTTTACAGATATCGAGGAGCTGCGCAGGACAGTTCCGGCGGAATATGATTTTTTCACACAATACGGCGTTCGCTCCCTAATCGCCGTCCCCTTTTCCAAACGGCTGAACCAGGGTTATATCGGCGTAGATAACCCGAAGCGGTACGGCGCAGATCCTGCGTTCCTGTTCATAATCGCTTACGCTGTCGCCCAGGAATTAAATGAAATTAAACTGAATAAGAGCCTGGCGGCCGCAAAGCAAGCGCTGAAGCTTACTGCAGGGGAAGTGCGGATCAACTGCTTTAATGGGCTCACGATACATGGCAGCAAGGGAACGCTGTCCGAAAAGGATTTCATTTCTTCCCGCTGCTATACGCTGCTGTCGTATCTTGCGGTGACGGCTGGGAACCGGGCAACGGCAAATCAGCTTGCACTGATCCTGTGGCCGGATGAGTCCTGTGAGATCCCGATGAAATCCGTGCGGAACATTGCTTACAGGCTTAGATCGCTGCTTGGCTATGTTGGGCTGGAGGATTTGGTGGTCTATGCCAACGGCATATTCAGCTTCAATCCGGAAATCAAGGTAGTGACAGATGTGGGGTTATTCGAAGAACTATGTGACAGTATCGAGATGGAGAACAATCCGAAAAAGCGGTATCGGCTGTATGAAGCTGCCGTCGGACTGTATTCCGGGAATCTTCTGCCACGGTTGTCCGATAATATTTATTTTATCCCGAGTATTACATACTATCAGGGCCTGTATTTCCGGCTCGCCGGCCGGTATATAGAACGCCAGACCGAGTGTGGCGAGTATGTCTATGCGCACAAGGCGGCCAAAGCCGCACTGGCCTTTGACCCGTTTAACAGTAGCCTGAATATGCACTTGACCATACTGCTCTACCAGCAATCGGGAGCAGGAACTGCAAATGCCTTTTATACAGGAATCAAGCGGCATCTCACGGAGGCGCATATCCAGAGGATAAAACAAACATGTCCGAATATGATTATCTGACAGCCGGAGGTGAGCCTGAAATGAGACGCGGATGAGGCCAAAAATATGTTGCAGATGAGTCGCAGACGAGTCACGAGCTGAGACGCCCGCCTGTTAGTATAGATTTCCGTAGGTTAAAAACGCCGGAAATACAGCGCAGGCGGGTGGCTGTCCATGTATGCGAACCATACAACGCAAGCCGCCTTCCGGCCGGGAGGGCGGCGTTTTTTCTTATCAGGCTTACGATCAGACCTTACAGGATTTTTGCGGCCATTTTATGCCACCCCACCGAACCGCTGCGATTCAAACCGCCCCATAGTGCCGCTTTGCGCCTACAGCAATCTTGCTGTGGGCGCTTTTGCGTATCATGGCGGATTTCATTGCCGAAGTCCACCGGTCAATCGTTTTGATTCACTCAAAAACGATTGATTGGAGGACAAAGAGATGGATGACAGGCATCCAAAGAGAAGAAAGGACAAGTATAACCCCTATACCCTGTCGATGATCGACGGGAAATGTTATCTATCTTTCAGGGACGGCCAGGGCGTACCACACAGGCTGGAACTGGATGTGAAGCTCTATGCCGTGTTTGACCGGTTTGAGTTGGACGATCTCTCCTTCCTTAACGAGCAGGAGAGGCACCTTGACTGGACCGAGCTGAACGAAGAGCTGCTGAGCCGTCGTTCGGCACAGGAGCCGGCCCCGGTGGAGGACGCCGTCTATGAATCCATGCAGACGCAGGCGCTCCGGGAGGGCGTCAACCAGCTGCCGGAAGTCCAGAAAAGAAGGCTGCAGATGTATTTCTTTGACGGGCTTACCTATGAGGAGATTGCGGTGCGGGAAGGGTGCAGCTATCAGGCGGTACAGAAGTCCATAGCGGCAGCTCTGAAAAAAATCCGGAAATTTCTGAAATAGAGGGTTGAGTTTTGTGTGGAAGGGGAAAGCGAACAAATGAAGCCAAACCCGAGGCTCCCTCTCGTTTGAAAAACGAATATAAATAAACCGGGCGTTCCCTGCTTACGCGGCCTTAGCTGCATACAAGCAAGGAACACCCGGCTTTTTCGATCTGCCTTTTTACTCCATCGCTTCCCTGTATTCCGGATATGTTTCCTGAATTTTCCGCGCCAGATCCCAGATCTCCTCGTCGCCGGAAAGCACATAGGATGTTC
>CAUGSS010000003.1 GCA_959602365.1 uncultured Eubacteriales bacterium
CCCCCCAGGAGCTCCAGGACAAGCACTACTACCGCAAGCACGGCGCGGGCGCCTACTACGGGCAGCGCTGATGAAAGAGCCACAGGGCAGCCCCACCGGCGCGGCGGAGAGAGAACGCTCCGCCGCCCCTGCGGCGCCTCAACTCCTGGCCGAGTTGGAGGAGTGCTACCGCCGCTATCTGGAGGACAGCGAGGCACTGTTTCGCAAGAAAACCAGCTTTCTCCACGCCGTCCGCTCGGTGCTGGGCACCAACTCCATCAAGACCTCCGGCATCCATCAAAAATTCTATGACGGGGTGGCGGAGCGTGTGGCGGCCCTGGCCCAGGAACTGAAAGCTGCGCCGGACCAGGCTGTGGCGGACGCCGCAGTTCAGCTGCTGCTGGAGGAGCGGCCCCGGGGCAAGGATCTGACCCGGTATGGCTGGCTCTCCGCCGCCCAGACCCTGGCCATTGAGCTGCTGCCCCACGCCTCCCTTGCGGCGCTTCGGCCGCTGTACGCCTCCTACTGCGCCGCCCACCCCAAGCGGGACAGGCTGCCCAAGCAGCAGGAGCTGGTGGAGGCCCTGGAGCGCCTCCTGGCGGACTGAGCATTGAGCTGCATGAAACGAGAGGGATTCCTATGAGCATTCAGATAAGGCCCTTTGGCCATATGCCCGATGGGGAGCAGGTCACCGAGTACATCCTGACCAATGGAAACGGCCTCACCGCCACCTTCCTGGACCTGGGCGGCATCTGGCGTCAGATGCTGGTGCCGGACCGGGAGGGCCGGATGGAAGACGTGGTGCTGGGCTATGACACGGTGGAAGCCTATCTGGCGGATACCTATAATTTTGGCGCCCTGGTGGGCCGCAACGCCAACCGGATCGGCGGCGCCTCCCTGGAGCTGAACGGCGTGACCTACCATCTGGCGGTGAACTCCGGCCTGCGGGATAACCTCCACAGCGGCCCTGAGCTGTATGGCCGCAGAAAATGGCGGGCAGAGCAAGTTGCCTTGGAGGGCGCGGAGGGGCTGCAATTCAGCCTGTCCAGCCCGGACGGGGATCAGGGTTACCCTGGCAATGCGGAGATCCGTGTGACTTATGCCCTGCGGGAGGACAATGCTCTGGTGATCCGCTATCAGGTGGAATCTGACGCGGACACCATCTGCAATCTGACCAACCACGCCTATTTCAACCTGGACGGCCACGGCGCCCAGACCGCCATGGAACAGGAGGTCTGGATCGACGCCAAACGGTACTCTCCCGCAGACCAGTACAGCATCCCCACCGGGGAGCTGGCGCCGGTGCAGGGGACGCCTATGGATTTCACCCGCTTCAAGCCCATCGCACAGGATATCGCTGCGCCCTTTGACCAGCTGACCATGGCCGGAGGGTATGACCACAACTGGGTGCTGGATCACCCAACCGGTGCGCTCTCCCTGAGCGCAGCGGCCTATTCGCCTGTCTCGGGGCGGAAGATGGAGGTGTGGACCACTTTGCCCGGCATTCAATTTTACACGGGGAATTATATGGATCCCAATATTGCGGGCAAAGGCGGCGTGCGTTACGGCCGCCGGGGCGGCTATTGCTTTGAGACCCAATACTATCCTGACGCCATCCACCACCCTGAACAGCCCTCGCCCATCCTGCGGGCGGTGGAGCGCGCGGAGACATGTACCGTCTACCGCTTTCTGATCCAATGACTGTGTGATGTCTGTTTGCGCAGGGCCTCTCACACAGACAGTCTAGTTTTTCCTTCTTTCCAACCCTAGCGCGGAGAGAGACTGGCGGTTAGCTTTTTGCCTGTTGCGGACCAGCAGAACTATGCTGTTCCGCGACAGGGGAGAGGCTGCTCCGGTCTCTTTCTGCGTTGCGGCATGCCCTTTGGCAGAAGGGGATCAACCGATGTTTAGAGGCGGAGAAATAATAGAAATTAGAAAAATAAAAAAATCGAAAATAAGTGTTGACAAAGCGGTATGACACTGCTATAATAATCATCGTTCGGTACGGAACACCGCGAATTCAGACCGATTCCGACCGGAAAAATATGGGGGTATAGCTCAGCTGGGAGAGCGCTTGAATGGCATTCAAGAGGTCAGCGGTTCGATCCCGCTTATCTCCACCAAAAGCACCGGGAAACAGTTAAAAAGACTGTTTCCCGGTGCTTTTTTGTGCTTTTGGCTGTTATTTCGGGTGAGAAGAAACACGCGCTTACAAAGCCCTGCGCAGCTTTAGGATGGTCAGGTTGATTTCGCCATCTGTTGCGTCAGAAGAGCCGGAGTAGGAGAGGGAGAATTCAGTGGCGGCAGGCGCCCGCAGGATCAAGAAGGCGGACCCTGTGGCGCTGGATCCATTGGAGCTGGTGGCGAAATAAATGCCCGTCTCCAGGTGGGAGGCCCCATTATAGATGGGGGTAACCTGCATGTAGTTTGGGGTCCGAAAAATGGCTGAGACCTTGTAGGAGATCAGGTAATAGCCGGGCGAGAGAGAGATGTGTTTCAGGTCTGGAGAAGTAATTGTGCCGGTCGGGTCGGTGATATCCGGAAATAGGGAAATAAGTGAACCTCTGGTTAGAATGGATTGTACATTGATGAATGAAGCAAAAATGTCGTCTGGAGTTGCCCCGGCAGGTCCGGTCGGTCCGGTGCTTCCTGTCGGCCCGGTATTCCCGGCAGCTCCGGCTGGACCGGTCGGGCCCGTAGCTCCGATGGCGCCTGTGGGGCCGGTCGGCCCAGGTTCACCTGCTGGCCCAACGGCGCCGGTTGGACCGGTGGGACCCGCTGGCCCGGTTCCTCCGACGGTGCCAGCCTCTCCGGCAGGCCCTGTCGGACCGGTTGGCCCCACAGGACCTGCAGTGCCTTCGGCTCCGGCGGGACCGGTTGACCCTGTGGGTCCTGTTGCTCCAGTCGGACCGGTAGCTCCGGTGGGGCCTGCTGTTCCAGGGACCCCTGATGACCCGGTTGGCCCCGTTGGTCCGGTCGGTCCAGCGGGCCCTGTGGCACCGGTTGGCCCGGTAGCGCCGGGTTCGCCGTTGATTCCGGCAGGCCCTGTTGCCCCGGTCGGCCCGGTTGATCCGGGATTTCCGGCCATGCCCGTGGGCCCGGTGGCCCCTGACGGCCCTGTTGGCCCTGTGGCGCCTGCTGGTCCGGTGGGGGAGTTATAGGGGCTTCCGGTATAGAGACAGCACAGGCCGCAGTATGGACAGTTACAGCAGTCTTTTGGATAGATACCATAACAATAGTACAATGCCAGTCCCTGCCTTTCAGCACGATGTGCGTTTAGTACAGTTTATTCTGGAGGCGGGGCGGTGGTTCCGCGGTGGACAGGGAATAAAAAAACAAGGCGGTAAAAACCGCCTTGTTTTTTATCGCTTGTGGGAGGGATTACCGGTCGGCATTTCTCTTCCCGTGGTACGCGGATTTAATTTTTCCGTTATACACGAGGAGCAGAGCGACGCCGAGGCAGGCAACCACCAGCACGACGACCGCAACGGTGATCATGCTGTTGTCACTGGTCTTGGGGGAATTGTTGGCGTTGCTGCCAGCATTGTTGTTGCTGCCAGTGTTGGTATTGCTGCCGGTGTTGCTGTTATCGCCGGTATTGGTGTTGTCACCGGGGTTGGTAGGATCGGTGGGATCCGTGGGAGTACCGGTGGCAGGGATCTCAACCGCAGCCTTTTCGTAGCCGCAGACAGTGCACACCTCGTGCTTGCTGCCGGCTTCGGTGGCGGTAGCATCCTTGTCGATGACCCACTTGAAGGTGTGAGCGGCGTAATCGGAGATGTCGCCGCAGTCGCACACGTGCCAGTGGCCGGCGGCGTCAGAGACCCATTCGGTGCCAAAGACATGCTCGTGAATGATCAGGTTGCCGTTCTCATCGGTCTCCAGACCGGCGTTGTCGGCACCGTCCACAGTGGCATTCTCAAGGTCTTTGGCATAGACCACGGCCACGAACTCCGGAATATCGGAGGCGATGGTCACATTCTCCCCAAAGGAGAGGCTGACCTTACCGTCCTCAGCGGCACAGGCGTTTTCCACATAGATGCCGATGGGCTGCTTGCCCTCAAAGGTAAAGACAGCGTCTTTGCTGACGGTCAGGCGGCTGTCGGTGACAGTGCCATTGATGTCTTTGCTGTCCAGGTTGATGCCGTACCAGGACTTTTCGCCGGAGGTCACGGTGATTTTGCCGCTCAGGGTGACATCGGAACCGCCAATAACCACGGGAGCGCCGGTAGAGGCGTTGGTGTGATCAACAGTCAGGCCTTCCAGGGTGACCTCGGCGCCATAGATGTTGACGGCGTGCTTGTTCTTCGCAGTGGTCTCGATGGTGCCGTTCTTGATAGTTACGCCGGTTGCGTCCAGGACCTGGACCAGATGGCTGTCATTGCCATTGGACCAATTACTGGTGAAGTTCTCAGAGGCGGTGATGGTTTTGCCGTTCAGGTCGAGGGTAATGCCGTCGGTCGCAATGCTCAGCATTTCGTCCAGAGAGGCATCCTTCAGCAGGGTGACGGTATCATCCTTGCCGGCCGCGGCGACAGCATCGGCCAGAGAAGTGTAACCGACGCCATCCACAGAGGCCACAGCGAAAGTCTCGCTCTCCTCTGCGCCGCTCACGTTCTCCAGGGTGACGCTATGGGCATCAGTGCGGGCACCGGCAGTGGCGCCGTCGTCGACACCATAGATATAGGCGACGTTCGTAAAGGTGCTGTGGGCGATGCTGATGGTGTTCGCCTCGGCGTCGGAATCGGTCACAGCGTTGCAGTAGACAGCGTCATACAGGTTTTCAAAGGTGCAGCCGGAGAGGGTCACATTAACGCCGCTGGCGTTGAGACCGGTAATGACAGCGTGACCGGTCTGAGAATCAGAAGCGCCCTTGAAGTTGACGTTGTTGACCGTCAGAGAAGTGTCGGACTGGAGGCCTTCGGTGTTGTCGGAAGCAACACCGTTGAACACGCCGGTGGCGCCAGCGGCCAGAGTCAAGGTGTGGCCGTTGCCGTTGACGATAATGTCAGCGCCGGCGGGGACATTGACGGTGACACCGGCGATATCCTTCTGCAGCTCAATTATACCGTTGCCTTTGTCGGCGGCATCCACGGCCTCCTGCAGAGACAGGAAATTCTGCCCATTGACTGTTGCAACTACATCATCGGTGAAAACATAATTGTTTCCAACCTTGACCACGTTTTTGCTGGGGGTGACATTAAAGATGCTATCCGTGTTCTCGGCATTCGTTTCGATCAGATAGACAACGTTATCTGCGGTGACAGTGGCATTCTCCAAGTCAACCTCAACCGCATTGACCGTGTTATCTGTGTCTCTGCTGTTCTCAATCTTGATGCCGGTAGTAGCGGGGCCCTGGATCTCCAGAGTGGAGCCGTTGGCAAAGCTAATGCTTGCATCGCCGTACCCGCACTCCAAGTTCATAGCATACCAGGAAGCCTTACCGGTCGTCAAAGTCAGCTTGCCTTCCACCGTCACATCGTAGGCATTCACGACCAGCGGCGCACCTTCGTTTGATGCTGCGTTGGTGTGGTCGATAACCAGATTTTTCAGTGTAGCGGTTTTACCAGCCTCATTAGACCAGATGTTAAGGGTGTGGCGGTTAGAAGCGCTGGACTTCAGCGTGCCGTTTTCAATCGTGACATCGTTTGCCAGAACTTCAACCAGATGGCTGTTATCAGGGGCAAAGCCATCTGCTGCGCTGATCATGTGTCCGTCCAGGTCCAGCGTGACGCTGTCGGTATCAATAACCAGCTTGCTTTCCAGCTCGACATCATCCACCAGGGTAACAGTGGCGCTGCTGGCAGCGTCGATGGCATCCTGGAGATCGCCATAATACTCGCCGTTCACCACAGCTACAGCGGGCCAATCATCGTTATCAGGCATGTTGACGTTATCACCAGGGATGGCATTGCCATCAAACTCTTCATAATAGTTGTTATAGCTTTCGCCGAAACGCTGGATCTCATAAATGGTGTCACCAGAGACGTTCCATAAGCCGACGTCGTTGCCAGCCTTGTCGCTGACGTTGGCACCACACCAAACATTGTCGAACACAACGTTGCTCATATTGAGTGTGCAGCCACTTGCACCGCTATTTACACCGACGCCAAACATGTAGTTGACGATTTTGCAGTTCTCCACAGTCAGATTGGCATTGGAAAGTTTCCCATTGTTAGACCACAAAATGGCCTGCCGTATTCCGGTGTTGCCCGCAGGAGCCTGAATAGTCAAATTTGACACGCTCAGGGACAAATTCGCATTGGTGAATCCGTTGTACACCAGAGCACCACTGATGACGGTGCTGTCCACGCCGCTGCCCTGAATGCTGACGGCTTCTGTAATAAAATAATTACTGGAAAGTGAGAGTGTGACATCATCTACATAGATAGTGTCACCAGGCTTTGCTGCCTCAATAGCGGCGGTAAATTCTTCCTCAGTTCTTACGGGATTACCTGCGGTGAGTCCTTTGACGGCGACTTCACCATCAGTTGTGGGCTCAACGGACGCCGAGTTAACGGCCTGCGGGAGCACGGGGCCTTCAGAAGGCTCGGTGACCTGTCCGTCCAGCTCATCCCCCTCGCCCTCGGTCTTGACCTCGGAAGAGGGAGTGGTGGGCTCCTCAACTTCGGTGACCGAAGAGGTCGGCTGTTCAGACGACACTTCGTCGCCTGTGCCCTCCGTTGCCAACGCGGCGGCAGGCAACAGGGACATTACCATGACGACCGCGAAGATGGCGGAGAGCCACTTCTTCAGTTTCATACAAATCCTCCTTTGTGCTTTTCTTGGGGGAGGGGATGTACCAGGAGACCTCCTCCAAGCATTCGGACGTGATATGCACGCCTTATTGCATACCTGTTCTGCGGGCTGCATATCTTCTGTTAATAATGCCACTTTTGGCTAGATATGTCAACCATCAGAACTTAAATCCTGATGTAAAAATGAAACGTGCAATACAGAAAAAATGCACGGGTCTACATATAGGGATTAGAACCGGATTTTGTAAGAATGTGATGAAATTATGGTGAAATAAGCAGAAATATTGAGAATAATTGCAAATAAAAATTTCCCCGAGAGGTAAAACAGGCAGTGCCAACACCGTTGAGCAATAATCAACAAAAATGGAAATTTGATGTAATTCATGAAAAGCAAGAAAATAGAACTCAAAACCAGTGAAAATGAAAACAATTGCCACATATTTTTTTAAAAGAAAACTCCAAAAAAATGGCCGCCGATTTCGGCGGCCATTTTGATCTGGCGGTGTGAAGCTGCCCTGTGGACAGGATCGGCGTTTACTGGCAGCAGCTCTTCCGCAGCTCACTGAGCGGATCAATGTCGCTGGCGGTGGAGGGCGGGAAGAACTGCCCCACCGGGAAATTGACCTGCTGGAAGATCTCGCAGGGATCCTCGTCACAGTGCTCCATATCGCATTCCTTGTCCGGCATGCAGTAGTCATAGACTGGGATAAGCAGCTGGGAATCCCGCTCCAGCCGCAGGATGGAGAACTGTCCCAGGCTGAGATAGACCCTCCGAATCGAGTTGTTGTCCAGACTGATGGGCTCGTCAAAGGCGGCCTGAATTCCTGCGGGCACCTCGGTCAGGACGCATTCGCCGCACACGGGGCGCTCACACACATTGCACAGCTTCAGCGAGAGAATGATGGGGTCCACAGCCTCCACCACGGCCTGGGGATTGTTGTTCTCCAGCGCCAGCACTTCCTGGGGCTCGGCGCAGGGATCGCTGGAGGTAAAGACTTTTGCCGCGCCTTCGCTGCCGAAGAGAATTGCCCGCTTGTCAAACACGGCCAGCCCGGTGATCTCCGTGGGCCGGTTGCAGCCGGTGAAGGCGTCGCAGGTCACTTTGTAATAGTAGCGCAGGTCCACGGTGTAAAAGCCCCGGTTGAACCCCATGGGTTCCACATTGACCATCACATAGAGCAGACAGGCGCGGCAGGCTTTGACGCTGGTGGCCTGGTCGATGACGGCCTGGGAGGACTCGGTGGGGTACAGCCGCAGATCCTCGATGCAGTCCTTGGCCTGGCAGGAATCGTAAATTTTTTTCGTATGAATACAGGTAGCTTCCCGAACGGCACTGAGGTCGCAGACCGGGCCGGGAACAACAGTTTCAGCCATAAGATAACCTCCTTGGGATAAGTAGGGAAGGGTTGGGCAAAATTCCTTCCGTGTCATCCTATGCGCCAGAGGTGAAACGGTGCGAAAAAGAGGGTGAAAATCCCCGCAGCCTGTGCTATGATACCCGAAGAGGTGAATTGCGATGGAAATCGAGCGTAAATTTAAATTGATCCAATTTCCGGATCTGCCGGAGACCGCCTTTTTGGAGCAGTGGCAGGGATATCTGGCCACCGATCCGGAAGTGCGGATCCGCAGGACGGTGAACCACAGCCAGGGGACAGAATACTTTGTTTTATGCATCAAGAGCGTAGGGGATCTGGTGCGCCATGAGGTGGAGACCGATATCACCCAGGCGCAGTTTGAAGAATTGGCGGGGATGCTGGCCTATCCGCTGATTCACAAAGAGCTTCACGCCTACCGCCTGCCTGATGGGAGGGAGATCGAGTGCTCAATGGTGGATGAGGGCAGTTTTTCCTATGCTGAGGTGGAGTTTAATACAGTGGAGGAGGCCGAGGCCTGGACTCCGCCGGACTGGCTGGGCCGGGAGATGACCTATGAAAAGGGCCTGAAGATGCGCAACTACTGGAGTGACCGCAGTCTGGCCCGAGAAATTTGATTATCATATACGTAAAGGTGATATACTTTAAAGCCGACATATTTGTAAAGTAAAAATACTATACAAAATGTATTTTACAGAACCAACTGTATAGCATTATCGCTATACAGTATAAGACCCGGGCGGCCACAAGAATGGCCGCCCGGATTTTTGCTGTCATAGGGCGGGACAACCCCTCATAGAGTGTAGGGAAACGTGAGGTGATGTCCTGTTGTACGATCAAGCATTTGCAGACTGCGCGGCCATCCTGCCCCGGGAGGCGCGCACCGCGCTGCTCTCCTCGGTGGGAGATCAGAATCTCTGTGGGGAAGAGATCCGGCTTCGGGCGGGCCGGGGGATATCGGTTCAGAGCGGAGGGGTGGAGCGGCCGGTTTTATTGGCCGGAGCCCCCTTACCGGTGAGCAGTCAGGATTTGAATACGGTGCTGGAGCGGGCGACCCAATCCTCTTATCAATCGGCCTCAGAGCAGCTGCGCCGGGGATTCTATACCATGCGGGGCGGCCACCGGATTGGCGTGAGCGGCTCCATGTCGGTGCGGGATGGACGGGCTGTGGCCTTTCGGGAATTGTCCTCGCTCTCCATCCGGGTGGCCCGGAGCTTTCCCGGTATCGCCGGAAAACTGGAGGACGAGCTGTTGAATGCCGGACGCTTTCCCTCCACATTGATTCTATCTCCGCCGGGCGCGGGAAAGACCACCCTGCTGCGGGAGTTGCTGCGGGTGCTGTCGGACCGTTTTTCCCTCCGCGCGGCCCTGGCGGACGAGCGGGGGGAAGTGGCCGCCCTCTGGCGGGGTGCGCCTCAGTTGGATGTGGGATGTCACACCGATGTGCTGGACGGCTGCCCGAAGGCTGAGGGCATGATGTTGCTGCTGCGCAGCATGAATCCGCAGGTGCTGGCAGCGGACGAGATCACCGCGCCGGAGGACGTGGCCGCAGTCTCTATGGCGGCCAACTGCGGAGTTTCTGTGCTGGCCACCGCCCACGGCGGGGATCTGGAGGAACTGCGGCGCCGTCCGCTCTATCGCAGCCTGTTGCATCAGGCGGTTTTTCAGAGGGTGATTTTAATTCAATGCGAGGAAGATGGATCCCGCAGCTATCGGATGGAAGGGCTGTCATGCTGAGGACGCTGGGGGCGCTGGCTGTGTTTTGCTCTCTGAGCTGGTGCGGGTTTCATCGCGCCGGCTGGTATGTCCGGCGCTTGAAATGTCTGGATGCCTGGCGCCGGGCGGTGCTGGAAGGGGAGCGGATGCTCTGTGATCTGGGCGAAAGCACCCCTGTGTTTCTGGAGCGGCTTTGCCGGGACGAGACGCTGCGGCCAATGGCCCGGGACTGCCTGGACCGTTTGGGGCGGGAAGAGCGCCTGGAGCTGGCCTGGACCGGCGCCCTGGCCGAAGCGGCGCAGCCGCTGACTGGAGAGGAGCGGTGTACGGTGGCGGCACTGGGGGCTGTGATCGGGCGGTACGACGTTGCCCAGCAGCGCCCGGCTCTGGCGGCGGCGGGGCGGCGGCTGGAAGAGCATATGCTCCAGGCCGAGGAGGAGAAACGCCGCCTGGGCAGGATGTGGTCGGTGCTGGGGGTGTCCGCGGGGCTGCTGGCGGTGGTGATGCTTTACTGAGGAGCGAGGAAACCATATGGATGTAAGTCTCATTTTCAAGATTGCCGCCATCGGCATTGTGGTGTCGGTGCTCAATCAGGTGCTTGCCCGCTCCGGCCGGGAAGAACAGGCCACGATGACCACGCTGGCGGGATTGGTGGTGGTGCTGATGATGATTGTGCGCCAGATTGCCGACCTGTTTGAGTTGGTTCAGACCCTGTTCGAACTATGATTGAACTGGTTTTTCGGGCCGGGTGTGCCGCGGCTGTGGGCAGTATCTGCGCTTTGGCCCTGCGGCGCTATGTGCCGGAACTGGCTCTGGTGCTGGGCGTGGTCACCGCCGGTGTGGTGTTGGTGATGATGCTGGGCACGTTCTCTCAGGTGCAGGCGGGGCTGGAGCAGCTGACCGGATATGCGGGCCTGGATGAGGATCTGACCGGTCCGGTGTACAAAGTGGTGGTGGTGGCCATCCTCTCCCGGCTCACCAGCCAGGTCTGCCGGGACGCCGGGGAGGGTACAGTGGCTCTGTGCTGTGAGCTGGCGGGCACCTTTGCCGCGCTGTGCGCCATTGTGCCCCTGCTGCGCCGGGTGCTGGAGCTGATCGGGGGATTGATCGCATGAGGAGGGGGATGGCAAGACGGCTGTTGACCGTGGTGGTGCTGCTGGCGCTGTTGATCCCATGGGCTGGAGCGGAGGACAGCCTGGAAGAGCGGCAGCGGGACAGCCTGGACACATCCAGCCTGGAGGAGGCCGCCCCGGACAACCTGGAGGGCGTGGGGGCGCTGGAACTGACCGATTTGGGGCAGGGGCTGGAGACGCTGAAAGAGAGCGTTCTGGGGGGACTGCGGGACATTCTGCTCTCCTCCGTGCGCAGCGCCGGATTGCTGCTGCTCATTGTGCTGTTCTGTTCCCTGGCCGAGTCAGTGGGGGAGAGCGCCGGCGGCATGAGCCACCAGGCGGTGCGGCTGGCCGGAGCGGGAGGGGTGGCCCTGGTGGCCCTGTCGGATATGAATTCCCTGATCGGACTGGGCCGGGAGACCATTCAAAGCCTGTCCACCTTTACCACTGTATTGATTCCCACCATGACAATGGCCTCGGTGGCCAGCGGCAGTGTGGCTGCGGCACCAGTGCGCCAGGCGGTCACGCTGCTCTTTTCCAATTTCCTCACCCGGATCATCAGCAGCATTCTGCTTCCAATGACCTATGCCTATGCCGCGGGCTGTGTGGCCTCGGCGGCGCTGGAAGGGGCGCGGCTCCAGCCGCTGTGTAAGCTGCTGCGCTGGTGTGTCATCTCGGCGCTGACCATCATTCTGCTGGGCTATACCGGCTATCTGGCCGTGGCGGGCGGGGTGTCCGCCACGGCGGATGCCACAGCCATGAAGGCCGCAAATCTGGCCATCTCCGGCATGATTCCAGTGGTGGGCGGTATTCTCTCCGACGCCACAGAGGCGGTCTTTTCCGGCGCGGCCATTCTGCGCAACTCGATCGGGCTGTTCGGCGTGGTGGGGGTGTTGGGGTTCTGCGCGGTGCCCTTTGTGCGGCTGGGCGTTCAGTTCCTGGTCTACAAACTGGCGGCGGCCCTGAGCGCCACGATCTCGGATCATCCCGCATCGCATCTGATTCAGGATTTGGGAAACGTGTTTGCCCTGGTGATGGGTATGACAGGGACCTGCGCCCTGGTCACGCTGCTCTGCCTGATCTCGACGATATCGGCGGTGATGCCATGACAGAGGCAGTTAAAAACTGGATGCTATCCATTCTCTCCGCGGCGCTGCTGCTGGGGGTGCTGGAGGCAGCGGTCCCCAAAGGACCGGTTCGGGGCGTCGTCCGGCTGGCGGCAGGGCTGGTGCTGGCGATTGTGGTGTTCTCCCCGCTGGTGGGCGCGCTTCCCGGTTGGATCAGCGGCGCCCTGGGCAGTGAATGGGAGGCGGCAGCCGCTTTTTCAGACGACTTGGAGCAGACCAATGAAAGTTATCTGGAGACAATCATGTCTCAGCGGGCGGCGGAATATATTGTGACACAGGCGGAGGAGATGGGGGTGTCGCTGACCGCCAGTGTCACCTGTGATTGGACTGAGGAGGGCCTTCCGGTGCCGGCCGGAGCTGTGCTTCAGGGCGATGTGCCCGAGCAGGCGCGGCAGGCCCTGTCAGAGCTCATCCAGGAGGATCTGGGCATACCGGCGGAACAAATCTCCTATGAGGAGGCGGCATCTTGAAGGGGAAAATTGACTTTGCCAAGCTCCAAAAGCAGCTGGGCAAGTATAAGTATGTGGCCATCATCCTGTGCCTGGGGGTCGTTTTGATGTTGTGGCCCACCCGCAGCCAGGAGAGTACCCAAAATCAGGCGGAGACACAGTCGGCCCGGCAGACAGACCTCCAGAATTTTGATCTGGAGGAGCTGGAGCGGCGGATGGAGACGGCGCTTTCAGAGATCAACGGAGTGGGCGAGGCCACAGTCGTGCTCACCCTGCGCTCCAGCGGGGAGGACGTCCTGGCCCAGGATACCTCGGAGGGCAGCACCAGTGACCGGGAGACCGTGATTGTCTCCACCGGCAGCGGCACAGAGGAGGCGGTCAGTGTCAAGACAATCTACCCTGAGTTTCAGGGGGCTCTGGTGATCTGCGACGGGGCGGGAAATGCCGGAGTCAAATTGGAGGTGCTGCAGGCGGTCTCAGCAATCACCGGGCTTAGCTCGGATCAAATTTCAATCTGTCAGAGAAAGTGAGTGTGTGCATCATGAAAGTCTGGAAAAGAAACGCGGTCGTGGCGGCCATTGTCCTGTTCGTCTGCGTGGCGGTCTATCTGAACTGGTCCTATGGCCAGCGGGATACCTCGGTGTCCGCCAACCAGTCCACGGACACCAAAACGCTGGGCGAGGCGGAACTGGTGGGGACAGAAACCGAGACGGCCGCAGCAGCGGACGGTACAGAGGAGATCGAAGCGGTGTCCGAAGTACAGGAGGAGAGCTATTTTGATACCGCCAGACTCTCCCGGCAGGAGGCGCGGGATGAAGCTTTGGCCATTCTCCAGGCCACGGTGGACGATCCCAATGCCGACGAGGCCGCCATTGCCTCGGCCAGCGAGAGCATCACCGCCATGGCGGAGGCGACAACCACAGAGTCGGAGATTGAAAATCTGGTGGCCGCCAAAGGGTATGAGGACTGTGTGGCCTATATCGGAGACAATAGCGTCAGCGTGGTGGTGGCCGCGCCTGAAGAGGGGCTCCAGGCCGCCGATGTGGCCAAGATCACCGATATTGTGCTGGGTCAGACCTCGTTTTCCGCGGATCAGGTCAAGATCATCGATGCGGCGGAAAATTGAAACACGGCTGTCCGTTCCAAGTGTGGGCACTCCGGCTTTTCCGCCGGGGTGCCCACTGCGCTTTTCCTCATTTGCCTGCCGGCAAGAAAACTGTTGCAGTGCCGCTTGCTGAAGCGGGGGATAACAGACCAATAACCTGTGGCCTCCCTGGGGCAAATTCCAGCGCGGAACGAGAAACCCCTTGTATTTTTGCCGCCTTATGATAAAATAAAGCAAAGGCAAACACAGAGTTTTGTTTTGCAGGAGGGCATCCATTATGAGTGAGAACAAAGAATATGTCACCCAGATCCAGGGGCAGAGCAATGTCCACATCTCCCAGGAGGCCATCTGCACCGTGGCCGCCATGGCCGCCGTTGAGGTGGACGGAGTGGCAGGACTGTCCAATCTGGGCAGCGATATCGCCGGAATTGCGGGCAAAAAGAACCTCTCCAGAGCAATCCGGCTGCGCAGCGAGGAGGACGCGCTGTCCATTGATCTATCCCTGCTGGTGAAGTTCGGGATGAATATTCAGACAGTGGCGAAAAATGTCCAGGATGCGGTCCGGACCAGCGTGGAGTCGGTGATTGGCCTTCAGGTCGCCTCTGTCAATGTCCATGTCTCCGGCGTCGCATTTGAGAAGTAAGCTATGATCCTGGGATACCTCTGGTATCCAGGCGGTTTGACGGGGTGGCTCAACAGCCACCCCGTTTTCCTTGTGGGAAAAGTCTTTTCAAAGCGGCGGATTGCGTGTATAATATACTGGATTAGAGATTTTACATAAAATGCATATGGGTCTGCATATGACCGGAATGGAGGAGACCACATGACCAGAACAGCAGCCCGGGAGATTGCCGTCCAACTGGCATATGAGCTGGGATACAGCGACTGCTCCGTGGAGGAGTTCCTGGAAAAAAAGCTCAACCGAGACTACTTTGCCGTCATGGCGGAAGAGAATGCGCTCTATGGAGAATATCCCGATGAGGAGCAGCTTGCCTACATCCGTACCGTGATCGAGGGCGTGGGCCGCCATGGCTACGAGCTGGACCGGGACATTGAGCGCTATGCGGTGGGCTGGAAGTTCGGCCGGATTCCCCGGGTGGCCACGGCCATCATGCGGGTGGCCATGTTTGAGATTCTCTATCTGCCCGAGGTGCCCAATGGGGCGGCCATCAACGAGGCGGTGGAGATCGCCAAGCACTACGAAGATGACAAAGTCGTCTCCTTTATCAACGGTATTCTGGGCTCCTTTGTCCGGGGCGAGTGCGGCGAATGACTGCTGCGCTCGGGCTGGATACCAGCAATTACACCACCTCTGCCGCCGTTTACTGCGGCGACGGCACCGGGCTGAATGCCGGCCGCCTGCTGGAGGTGCCCGAGGGAGGGCTTGGATTGCGCCAGAGCGACGCCCTCTATCAGCATGTCCGCCGGCTGCCCGGGCAGATTGCGGCTTTGCGGGAGGCCGGCGTGCTGAAACACCTGGCCGCCGTCGGCGCCAGCACCGCCCCCCGCGGGGTGGAGGGGTCCTATATGCCCTGCTTTTTGGCCGGCAGCTCCCAGGCCAGGGTGCTCTCTGACGTGCTGGGTGTGCCGTTTTTCGGGTGCTCCCATCAGCAGGGCCATGTGGCCGCCGCCTGTTGGAGCGTGGGACGGCCGGAGCTGTTGGACCAGGAATTTCTGACCTGGCACCTCTCCGGCGGCACCACGGAGCTGCTGCTGGCCCGGCCGGAGTCAGGCATGCCGCAGATGACCATTCTCGGGGCCACAGCGGATATCTCTGCGGGGCAGCTCATCGACCGCACCGGCCGTCTGCTGGGGCTGGCGTTTCCCTGCGGCAAGGAGCTGGACAAACTGGCGCGGGAGAGCAGCAGCACGGATTGTTTTCCTGTCAAGCTCCGGGGGCTGAATTTCTCCCTCTCCGGGGTGGAAAACCAGGTCAGGCAGCGCTTTGAGCGGGGGATGGCTCCGGCGGATCTGGCGAGATTTACATTGAATACGGTGGCGGACCTGGTGCGCCGGACCACGGAGGCCGCCCGGCGGCAATATCCCGGCCTGCCCGTGCTCTGTTCCGGCGGCGTGGCCTCCAACGCTCTGCTGCGGCAGGTCATGGGGGATGCCCTGTTCGCCGCGCCTCAGTACTCTTCTGACAATGCCATGGGGGTGGCGTTTTTGACCCACCGCGCTTTGGAAAGGGGGCTGCTTGGATGAGCGGTTACGGAACTGCGGTGGAACCTCAGGTGCTGACCGTCAGTCAGCTGAACCAGTATCTGAAGAACCAATTTGACTCCGACCCCAATCTGGCCAGCGTCGCGGTCCGGGGCGAAATCTCCAACTATAAAAAATATCCTTCCGGCCACCACTATTTTTCCCTGAAAGATCCCACCGGCGTGCTCAGCTGCGTCATGTTCCGCTCTTCGGCCCAACACCTTCGTTTCCGGCCGGAAAACGGAATGCAGGTGGTGGCGTTCGGGCGGGTGAGTGTCTATCCCCGGGACGGCCGTTATCAGCTCTATGTGGATCTGATGGTCGCCGATGGGATCGGGGATCTGCATGTGGCCTTTGAGCAGCTCAAGCAGAAGCTGGCCCAGGAGGGGCTCTTTGCCCCGGAGCATAAGAAGCCCATTCCGGCCTGTCCGGACCGGGTGGCGCTGATTACCTCCGGCGCCGGCGCCGCAGTGCGGGATATGATCCGCATTTTGGGCGCCCGCTGGCCCATGGCCAAGGTGATTCTCCTGCCGGTACAGGTACAGGGGGAGCGGGCCCCCGCCGAGCTGATCGGGGCGCTGAACTACGCCAACCGCTGGCAGGTGGCCGATGTCATCATCATCGGCCGGGGCGGCGGCTCCATTGAGGACCTGTGGGCCTTCAACGATGAGGGGCTGGCCCGGGCCATTTATGCCTCTGATCTCCCGGTGATCTCCGCGGTGGGCCACGAGCCAGACGTGACCATCTCCGACTATGTGGCCGACCTGCGGGCGGCAACCCCCTCCAACGGGGCGGAGCTGGCGGTGCCCGATCAGAGCGAGATCTGTGCCGCTCTGAAGCAGCTGCAGCTCCGGCTGTGCAGGACAATGCAGGAGCGGGTGCGCCGGGAGCGGCAGCGCCTTTTGCCGCTCCAGCGCAGCCGGGCGCTGCAGAATCCTCTGGCCTATGTCCAGGAGAAGCGCATTGCTCTGGACTATGCCCAGGACAAGCTGTGCGCCGCTTTGGAGCGGCTGGTGGCCCAGCGCCGGGCCCAGTACGCCGCCCGGTGTGCCGCCCTGGACTCCCTGAGCCCGCTTAAAGTGCTCTCCCGGGGGTACGCCCTGGCCCAAAACGCCGACGGCGGCGTGATTACCAAGGCGGCCCAGACAGAGATTGGAGCGCATATCGAATTAACGCTGAGTGATGGAACACTCGGCTGTACCGTGACAGAGAGGATGTTGACCGATGGCAGCAAAGAAAAAGACCTTTGAGGAATCCATGCAGCGCCTGGAGGAGATCGTCTCCCTGTTGGAAAAAGGGGAGGCCCCGCTGAAGGAATCCATGGGCCTCTTTGAAGAGGGGATGCGCCTGGCTGCGGAGTGCGGCAAGCAGCTGGATCAGGCGGAGCAGGCCGTAGTGCGACTGGTCAAGGGCACCGACGGCGCTCCCGAGGAGATTCCCCTGGAGGTGGAGGACTGATGAAGCTGGAGCGGGAGCTGGCCCGGCTGCGGGAGCAGGTGGACCAGGCGCTGGAGGGCTGTTTCCGGGAGAAGGTGCCCTATCAGACGCTCTATCAGGCCATGTCTTACAGCCTTACGGCGGGCGGAAAGCGGGTGCGCCCGATTCTGACCATGAAATTTTGTGAGGCCGCCGGAGGAGAGGGCAGGCGCGCCCTGTCGCTGGGCTGCGGGGTGGAGATGCTGCATACCTATTCGCTGATTCACGATGACCTGCCCTGTATGGACAATGATGAGCTGCGCCGGGGCAAACCCACCAACCATGTGGTTTTTGGAGAGGCCAACGCGGTGTTGGCCGGGGATGCCCTTCAGAGCGCAGCCTATGAGTGCATTTTGGCGTCGGATTATCCCGCCCAGGTGCGGGCTCAGGCTGCGCTGGAGCTGGCCAGAGGGGCCGGCCGGGACGGAATGTGCGCAGGTCAGGTGTTGGATCTGGAGGGGGAGACCCGTCCGCTGGCATTGGAAGAGCTTCAGATGGTCCATCGGAAAAAGACCGGCGCACTTCTGGAGGCGGCCTGTGTCATCGGCGTGATCGCCGCCGGGGGTACCCAGGCCCAGATGGACGCCGCCCGGGGCTATGCCGCCCAGATCGGACTTGCGTTTCAAATCCGGGATGACCTGCTGGATCAGTTTTCCACCACAGAGGAGCTGGGAAAACCGGTGGGCAGCGATAAAGCCAACCATAAGAGCACATTTTACACGCTGCTGGGCCGGGAGCGGTGTGAGACGCTGATTTTGGAGTGTACCCAGAGGGCGAAAGAGCTGGTGGCCGGCGCTTTTGCCGACAGCAATTTCCTGTGCGGTATGGCGGACTGGCTGGCGTGCCGGACCAACTGAGCCGGAAGAGACTGCGTGCCTCCCGATTGAACCGGGCGGCGCGCGCCCCATGGGACAGGCCCTTGGGGAGAGATATCCATGGAAAGCAAGGGAGAGGATGCCTGTGTCCGAGTGGAAGGGCAAAAATCTCGCATACTTAAGTGACGATGAGTGCCGTACCGTTTGCGACGAAATTCGGCAGGAGCTGATCCGCACCGTCTCTCAGACCGGCGGCCATTTGGCGGCCAATCTGGGGACGGTGGAGCTCACGGTGGCGTTGCACAGAGTGTTTGATTTTGAACGGGACCGGCTGGTGTTCGATGTGGGACATCAGTGCTATACCCATAAGATGCTGACCGGCCGGGCCGACCGGATGGATACCCTGCGCCAGTTGGGCGGCCTGTCGGGATTTCCCAAGCCCTACGAGAGCGATACCGACGCTTTTATTGCCGGACATGCCTCCAACTCTGTCTCTGTGGCCCTGGGCATGGCCCGGGCCCGCAGCCAGCTGGGGGAGGATTACCGGGTGGTGGCGCTGATTGGAGACGGCGCCCTCACCGGCGGACTGGCCTACGAGGGCTTGTCCGATGCGGGAGACAGCGGGGAGAAGCTGTTGGTCATCCTGAATGACAACGGGATGAGCATCAAAAAGAATGTGGGCGGTGTTGCCACGCTGCTGGCACGCCAGCATCTGAACCCGGGGTATTTGAAGTTCAAGCGGGGCTACCGTACGCTGCTGCACTCCATTCCCGGGGGGAAGTGGCTGTACGATTTGACCCACAGGATCAAAAAGGCCATTAAGGGCAGTATCCTGCCCAGTACGTTTTTTGAAGACTTGGGGTTTGACTATATCGGTCCGGTGGACGGCCACGATCTCTCGGACATGACCCGCCTGCTGCGCTGGGCGGACAGCCTGGATGGCCCGGTGCTGCTGCATGTCTGTACCGTCAAGGGAAAGGGGTATGCCCCGGCGGAGGAGATCCCGGAGCTCTATCACGGCGTCGCCCCCTTTTCTCCCGACCGGGGGATTTCCTCAGGAGGGGAGAAGCAGGATTATTCCGCTGTCTTCGGCCAATACCTGACAGAGCTGGCCAGCCAGGACCGGCGGATCTGCGCGGTCACCGCGGCCATGCAGTCGGGGACCGGGCTGGACAGTTTTGCCGCCGCACATCCGGATCGGATTTTTGATGTGGGAATTGCCGAAGGACACGCGGTGTCCATGTGTGCGGGCATGGCCAAGCAGGGCCTGCTTCCGGTATTTGCGGTGTACTCCACCTTCCTGCAGCGCTCTTATGATATGCTGCTTCATGATGTGGCGCTGCAGCGGCTGCATGTGGTGCTGGGGATCGACCGCGCTGGCCTGGTGGGGTCGGACGGGGAGACCCACCAGGGGGTCTTTGATCTGGCCTTCCTGTCCACAGTGCCCCACATTACGGTGCTGGCGCCCTCCAATTACGCCGAGCTGCGGAGCATGCTCCGCTCCGCCCTCTATGACTATGACGGGCCTGTGGCCGTGCGCTATCCCCGGGGAGTCGAAGATCCCCGCTTTTTAGAGGACACCTCGGACCAGCCCGATTGTGTGCTCCGGCAGGGCGATCAATTCACACTGGCGGGTTACGGCAATCTGGTGGGAGAGATGCTGGAGGCGGCGGAGCTTCTGGAACAGGAGGGCATCTCCTGTGAGGTGGTTAAGTTCAATCAGCTGATCCCCATGAACGCCGAGCATGTTTTGGCCAGCGTGGAAAAGACCCACTGTCTTGCTGTGGTGGAAGAGGTCATCCAGCCCAATTCTGTGGGGATGGCCCTCTCCTATGATCTGGCGGATCGGGGCATCCAGCTGGACCATCTGATTCTGCTCAGTTCCGGGGTGGATTTTGTGCCCCAGGGCACGGTGAAGGAGCTGCACCAGCTGCTGGGAATTGATGCGCCGTCCATTGCAAAGACCGTAAAGGAGGCCTTGGGATGAAGGGAAAACGGCTGGATGTGGCCCTGGTAGAGCTGGGCCTGGCCGAATCGCGGCAGAAGGCCCAGGCCTGTATCATGAGCGGTATTGTCTATGTGGACGACCGCAAGGTGGATAAAGCGGGCTTTCCCGTGGGAGAACAGGCCAAAGTGGAGGTTCGGGGCAAGACCATGCCCTATGTCAGCCGGGGCGGCCTGAAACTGGAAAAGGCAATGCAGAGCTTTCCCATCGACCTGAATGGAGCGGTGGCGATGGACTGCGGCGCCTCCACCGGCGGCTTTTCCGACTGTATGCTCCAGAATGGCGCCGCAAAGGTCTATGCGGTGGATGTGGGCTATGGACAGCTGGACTGGAAGATTCGCAGCGACCCGCGAGTGGTGTGCCTGGAGCGCACCAACGCCCGTTACCTGACCCGGGAGCAGATTCCCGACCCGTTGGATTTTGTGTCCGTGGATGTGTCCTTTATTTCCCTTGGATTGATTCTGCCGGCGCTGCGTCCGCTGATGAAGGAGAGCGGGCAGCTGGTCTGCCTGGTCAAGCCCCAGTTTGAGGCGGGAAAGGACAAGGTGGGCAAAAAGGGAGTTGTGCGGGACCCGGCGGTTCATCTTGAGGTGGTGGAGCGGTTTTACAGCCAGGCGGAGCAGTTTGACTTCTCCGTCCAGGGCATGACCTTTTCCCCCATCCGCGGCCCGGAGGGCAATATAGAGTATTTGGGCTGGCTCTCGGTGGGAGCGGGCCATTCTGTTTCAATCGATTTTCAGGCCCTGGTGGCCCAGTCCCATGAGACGCTGGAGGCGAAGCAATGAAGATTATCCTCAGTCCGAACCCCTATCGGGACCGGGGGCTGAAAACGGCCCAGGCTGCGGCCCGTATTTTGAAGGAGGCCGGAGTGGAGACCCGGTTCTGCCTGCCCTTTGAGCCGGATCCCCGTTTTGAGCTGCCCAAGCATTTGACCTATGCCGAGATCAACCAGGAGATCCCCACGGCGGACCTGTTGATTTGCTTCGGCGGAGATGGGACGCTGCTGCACGCCGCCAAGGTCGCCTACAGCTATGATGTGCCCATCATGGGCGTCAATATGGGCAGTGTGGGCTTTATGGCGGAGCTGGAGCACAGCGAGCTGCAGCAGCTCTCCCGGCTTGCCAAGGGGGACTACACCATTGAGCGGCGCATGATGCTGGATGTCTCCCTGATCCATGAGCGCCGGGAAATTTACTCTGAACACGCGCTCAACGATGCTGCCATCACCAAGGGGGCGGTGGCCCGGGTGGTGGAGCTGTCGGTGTGCTCCGACGGCGAGCTGATCTCCTCCCTCTCCGGGGACGGGGTGCTGGTGTCCACGCCCACCGGCTCCACGGCTTATTCTCTGTCCGCCGGCGGTCCCATTGTGGAGCCCACGGCGCAGAATATCATCATCACGCCGATCTGCGCCCATATACTCCAGTCCAAGTCCTTTGTGCTTTCAAAGGACAGAACCGTGGAGATTCGACTGGGACGTCAGGCCAGAAAGACGGCCTATCTCTCGGTGGACGGCGGCAGGGCCATTCGGCTCTCCAGCGGAGATCTGATCCGCATCCGCCGCTCTGAGCGCAGCATCAGCCTGGTCAGACTGACAGGGCGCAGCTTTTATCAGATTCTGCTGTCCAAGCTGGGAAAATCATAGGAGGACCACAGATGAAAGAACAACGGCAAAAAGCGATTTTAAAGCTGATCCAGGAGGAAGATCTGGAGGTCCAGGAAGAGCTGCTGGAACGGCTGCACAAGCTGGGGTTTGCCTGCACCCAGGCGACCATTTCCCGGGATATCAAAGAGCTGCATCTGGTCAAGGAGCGCACGTCCAGCGGCACCTGCAAATATGTGGTGTCGCTGCACCGGGGGCGGACAGATCTGGCCGACCGGCTCCAGACCATTTTCCGGGAGAGCGTGACCTCCTTCGATGTGGCACAGAATCTGATTGTGCTGAAGACCATGCCCGGTTTGGCCAATGCGGCGGCGGCGGCCCTGGACGGAATGGATATCCCCAACATGGTGGGTTCCATTGCCGGGGATGATACCGCCGTGCTTATCATGCGCACCAACGAGTTTGCGGAACAGTTCTGCCATGAGATCCGACTGATGCTGAAGTGACGGTGATTGCATGCTTTCTCTGCTCCACATTGAGAATATTGCCCTGATTGAGTCCGCCGACATCTGTTTCGGCCCGGGCTTCAACGCGCTGACCGGCGAGACCGGTGCGGGCAAGTCCATTGTGATTGACTCCATCAGCGCAGTGCTGGGGGAGCGGACCAGCCGGGATCTGATCCGCACCGGCGCCAGGTCCGCCTTTGTCAGCGCGGTGTTTCGGGATCTGCCCGCTCTGGCCTGGTTCCAGCAGACTGGAATCCGCCCGGATGAGAACGGAGAGCTGTTGTTGGAGCGGGAAATTCAGGGGGACGGCCGAAATCTCTGCCGGGTTAACGGCCGTCCGCTGACGGTGTCCCAGCTGCGTCAGCTCGGCCAGCAGCTGCTGAATATTCATGGCCAGCACGATGGCCAGCAGCTGCTCAACGAGGAGTGCCACCTGGAATATCTGGACCGGTTCGGTGATCTGGAGGGGCTGCTGGAGGAATACAGACAGCCCTATCAGGCCATGATGGAGACCCGGCGGGAGATCAATGCGCTCCGGATGGACGATGCGGAGAAATCCCGGCGGATTGACACCCTGACCTATCAGATCGGAGAGCTGGAGCGGGCTCAGTTAAAACCCGGGGAGGATGAGGAACTGGCGGCGAAAAAGAACATTCTCCGCAGCGCGGGGCGGATGATATCCGCTCTGGAGCAGGCGGATTATGCCCTGGATGGTGGGGGAGAATCCGAGGGAGCTGTGGGGCTGCTGTCTGCGGCGGCGGACGCTGTCGCCCAAGCGGCCCGCTGCGTTCCGGAGGACAGCGAGCAGGGGCGGCTGCTTGCCCAGACGGCGGAGCGGCTGAATCAGATGAGATATGACGCTTATGATGCCCTGGAACAGGCCCGGGACCTGCGCGGTGAACTGGATGTGTCGCCGGAGGACATTGACCGGATGGAGAGCCGGCTGGATCTGCTTTACCGACTGGGGAAAAAATACGGCTCTACGGTGGAGGAGATGTTGGAGTATCTCCAGAAATGCCGGGAGGAATTGGATCAGATACAGTATTCCAGCGACCGTATCGCCCAGCTGGAGAAAAAGCTGGCCGGCCAGCGCGCTGAGGCGGAACGTCGGGGCCGGGCGCTCACCCAGGCCCGGAGCCAGGCGGCGCTGCAGCTCCAGCAGCGGATTCAGCGGGAGCTGGAAGATTTGGATATGCCCAAGGTGCGCTTTGAAGTGCTGCTGGAACCCAAAGAGGAACGGGAGGGGCAGCCTGGTATGGACGCCACCGGCATGGACCAGGTGCGCTTTTGGATGAGCGCCAACCTGGGGGAGGCTCTGAAGCCCATCCATCGAATTGCCTCTGGCGGCGAGCTGGCCCGGATTATGCTGGCCCTGAAAAATGTGCTGGCCGAGTCTGATGACATCTCCACGCTGGTGTTTGACGAGGTGGATACCGGTGTCTCGGGGCGGGCGGCCCTGAAGGTTGCACGCAAGATGGCCCAGGTGGCCCGGCAGAAGCAGATCCTCTGTGTGACCCACCTGCCCCAGATTGCCGCTATGGCGGACACGCACTTCTTTGTGGAAAAAGGGGAGCGGTCTGGACGTACGTTCACCGATGTGCGGGTGCTGGACCCGGCGGAGCGCCGGGCGGAGCTGGCCCGGCTCACCGGAGGGGAACGGGTGACCGATGTCATGCTGGCAGGGGCCGGAGAACTGTTGGAAGAGGCCGAACGATTCAAGCGCGGACTGTGAAGATGTCCCGCAGCAGCTTCGGAATCCGTCTGTAATCCGTGAAATGACTTGCAAGCCGGAGAAAATTGTGCTATATATTTAATGTTATATATCTATTTTTAGGAGGATGACCCATGTCCGGACATTCCAAGTGGCATAATATTCAGAAGACCAAAGGCGCGGCGGATGCCAAGCGCTCTGCCACCTTTACCAAGATTGCCAAGGAGATGATTGTGGCAGTCAAACAGGGCGGGAGCGGCGATCCCAAAAACAATTCCCGTCTGGCTACCATCATTGCCAAGGCCAAGGCGGCCAACATGCCCAACGACAACATCAAGCGCACCATCGAAAAAGCCCTGGGCGCCGGCAGCAGCGACAACTATGAGGCGCTGACCTATGAGGGCTACGGCCCCTCCGGCGTGGCGGTCATTGTGGAGACGCTGACCGACAACCGCAACCGCACCGCCCCCAATGTGCGGCATCTGTTTGACAAGTACAACGGAAATCTGGGCGCAGCCGGATGTGTCTCCTGGTCCTTCGACCGCAAGGGTGTGATTGTCATCGACAATGAAGAAGGGGAACTGGATGAAGACACCGTCATGATGGATGCCTTGGAGGCGGGGGCCGACGATCTGAAGAATGAGGGGGATGTGTTCACCGTTTACACCGATCCCGATGTGTTCAACGAGGTCAATGCCGCTCTGGAGGCCAAGGGTTACACTTTTGTCAGCGCCCAGATTGAAATGGTGCCCCAGAACTATGTGAAGCTGACCAGCGAGCAGGATATCAAGAATATGACCCGCCTGATCGAGCTGCTGGAAGAGGACGACGATGTCCAGAACGTCTGGCACAACTGGGAGCAGGACAGCGAGGGCTGAGCGCCTGTCCGCTGCCGCTTATTTGCACATATAAACACAAAAAAGCCGCTCTTTTGCCTGGGCAAAAGAGCGGCTTTGTCACAAAGGAGAGGGAAACTGTATTTTACTGAGCGGGATAAAAACCGCTGGGAACTTCGTTGAGGTTGATCATGATATTTTTCTTCTGGGAATAGGCGTCCAGAATGCTCAGATCATTTTCGCGTCCGATGCCGGAGCGCTTATAGCCGCCGAAGGGGGCGCCGGCGGGAATCTGATTGTAGGTGTTGACCCACATGCGGCCGGTCTCCACCGCCTGGGCAACCCGGATCGCCCGGTTGATGTCCCGGGTCCAGACAGCACCGCCCAGGCCATAGGTGGAGTCGTTGGCCATGGCGATGACTTCCTCCTCGGTTTTGAACTTGATTACCACGGCTACTGGCCCGAAAATCTCCTCCTGGGCGACCTGCATGTCGTTGGTGACACCGGTAATCAGTGTGGGCTGCATAAAGCAGCCGTCGGCGCAGCCGCCTTCCGTATAGCGTGCCCCGCCGCAGGCGATGGTGGCTCCCTCTGCCTTGGCGATGTCGATGTACTTCAAAATCTTGCGCACCTGACCCTCGTTGATCTGGGCGCCCATCTGGGTGTTGGGATCCAGGGGATTGCCCACCTTCACCTTGCGGAAGGCTTCCACGGCGGCGGCTACAAATTTGTCATAAATGCCTTCCTGGACGAAAACCCGGCTTCCGGCGCAGCATACTTGGCCCTGGTTGAAGAGAATGCCCAGCTGAACCCCGTCGATGGCCATGTCCCACTGGCAGTCATCAAAATAGATATTGGCGCTTTTACCGCCCAGTTCCAGCGTGGCGGGAATCAGCCGGTCTGCCGCAGCTTTGGCCACGCTGACGCCCACTTCGGTGGAGCCGGTAAAGGCCAGCTTGCGGAAGCCCGGGTGTTCCAGCATGTATTGGCCCGACTTGCTTCCGGCGCCGGTGATGATATTGACGACACCGGCGGGCAGCAGGTCCTGGATGAGTTCCATGAAGACCAGGATGCTCAGGGGCGTGACAGAGGAGGGCTTGAAGACAATGCAGTTGCCCGTTGCCAGGGCAGGCGCCAGCTTCCAGGCGGCCATCAGGAACGGGAAATTCCAGGGGACGATTTGGCCCACAACCCCCAGAGGCTCCCGAAGCACCAGGCTCATGTAGTTGCCGTCCAGCACTGTGGCGGTTCCCTGGTTTGTGCGGACAGCACCGGCATAGTAGCGGAAATGATCTGAGGCATAGGGCACGTCAATGGCGGTCGTTTCCCGAATGGGCTTGCCGTTGTCCATGCTCTCCACCTGGGCCAGCAGCTGCGCGTTTGCATCGATGCGGTCGGCAATTTTCATCAAGATGTCGGAGCGCTGGATGGGGGAGACCGACTTCCAGGCGGGGTAAGCGGCCCAGGCGGCACTGACTGCCGCATCTACGTCAGCCTTGGTCGCCTCGGCACACTGTGCCAGCACTTGCCCTGTGGCGGGGTTGGTGGTGGTAAAGACTCCGCCGTCGGAGGCCGGCACCCACTTCCCGCCGATATAGAGGTCATAACGTTCTTTCAGCTTGCAGTCCATAGCAATTCCTCCTGTTCGAGTAGTTGGTCAAAGCGCACGCTGGGGCGGAAAAAGCCGCCTGCAGGGTGTAATTGTTTGGCATGGCAGTATTATAGGCGCAGTGCGGAGTGAAGTTCTTGTTCCGACAAGGCCATATTGATGAAAATTTTTGAATAGAAAAACAAGCAATCAGCTTTAATTTGTGATAAAATTTAAGGGGTATTTATAGTGCTTCAGAGTTTGCGCCGCGAAAGGCGGAGTGTTCAGCGGAAAGGGAGGTTCATTCCAGCTGTGAAAGAGGAGACACGTGATATGCGGGTGGGGGAAGCGTGCAGGCGCTTTCTGGATGTAATTGACCAAAATGGCGTGCAGCCGTTGATCCGGGCGGCTTCCGAGTTTTTTGGCGCGCCGGTGCTGTTGACGGACGGGCTGTTTCACATCCGTTCGGTCTGGCCCCGGGAGGGGACCGGCGTGGAGGAGCTGGATGAGAGCATCCGGCATAATGCCATCAAGGCGGAACGGGAGTGGAAGATTTTAGACGAAAATCTGAAGGGCGGCAAGGAGTTCTATGAGCCTTTTTACGCCTCCACCGGGACCTGTGCCCCGCTGCCGCGGCTGTACGGCGAGTTGGTCTGGGAGAACGAGGTGCTGGGGCATGTGATCGTTTACCTGGGCCAGATTCCGTTTCGGCAGGAGGATCTGGAGATTGTCCGCAAGTTGGTCAGCCTGCTGTCCATCAAGCTGATCCGCAGACAGGCGGGAATGGACCGCTGGACGGCCACGCTGCAGGCAAAGCTGGAAGTGCTGCTGGATCCGAGCACACCGCCTCAGGTGTGCCAGCCCGCCGTGGAGCTGTTGGGCCAGGAAATCAAAGGGGAGTATGGTGTTATGGTAACCACTATTGGCGCCAGACCCTCCCAAAAAGCCTTTGCGGATTACGCAGTGGCCCAGATCCAGCAGCAGTTTCGCAATGTGGTGGTGTTGGTCTACGACCGGACCATTGTCACACTGCTGGGCGAGGTCAAGCGCAATGCGGTGGACGGCCAGCTTCGGCCGGAAAACAACAGCTTGGTGCGGTGGCTGTTCCAGTATTTTGGCCAGTATGATCTTGTCAGCGGTTTGAGCGATTCCTTTTCTGACTTGAACGAGCTGTATCTCCACTATCGCCGGGCACTGCTGACTGCCCGGATGGCCGAGCGGCTCAAGGGCAGGAAAAACGGGGTGTTTCGGGATTTTATGCCCCTCCCCATGCTGGCTGCGGTGCTGGAGACGGAAACCGCGGAGACCTTTGTGGCGCCGGTGTTGTATGAGATCCGTGACTATGACCGGGCCAACCAGACGGAGTATTTTCCCACCATTTTTCAATACGCGGTCTGCCTCGGGGATAAGGACGCGGCTGCGGCCGGTCTGTCCATCCATAAAAATACGCTGTCCTACCGGCTGAACCGGATCACAGAGCTGTTCCAGGTGGACTTTTCAGACCGCCGCGCCCGGCTTAACCTGGAGCTGAGCTGCTTCTTGTGGTATTTGACCCAGGATACGGATCGGCTGCCCCATCCAGGCAGTATTTTTTCCGGGCAGTAACGCGCATTACTGGGTGGAAATCCCCATAAAATGACCCTGGAGCTGCAAGTGAAAAAAGAGAATCTTTACGGTCAAAAAAATTTTTGAAAAAGGTAGTGCAATTTGGAAAAATGTGCGCTATAATAGAATCACTTTGGTAAAACCAATTTCAAATCTGTACTTACCACTAAAAAATCATATTTGGAGGTAAAACAAAATGAGCTATCCTGTTATTGTGGCTTATGGCCGCACCGCCTGCACCCGTGCCCGCAAGGGCGGTCTGCACGATGTCCACCCCGTGGACTACTCCGCCGTCGCTCTGAAGGGCGTCATCGAGAAGGTCCCCTATGTTGCTGAGCACATTGAGGACATCGGCGATGTCATCACCGGCTGCGCCATGCACATCAACCAGATGAACATGAACGCCTCCCGTCTGATCGTCAATCGCGCCGGCGGCACCGCCTGGGACTGCATCCCCGCTCAGACCATCAACCGCTTCTGCTCCTCCGGCCTGCAGGCCATCTCCACCGTGGTCAACGCCATCACCGCTGGCCAGTACAAGGTGGGCATCGCCGGCGGCTGCGAGTACATGACCGGCTGCTTTACCCCCTATGATTTCGCCACCTATGGCAACAAGTGGATCATCGATAACTATCCCGGCGGCTACATGAGCATGGGCCAGACCGCTGAGAACGTGGCCAACGACTACGGCTTCACCCGCGAGGAGATGGACGAGATGGCGCTGGAGTCCCACACCCGCGCCGCCCAGGCCCGTCTGCACGGCAAGCTGGCTCCCTCCATCATCCCCTACACCAAGGAGGACGGCACTGTCGTCGATTATGATGACGGCATCCTGGCCGAGATGGACGGCACCCTGAAGACCTCCATGGAGAAGATGGCCGGCCTGAAGACCTGCTTCGTGGCCGCTGAGGACGGCGGCAAGGTCACCGCTGCCACCTCCTCTCAGACCACCGACGCCGCCGCCTATGTGATGATCATGGACAGCGACTATGCCGCTGAGCATGGCATCAAGCCCATCGCCAAGATGATCGCTTTCCAGGTCGCCGGCTGCGACGCCACCCGCATGGGCATGGGTCCGGTCTATGCCATTCCCAAGGCCCTGAAGCAGGCCGGCTTCTCCTCTGTCAAGGATATGGACGTCATCGAGCTGAACGAGGCCTTTGCTTCCCAGGCCATGGCCTGCGTGAAGAACGTGGTCAAGAACCCCATGCTGGACGGCTTCCAGGAGATGTGGGACGCCAAGAAGGTCAACCCCTATGGCGGCGCTATGGCTCTGGGCCATCCCATGGGCGCTACCGGCGCTTTCCTGACCTGCAAGGCTCTGGACTACCTGCGTGATCCTGAGACCGCCGGCAAGTACGGCATGGTCACCATGTGCATTGGCGGCGGCATGGGCGCTGCCGGCATCTACGAGATGCTGTAAGCCAAAATCTGTTGGCAAACTATCATTGAATCAGAGACACCGGGGTTCGCTGAGAGCCCCGGTGTCTTTTGAACTGAAAACGCCGCGAAGGAACAGAATGGTTCCTCCGCGGCGTCTGTCTGTCAGATGCAAGCAGGCCTATAAGCCGGGTTCTGTCTTGACAGCCATCTATCTCGACCTGACGTTGCCGCCAGGCTCTAGCTACCTCCTCGGAGACGGCCGGGCCGACCACATGTCTCCTCCACGGTATTGCTCCGGGATAGAGTTTACAGGGCTGAGCTGTTCCCAGTCAGCCGGTGAGCTCTTACCTCGCCTTTCCACCCTTACCGGACCGGGCCAGATGCGCTACCAGCGATGCGTCTGCGGCATCAAAAAAAGTTGACATAGCGATGGCCAACAGCCGGCGGTATATTTCTGTTGCACTTGTCCTGAAGTCGCCTTCGGCGGGTGTTACCCGTTATCCTTGCCCTATGGAGCCCGGACTTTCCTCACGCTGGGCCGTTGGGCCTTTGCGCGCGGCTGTCCAGCCTGCTTGCCCGATTATTTTACCCAAACTGGAGCCGGTTGTCAAATCAGGCTCCGGGGAAGGGGGAAGGCGCTGCGGCCGCACGTCTGGAAAGCCTGATTTTGACTCGTTTTTTTGAAAAAACTCCTTGCAATCCGCGCTGGAGCATGATATAATGCCTTGGTTAATAAAGGGTGGTCCTCTGCGCTTTTTTTCATGACAGCCGCATGAACGCCTATAAAACAGGAGGAAAACGCAATGAGCAATCTGATCGATGTCCTGGACGCCCAGAACGTCAAGAGCGAGCAGCCCGAGATCGAGATCGGCAGCACTGTTCGGGTGCATATCAAGATCAAGGAGGGCTCCAAGGAGCGTATCCAGGTCTTTGAGGGCACTGTGATCGCCAAGAAGCACGGTGGTGTGAACGAGACCTTCACCGTTCGCCGCATCTCCTATGGTGTGGGCGTGGAGAAGGTGTTCCCCGTCCATTCTCCCAATGTGGTCAAGGTGGAGACCGTCCGTAAGGGCAGAGTCCGCCGGGCCAAGCTGTATTATCTCCGCGGCCGCGTGGGTAAGGCAGCCAAGATCCAGGAGAAGCTGTAATTCCTCGGCGCAAACATGGGAGCGGGCAACCGCTCCTTTTTGCGTATTATGCGGCCTTCGTTCTGTATTGAACTGGGGGAAGGGTCTTTATAACGGCGCTCAGGCAGCAATTCCGTTCCGATTTTATCAGTTTGATTGATGATTATATTCTGCAAGAGAAATCAACGTTTACGGCAGGTGAGAGACAATGAACGTGCAGTGGTATCCCGGCCATATGGCCAAGACCCGGCGGATGATCGGGGAAAATCTGAAACTGGTGGACGCGGTGGCGGAGATTGTGGACGCCCGCATTCCCATCTCCAGCCGCAACCCGGATATTGACGGGCTGGTGGGCGCAAAGCCACGGCTTATCATCCTGAACCGGGCGGACCAGGCGGACCCCGCCGGCAATCAGGCCTGGAGCGCCTATTTTAAGGCCCAGGGCTTTGCGGTGCTGGAGACCGACGCCAACTCGGGCAAGGGGGTGGGCCAGTTCGCCCCGGCGGTGCGCGCCTTGCTGAAGGACCAGATCGCTGCCTGGATCGCCAAGGGCCAGGTGGGCCGGCAGGTCCGGGCTATGGTGGTGGGAGTCCCCAACGTGGGCAAGTCCACCTTTATCAACAAGGTGGCCCGGCGCAAGTCTGCCGCCGCCCAGAACCGACCGGGCGTCACCCGGGGCAAGCAGTGGGTCAATGTGGATAAAGGCCTGGAGCTGTTGGACACCCCGGGTATCCTGTGGCCCAAGTTTGAAGATCAGTCTATCGGTCTGCACCTGGCTTATACCGGGGCGGTCAAGGATGAAGTGATGGATCTGGAGGAGCTGGCCTCCGGCCTGATGGCCCTGTTGGCCCAGCGCTATCCCAGTGCGGTGCAGGCCCGCTATAAGATTGAGATTCCGGAGGGCGCCCAGGGCTGGGAGCTGCTGGAGGCCGCCGGCCGCCGTCGGGGCTTTTTGATCTCCGGCGGAGAGGTGGACCTGGAGCGGATGAGCCGGGTGCTGCTGGAGGAGTACCGCTCCTGCAAGCTGGGCCGGTTCACCCTGGAGCGGCCGGAGGAGATCCGGCCATGACCAACAGGGAATACCTCGCCCTGGAACACGAGATCCAGTCCCAGGGCTATGCCCTGGTCTGCGGGGCCGACGAGGCGGGCGCCGGCCCTTTGGCCGGGCCTGTCTATGCCGCTGCCGTCATTCTGCCGGAGGACTTCGATCTGCCCTGGCTCAATGACTCCAAGAAAGTGACCCCCAAGCGCCGGGAGGTGCTGTTTGACCAGATCTGTACCCAGGCGGTAGCCTGGGCGGTGGCCAGCGTGGGGGAATGGGAGATCGACGAGATCAACATCCTCAACGCCAGGCTCAAGGCCATGGATCTGGCCATCCACAAGCTGAACCCCGCGCCGGACTTTGCCCTGATCGACGGCAACCGCAACAGCGGCATCACCATCCCGAACCGCGCCGTCGTTCACGGGGACAGCCTGTCCGCCTCCATCTCCGCTGCCTCTGTCTTGGCCAAGGTGAGCCGGGACCGGTATATGCTGGAGATGGCGAAGCGGTATCCGGAATATCATTTTGAGCGGCACAAAGGATACGGCACCAAGCTGCACTATGAGATGCTGCGGCAATACGGCCCCTGCCCGATCCACCGCCGCTCTTTTCTGAAAAACCTATGAGCAGCCCGACAACGCTTTTGGGGCGCTGGGGCGAAGCACAGGTGGCAGAATACCTGCATAAGAAGGGATACCGCCTGATTGCCTCGGGATACCGGTGCCGGCTGGGGGAGATCGACCTGATTGCCCGGAAGGGAAAAGAGCTGGCTTTTGTAGAAGTCAAGCTGCGCCGGGATGCCAGGTTTGCTGCCGCCCGGGAACAGGTTACCCCGGCCAAGCAGCGGCGCATTGTGGCTGCCGCTCAGTTTTTCCTGGCGGAGCACCCGGAGTGCGGTGAATACCGGTGCCGCTTTGATGTGGCGGAGGTCTATGCTCCGGAGGGGGTTCAGACCCAGCGCCCGGACATCCGCTATTATGAACATGCCTTTTGGTGAGCAAGGAGGCCGCTTCCGTGAATGTGCCCTATTTTGACGCCCACTGCGACACCATCAGCCGCATTGCCCGGCTGCCTGGGAGACACCTGGATGTACATACCGGACAGTGGGATTTGGAGCGTATGGCCGCTTTTTCGGGGCCCAAGGCCCAGTTCTTTGCGGCGTTTTCCCTGTGGGGCAGGCGCAGAGCGGCGGAGCGGCAGATTGCGCTGTTTCACCGGGAGTGCGCCCGCTGTTCCGACCGGGTGGCTCACTGCCGCACCGGGGCGGAGGCGGATCGGGCCATTGCTGCCAATCAGCTGTGCGCTTTCCTGTCCGTAGAGGGGGGAGAGCTGCTGGACTGCTCTCTGGAGCGGCTGCAGTGGGCTTTTGATCAGGGCGTCCGGGCGGTCAATCTGACCTGGAACCACGCCAACGCCCTGTCCGGCAGCCATATGGATGAGCCGGAGCGGGGGCTGAGTGAGCGGGGGAAGGCCTTTGTGCGCAAAATGAACGAGCTGGGCATGCTGGTGGATGTGTCCCATCTCTCGGATGCGGGCTTTTGGGATGTGGCTGAATTGGCACAGCAGCCCTTTATGGCCAGCCATTCCAACAGCAGATCGGTGTTTTTTCACACAAGAAACTTGACCGATGCGCAATTTACTGCGATAATAAAGAAACATGGTATTGTGGGTCTGAATTGCTATGCAGCCTTTCTGGGCCAGGGAAACGTCACAAAGGACACCCTGTTGCGCCATCTGGAGCATTTCCTGGCTTTGGGCGGGGAGAAGACGGTGGCCCTGGGCGGCGACTGGGACGGTTGTTCCAAATTGCCTGAGGGGTTCTCAGGCGCCTGGAACTGGCTGGACTTCTACGAATACCTGTTGCAGAAGAACTACTCTGAGTCCCTGCTGCGGGACCTCTACTTCAACAATCTGATGAGGACAGTGAGAGCGGTATGTACTATTTGAGCACCCGAGACAAAACCCTTCGTTTCACGCCGGCCCAGGCCATTGCCCAGGGCCTCTCCCGGGAGGGCGGTCTGTTCGTCCCGGAAGAAATTCCTCAGCTCCCGGAAACTGCCTGGGAACAGCTGCAGGAGATGACCTATCAGCAGCGGGCGGCCTATGTGATGGGCTTCTATCTGGACGGCTTCAGCGGGGAAGAACTGGCCGGATTTGCCGCCAAAGCCTATGGGCCGGACAAGTTTGACACCCCCGCGGTGGCGCCGGTGCGGAAAGTGGATGAGCGCACCTACTGCCTGGAACTGTGGCACGGCCCCACCTGTGCCTTCAAAGATATGGCCTTGCAGATGCTGCCCCATCTGCTCACGGCCTCCATGGCAAAGAACCAGGAGCAGCGCACGGTATGCATTCTGGTAGCCACCTCCGGCGATACCGGCAAGGGTGCTCTGGAAGGGTTCCGGGACGTTCCCGGTACCCGGATCATGGTCTTCTATCCCAAGGATGGCGTTTCAGAGGTTCAGGAGCTTCAGATGCGCACCCAGGAGGGGGACAACGTAGGGGTCTGTGCCGTTGTGGGCAACTTTGACGACGCCCAGACCGGGGTCAAAAAGCTCTTTTCCGACGAGCATCTCCGGGAAGTGCTGGATCAGCGGGGGTATTTCTTCTCCTCCGCCAACTCCATCAACTGGGGACGGGTGCTGCCCCAGGTGGTCTATTACATCTCCTCCTATGCCGACCTTCTGAAATCCGGCGCTGTCCGGGCAGGGGAGAAGATCAATATCTGCGTCCCCACCGGCAACTTCGGCAATATTCTGGCCGCCTATTACGCTATGCGCATGGGGCTGCCGGTGAATCGGCTGATCTGTGCCTCCAACAGCAACAATGTGCTCACCGAGTTCCTTACGACCGGCGTGTACGACCGCAACAGGCCCTTCTACACCACGGTGTCCCCCTCCATGGACATTCTGATTTCCAGCAATTTGGAACGGCTGCTCTATGCCCTGTCCGGAGAGGATGACAAGCTGGTGGCCGGTTACATGACCCAGCTCGGCGCTGCCGGACGCTATGAGGTCAGCGGGAATATTCTGGAGCAGGTCAAGTCCCTCTTTGCCGCCGGCTTCGCCACTGAGGCGGAGACGGAAGAGACCATCGGCCGGATGTGGCGGGAAAAGGGATATCTGATCGACACCCACTCCGCTGTGGCCTTCCATGTGCTGGACCAGTACCGTCGGGAGACCGGAGACTCCACGGTCTCTGTGGTGGCCTCCACCGCCAGCCCCTTCAAGTTCGGCGACGCGGTGCTCAAGGCCATCGGCGTTTCGGAAGTGAGCGGCGGCGTGGAACTGCTGGATCAGCTCTCCGAGGCCAGCGGCATCCCTGCGCCGGCTCCGCTGGCCGCGCTCAAGCACAAGACGCCCCGTTTTGATCAGTGCGTGGATAAGGAGCGCATGGAGCAGGCGGTGCTGGATTTCCTGCGCTGATATGGCCCTCTATGTATTGGGGGATCCCCATCTCTCCTTTCGCGCGCACAAGCCGATGGACGTCTTTGGGGGAGCCTGGGACGGATACGTGGACAAACTCCGGGCCGGGCTTTCCGTCCTCCGGGAAGAGGACACCATTGTGCTGGCCGGGGATATCTCCTGGGGTATGAGCCTGGAGGAGGCGGAGGAGGATTTTGCCTTCCTGAATTCTTTCCCCGGACGGAAACTGATTCTCAAAGGCAACCATGACTATTGGTGGACCACCGCCAACAAGACGTATCAATTTTGGGCGGAGCGCGGTTTCACCACGCTGAATCTGCTCCACAACAACTGCTATGAGTATGGGGAATATGCGCTCTGCGGCACCCGGGGGTGGTTCTGGGAAGAGGATCAGAACGGCCACAACCAGAAGGTGTTCAACCGGGAGCTGCTGCGGCTGGAGGCCTCGCTGAAAGCGGCGGGAGAGCGGACGAGGCTGGCCTTTCTCCACTACCCGCCCCTCTATCAGGGCTATCGCTGCCAGGAGATCCTGGATCTGCTGGAGCGCTATCAGGTGAAGTCCTGCTATTATGGGCATCTTCACGGGGGCAGCCACCGCCTGGCGCTGGAAGGCGTACACGGAACCGTGGAGTATCACCTGGTCGCAGGGGATTATTTGGGCTTCCGCCCGTTAAAAATTTGTGAATCCTAAAAAAAAGACTGGTATTTTCTGCGCTATTCTGATAGAATAGCCACGATATTGCGAATACAATGTAAAATGTTTATTTTGTCCCCACGGGGGCATCTAGGAGGAAGAAACCAATGAACCTGAAGAACGTGGAAAAGAAAGAAAAGAACACCGCTGTACTGACCGTCGAGGTGGGTGCCGAAGAATTTGACGCCGCCGTCGAGAAGGTCTACCGCAAGAATAGAAGTGTGATCTCCCTGCCCGGCTTCCGGAAGGGCAAGGCCCCCCGCAAGCTGGTGGAGCAGATGTATGGTGCCGACGTGTTCTATGAGGATGCGGTCAACGATCTGTATCCCGTGGCCCTGACCGAGGCGGTCAAGGAGTCCGGCCTGGATATGGTGGGCTATCCCTCCGTGGAGATGCAGTCCCTGGGCAAGGAGGGCTTCACCTTCACCGCCACCATCGCCCTGCGCCCCGTGCCTGTGCTGGGCGAGTACAAGGGCATCGAGGCCCCCAAGGCTGAGGTCACCATCACCGCTGAGGACATCGACAACGAGATGAAGCCCCTGATCACCCGGGCCACCCGCCAGGTTGCTGTGGAGCGTCCCGCCCAGAACGGCGACACTGTGGTCATCGACTTCGAGGGCTTCAAGGATGGTGTCGCCTTTGAGGGCGGCAAGGCCGAGCAGTATCCCCTGGAGCTGGGCTCCGGTTCCTTCATCCCCGGCTTTGAGGATCAGCTGGTGGGCGCCTCCGCTGGCGAGGAGAAGGACGTCAACGTCACCTTCCCCGAGGATTACGGCGCTGCCGACCTGGCTGGCGCCGCTGTGGTGTTCAAGGTCAAGGTTCATGAGGTCAAGGAGTCCCAGGTGCCCACGCTGGACGACGAGTTTGCCAAGGACGTCTCTGAGTTTGAGACCCTGGACGAGCTGAAGGCCGATCTGGAGAAGAAGCTGCGCACCCGCCGGGAGGAGACCGCTCAGCGGGACTTTGAGACTGCGGTGCTCACCAAGCTGATTGAGGCCACCGAGATGGAAGTGCCCGATGCCATGGTGGAGTACGAGGCGGACCGCATCATCGAGGACTATGAGCAGCGCATGCAGGGGGCTGGCTTCACCTTCGACCAGTACCTGCAGATGATGGGCACCAACCGTGCCGAGTTCCGGGAGAACGCCAAGGTCGCCGCGCTGCGCCAGATCCAGGGCGATCTGATCTTTGCCGCGGTTGCCGAGGCCGAGCACCTGGAGCCCACCGCTGAGGACATCGACAAAGAGTATGAGGACTTGGCCGAGCAGTACAATATGGATGTGGACACGGTCAAAAAGGCGGTCCCCCAGGAGGAGATTGTGCGCCAGCTGAAGGGCACCATGGCCTCCAAGTTCGTCTATGAGGCCGCTGTGCCCACCGCTCCTGTCGTGGAGGAAACCGCGGCTGAAGAGGCTCCCGCAGCTGAGGCTTCTGCCGAGGCCCCTGCGGAGGATACACCTGCTGAAGCAGAGTAATTGAATTTCTCACAGGTATATCCTTCCATCCGGAAGGATATACTTTTAGCGGCCATTCCCAAGACAACCAGTCCCAATGAAAAAGGAGTATGAAAATGAGTTTAGTCCCCTATGTTGTCCAGCAGACCAGCCGTGGCGAGCGCTCCTATGACATTTTTTCCCGTCTGTTAGACGACCGTATCATCTTCCTGTCTGAGGAGGTCAACGATACCACTGCCAGCCTGGTGGTGGCCCAGATGCTCTATCTGGAGGCCAAAGATCCGGACAAGGACATTCAGTTCTATATCAACAGCCCCGGTGGCTCCGTCACTGCCGGTATGGCCATCTACGACACGATGCAGTACATCAAGTGCGACGTGTCCACCATCTGCATCGGCATGGCCGCCAGCATGGGTGCGTTCCTGCTCTCCTCTGGCACCAAGGGCAAGCGGATTGCGCTGCCCAACGCAGAGGTCATGATCCATCAGCCCTCCGCCGGCACCCAGGGCAAGGTCACCGATATGGAGATTGATGTGGAGCATGTGCTGCGCATCAAGCGCCATCTGAATGAACTGCTGGCCCAGAATACCGGCAAACCTGTGGAACAGGTGGCGGCCGACACCGAGCGGGATCACTGGCTCACTGCGGAGGAGGCTAAGGAGTATGGCCTGATTGACCAGGTCTACTATCAGCGCTGATGCACTCTGAAAAGCCGATTTTGCATCCGGCCTGCGTCAAATTAATTTAAGAGGAATAGAATTCATGGCGAAAAACGACGATATCAACAAAAAGAGCATCCGCTGCTCCTTCTGCGGCAAGCATCAGGATCAGGTCAGCCGGATCATTGCCGGCCCCGGAGCCTATATCTGCAACGAGTGCGTCGCCCTTTGCAACAGCATTCTGGATGACGGGGAATATGAGGACCACCTGACTGAAGAGGACATCCCCGAGGAGATCCCCACCCCCGCGGAGATCAAAGAGGTGCTGGATCAGTATATCATCGGGCAGGACCGCACAAAAGTCGCGCTGTCCGTGGCGGTATATAATCACTATAAGCGCATCTATTTCGGCGGTGGCGATGATGTGGAGCTCCAGAAGAGCAACATCCTTCTGGTGGGTCCCACCGGCTGCGGCAAGACCCTCTTTGCCCAGACGTTGGCCAAGATCCTGAATGTTCCCTTTGCTATTGCCGATGCCACCACCTTGACCGAGGCGGGCTATGTGGGTGACGACGTGGAAAATATCCTGCTCCGGCTGGTTCAGGCCGCAGATTATGACGTGGAGCTGGCGGAACGGGGCATCATCTATATCGACGAGATCGACAAGATTGCCCGCAAGAGCGAAAATACCTCCATCACCCGGGATGTCTCCGGCGAGGGCGTGCAGCAGGCGTTGCTGAAAATTCTGGAGGGCACTGTGGCCAACGTTCCGCCTCAGGGCGGGCGCAAGCACCCCCACCAGGAGTTTATCCAGGTCAATACAAAGAATATTTTGTTCATCTGCGGCGGCGCCTTTGCAGGCATTGAGAAGCTGATCGAGGACCGGCAGGACCGGAAGGCCATCGGCTTTGGCGCGGTGATCCAGCGCAAGGAGGAAAAGCAGAAGGACACCATCCTGCGGGATCTCCAGCCCCACGATCTGATCAAATATGGCCTGATTCCGGAGCTGGTGGGCCGCCTGCCGGTGGAGGCCACGCTGGATCCGCTGGATCGGGATCAGCTGGTGCAGATTTTGACCGAACCCAAGAATGCCCTGGTCAAGCAGTATATCAAGCTGCTGGAGTATGACCGGGTGGAGCTCACCTTTGAGCGCGGCGCCCTGGAGGCTGCCGCCGATGAAGCTCTGGAACGGGAGATGGGTGCCCGCGGCCTGCGGGCAGTGTTGGAGAAATGCATGACTCAGATCATGTATGAAATCCCCTCCGATCCTGCGGTCTGCAAAGTGACCATTACCGAGGACTGCGTGAAGAACGGTGCGCCTCCTCTGGTGGAGCGGGATCCGGAGCGGCTGGATCGCCCCTTCCGGTTGGGCGCGGCCGCCCTGCGGGAGGCCAAAAGCCAGAGCGCGGAGAGCAGCGCGTCTTGATCGTATAACAATGGGGTGCAGAGGGGTTCCGTTCTGCGCCCCATTCTGTTTTACAGCCAAAAAGTGAGGAAAAACATGTTAGATTCTATGGAAACGACCAATTCTGTCCCTGTAGTTACGATGCCGGCCATGGCACTGCGGGGAATCACGGTTTTCCCCAGCATGACGCTTCACTTTGAAGTGGAGCGGGAGCCCTCCATGCGGGCGCTGGAACAGGCGATGGAGCGGGGAAAACGTATCTTCCTGGTCACCCAGCGGGATATCAGCCAAGAGCAGGTGGACCAGGACGATCTCTATGAGATCGGCTGCGTCTCCGTGGTAAAGCAGGTGCTCCGCCTGCCCGGGGACAACGCCCGGGTCATGGTGGAAGGCCTTTCCCGGGGACGGCTTCACCGCCTGGTGCAGCGCAAGCCCTATCTCACAGCAGAGGTGGAGCTCCTGACCGAGGAGGCTGCCGGCAGCCGGAATCATGTCCGAGCCGAAGCGCTGCTCAGGACGGCCTATGAGCTGTTTCAGCGTTATGCAGAGACCAGCGGGAAAGTTACCGGCGATTTGGTGCTGGAGGTACTGGCCGCCCGGGATCCCGGCTGGCTGGCCGATGATATCGTCCAGAGCATTCCCCTGCGATATGAGGACAAGCAGACCATTCTGGAGGAGCTGGACCCCTGCCAGCGGCTGAACAAGGTCAACCGCATCCTGCGTCAGGAGATCCAGATCATGCAGTACGATCAGGAACTGCAGTCCAAGGTGCGCGAGCGGGTCAATGACTCCCAGAAGGAGTATTATCTTCGGGAGCAGCTCAAGCTCATCCAGGAGGAGCTGGGAGAAGGCGACGGCGACGACGAAATCCACGAGTATGCCCAGAAAATCGCCCAGGCCGATCTGCCGGAAGAGGTGGCGGAAAAGCTGAATAAAGAGCTGGGCCGGATGGCAAAGCAGCCCTTCGGCTCGGCGGAGGCCGCCGTGCTGCGCAACTATCTGGATGTCTGCCTGGAGCTGCCCTGGAAAGTGAAGACCAAGGAGCGGGTGAACCTCACCCAGGCCCGTAAAATCCTGGATGTGGACCACTATGGTATGGATAAAGTCAAACAGCGTATTCTGGAGTTCCTGGCCGTCAAGAAGATGGCTCCGGAGCTGAAGGGACAGATTATCTGCCTGGTGGGACCTCCGGGCGTGGGCAAGACATCCATTGCCGCCTCCGTGGCCAAAGCGCTGAACCGCAAGATGGCCCGGGTTTCTTTGGGCGGAGTGCGGGACGAGGCAGAGATCCGGGGCCATCGCAAGACCTATATCGGGGCTATGCCCGGCCGCATCATCAACGCGGTCAACACGGCCGGCTCATCCAACCCCCTGATCCTGCTGGATGAGGTGGACAAGCTGGGCAGCGACTACCGGGGCGATCCCTCTGCCGCGCTGCTGGAGGTGCTGGATGCGGAACAGAACGCCACATTCCGTGACCATTTTGTCGAGATGCCCTTTGACCTCTCCGACGTGCTGTTCATCACCACCTGCAATACCCTGGATACCGTGCCTCGGCCTCTGTTGGACCGTATGGAGGTCATCGAGGTGTCCAGTTACACCGATGAGGAGAAGCTGCAGATTGCCCGCCGGCACCTGCTGCCCCGGGAGATGAAGCGCCATGGCCTGACCGGCGCTCAGCTCCGGGTTACCGATGGCGCCCTGCGGGAGCTGATTGTGGGTTACACCAAGGAGTCCGGTGTGCGTCAGTTGGAACGGGAGCTGGCAGCGCTTTGCCGGAAAGCGGCTATGGCGATCGCCAGTGGAGAGCACAAGCGGGTCAGTGTCAATGGCGACAATCTGGAATCCCTGTTGGGCGTAGTGAAGTATCATCCCGAGAAGCTGGAACTGGAGCCCCAGGTGGGCCTGGTGAACGGCCTGGCCTGGACCAGCGTGGGCGGCGAGCTGCTGGAGGTGGAAGTCAGCGTCATGGAGGGCACGGGCAAAATTTTGCCCACAGGCAACCTGGGAGACGTGATGAAAGAGTCCTGCCAGGCGGCCATCTCCTATATCCGTTCCAACGCCAGACAACTGGGGGTGGATCCCTCGTTTTATCAGAACCGGGATATTCACATTCATTTCCCCGAGGGCGCGGTGCCCAAGGACGGCCCTTCCGCCGGAATTGCAATTACTACGGCCATTGTCTCCGCCTTGACCGGGGCTCCGGTGCGCCGGGATGTGGCCATGACCGGGGAGATTACCATCCGTGGCCGGGTACTGCCCATCGGCGGTCTGCGGGAAAAGACCATGGCTGCCTTCCGCAACGGCATCCACACGGTGATCATTCCGGAAGAGAATCGCAAAGACTTGGAGGAGATTGACCAGACCGTGCGTCAGGGGCTGCATTTTCTCACTGTTTCCAAGGCGGCAGAAGTGCTGGCAGAGGCACTGCTCCCCGTGGAAGAGAGTGAGGCGGAGACCAAAGAGGCAAAGTCGGAAATGAGTGGTGAGGATACGGTTCTGCTCCCGCCACGCGGCACTCAGGAGGCAGGCCGTACCCATATCTCCCAATGAACGAGAGGGCACATATGAACATTCAAAACACGGAATTTGTCATTTCTGCGGCGAAAAAGTCGGATTTTCCCCGGGATCATCTTCCGCAGGTGGTCTTTGCCGGCAGGTCCAATGTGGGTAAGTCCTCGGTGATCAACTGCCTGCTGGGCCGGAAAAACTTTGCCCGGGTGGGAAATTCCCCGGGAAAAACCACCCATATTAACTACTTTCTGGTGGATCGCCAGCTCTATCTGGTGGATCTGCCGGGATACGGCTATGCAAAGGTCTCTCAGGCGGAGCGGGCCAGGTGGGGGAGGCTGATTGAGCAGTGGTTCCAGGATCCCAGCCTGATGACACTGGGCGTCCAGATTGTGGACGCCCGTCACAAGCCCACCGCGGATGACTGCACGATGATCGAGTGCTTTAAACAGTCTGGAAAGCCCTATATTGTGGTGGCGAATAAGCTGGACAAGCTGAAAAAAAGCGAAATTGAGCCCAACTTACTGCAAATTAGAAATACTTTACAGATTGATGAATCTGTAAAGGTGATTCCCTTCTCGGCGGAGAAGAAAATCGGACGGGAGGAATTGCTCTTCCTTGTCACCGGGGAATCCTTTGCAGAGGATGGAAAGTAATTGATCTTTTCTTTGCCTCAAAATGCCTGCAAGCCCTCAGCGCATGCTGGGGGCTTGTGTTGTTGGGGTGTTTTCTGTTATAATACAACAGATCATTTCCGTTTTAATCTGCTTTTGAGAGGAGCGCGCCATGAGTTTTTTGCGCACCTTTGCCAATTCCTTTGATCCGTCGCGGCTGTTGATGCTGGTGATTCAGGCGGCTGTCGCGCTCTTGTGCATTATTATCCATGAGTGTGCCCATGGCTTTGCAGCCGACCGTATGGGGGACCACACGGCCCGCCGGTCCGGTCGGCTTTCCTGGAACCCGCTGCGGCATATCGATCCGTTTGGCCTGATTATGATGATAGTGGCCGGAGTCGGCTGGGCCAAACCGGTGCCGGTGAATCCGGGCAATTTCCGCCATCCCAAGCGGGGGATGGCTATCACGGCGCTGGCAGGTCCGGCCGCCAATTTCGTGCTGGCCTATGCGGCGCTGATCTGCATGGGGTTTATTTACCGCAGTTCTTTGAGTTTGTGGTCTGGACCGGTCTATTTCCTTTTTGTTACGCTGTTCCAGATTGCCTCGCTCAGTGTGGGCTTGGGCGTATTCAACCTAATTCCCATTCCGCCGCTGGACGGGTCCAAAGTGCTGTTCTCCTTCTTGCCGGACCGTATCTATTTTACCATCCTGCGGTATGAACGATACATAATGCTGGCTCTGTTCGCCCTGGTCTTTGTCGGGGTTTTGGACGCGCCGCTGCGTTTGGGGATCAACCAGGTGCTTCGCTGGCTGTGCATCTTGGCTGGAATGCCCCCGGCGGCACTGGGGCTGTGAGGCGATTGAAGTAAAATACTCTGGAGGTGTGTCGTTTGGACGCCCCGGTTTATCATTTGGAGCATGTTGTGCATGCCAAGGAGGAGATGGAGGATTTCAACGGTCCGCTGGATCTGATCCTCCATCTGCTCAGTAAGAATAAAATGGAGATCAAGGATATTCAGATATCGCTGATCTTGGATCAATACTTGGCGTGGATGGATCGGCGCAAGGAGATGGATCTGGAGATTGCCAGCGAATTTGTCACGATGGCGGCTCATCTGGTCTATATCAAGACCCGCATGCTGCTCTCGATCCAGGACGAAGAGGCCGCCAGCGAGATGGAGCAGCTGATTGCATCTCTGGAAGAGCATCAGCGGCATGAGAATTACAGCCGGATTCAGCAGCTTGTGCCGGAGCTGGACCGGCGCTATCGGGTGGGCCGGGACTATCTGACCCGTGGGGCGGAACACCTGCCCAAGGATCATACCTATCGGTATGTGCACCGCCCGGAAGAGCTTCAGCAGGCCATGCGGGATATCATCGGCCGCGCAGGGGAGGTTCGGGCGCCTGCAGTACAGGCATTTGAGGGAATTGTGGGACATGAGCCTTACCCGGTCCAGGATAAAGTCAAGGAGGTCCTTTCCCGCGTGCTTCGGGCTGGAATTACCCGGTTTCGGATGCTGTTTCGCGGCAATCGGAGCCGCTCTGAAATTGTGGCCACTTTTTTGGCGGTACTGGAGCTGTGCAAGGGCCGACGGATTAATCTGGCGGGCACCGAGTCGGACTGTACTGTGACTGGGACCGAAGATACCACAGATCTGACGGAATTGACCGAAGAATACTGATGGCTGCCTTGGAGGCGCCAGGGCTTATCCGAATGGATGCCGGGAGATGCCTTGTGGCAGATGGGAGTTTTCAAAAAATGGAATTAAAAGACATAGAATCCGCCATTGAGGCAATCCTATTTGCGTCGGGAGATCCGGTCTCCGCAGAACGGTTGGCCGTGGCGCTGGAATTGGACGAGGGAACCGTGCGCACAGTGGCGGACCATCTGGCTGATTACTACAGCTTTGAGCGCCGGGGAATCCGGATGCTGAAGATAGACGGAAGCTATCAGCTGGCCTCTGCGCCGGAGTTCGCCCAGCGGGTGCGCAGGGCGATGGAAACCCGACGGCCGCCCCAGTTGTCTCAGGCAGCGCTGGAATCACTGGCGGTCATCGCTTATTTCCAACCCACAACAAAGGCCTATGTGGAGCAGATCCGCGGTGTGGATTCTTCCTATACGGTGGGGCTGCTGGCGGACCGGGGGCTCATTGAAGAGTGCGGACGGCTGTCGGTGCCCGGCCGGCCGATTTTGTATCGGACGACCCCCAACTTCCTGCGTTCTTTTGGACTCAAAAGTTTGGAGGACTTGCCGGAACTGCCTGATTCCACCCCGGAAGATGGGCAGATCACGATGGAGATGCAGGCGGCCATCCAGCGGCTGAAAGAGGAGCAGGAGACGCCCCAAGAGGGAGAGTGAGATCATGCTGGCGCTGATCATAGTGGCGGGGATACTGCTGTTTTTCCTGCTCCTGTCGCTGCTTCGGGTTGGCTTTGAAGCTGATTACTCTGCCAATGGGCTGGAAGTGCGGCTGAAAGTGGCCTGTTTTCACATCCGGCTGTATCCGGGCAGGCCGTCAAAACAAAAGCATGCAAAACAGAGCAAGGACAGCGCACCGCCTGAGGACACGGACCGGCCTTCGCAGGAGCAGAAGAAAAAGTTGGGAGATTTGAAGCAGTTGCTGGAGTTTTCCGGTCCTATTTTGGAGGCGTTGGGCCGGCTGCGGCGAAAGCTTCGGATTGAGCTGCTGCGCTTGGAGTACTGCATTGGCGGCGCAGAGGACCCGGCAAACGCCGCCATCCAATACGGCATCGTCTCAGCCGGCGGGGGTGTACTCATTCCGCTGCTCGATCAGGCTTTTGATGTCCGCAAATGGGATGTGCAGCTGGACGTGGATTTTGACCACGCCGCATCCAGGGTCGCAGCTTCCGCAGAGGGGAGCTGGAGGCTTGGCGCGCTGGTCTGTATTATGCTGTCACTGGGGATTTCCGCCCTGAAAGTATACAACAATAGACAGAATGCAACACAGGCAACCGATAAAAAGGAGGATGTTCCAAATGGAAGAAAAGCATCAGATCGGTGAAATCATGGGGATTACCATGGAAAAAATCAAAGAGATGATTGATGTGAATACCATCGTGGGCGAGCCTATCCGGACTCCTGATGGAATTACCATCATTCCTGTCTCGAAGGTGAGCGTGGGCTTTGCCTCTGGAGGCTCTGACTTTGTCTCCAAGAACCAGACCGGGAAGAATCCCTTTGGCGGCGGCGGCGGTGCGGGCGTCAATATTGCCCCGGTCGCCTTCCTGGTGGTCAATAAGGACCGGGTGCGTCTGCTTCCGGTGGCGCCTCCTCCCGGCGGTGTGGCCGAGCGCGTGGTGGAGCTGGTCCCGGAATTGGTGGACAAGGTGACTGATATTATCGACAAGAAAAAGGAAGAAAAAGGGGAGGATAGCCAATCCTTCTGACGCATATACTCTGTTCTGACACGAATTGTGAGAGGTGAGTTGTTATGCGTCGTCTTCTGGCGGCCTCCTGTTCCGGCCTTTTGGCGGTTCTCATGGCCTTTGGCCTGCTGATTCCGGCCGCGCATGCCCAGACTGAGACAGCGGAGGAGACGGCTGTGGAGGCAGAGGAGACCTATGTGGACCCCTATGGCCTCAATATCTCTGCTGAATGCGCCATTTTAGTGGATGCCTCCAGCGGCCGTGTTCTCTATGAAAAAAATGCGGAGCAGCGCCATTTGATTGCCAGCACTACAAAAATTATGACGGCCATTGTTGCGCTGGAGAAAGCGGAGGATTTGGATGCCACGGTCACCATTCCCGATGATTGGATGGGGGTGGAGGGATCCTCCATGTATTTGCAGGCCGGCGATGTGGTGTCCATTCGGGGATTGCTCTACGGACTGCTCATGAATTCCGGCAACGATGCAGCCACTGTCCTGGCCACAACCTTGGCAGGGGATGAGGCCACCTTTGTGGGTTGGATGAATGACTATGCCGCCCGTTTCGGGATGGAAGACACTCATTTTGCAAACCCCCACGGACTGGACGCGGAGGATCACTACTCCACCGCCCATGATATGGCCCGGCTGATGGTGGAGGCCATGAAGAATGACGAGTTTCGGGAGATCACCCATACCCGGCATATCTCCATCGACGGTTTTGAGCTGTATTATCACAATAAGCTGTTGAATTTGTACGAATACTGTATCAGCGGAAAGACTGGATATACCATGGCGGCGGGGCGCACTTTGGTTACCGCCTCGGAAAAAGACGGTCAGCTGTTGGTTGCGGTCACATTGAATGCTCCGGACGATTGGAATGACCAGATTGCCATGTATGAGTACGGATTCAACAACTATCCCATCTCTACACTGTGCACAGAAGGAAGCTGCTTTACAACGGTTTCAGTGGACGGCGCGGGGGTATCCGTGCCCGTCTACTGTACAAGTACCCTGTCCTATCTGGTGTTGGAGGGGGAAAAGGTGGAGCGGACAATCTATCTGAACAGCTCGTTTCCAGCGCCGCCGGAATGCGGCAGCATTGTGGGCAGGGTAGACTATACGCTGGACGGAACGTGTATTGGAACAACCTACTTGATGGCCGGCATATGCCCGGAGACGGGAGTTATGGAGGGATCCGGTTCGTGGAAGAACGGCTTCAAAAGTTCCTGTCTGCTTGCGGGATTGTATCCCGACGGACAGCCGAACGGTACATACAGGACGGAAGGGTTACTGTCAACGGCCATGTGGCACAACTGGGCATGAAGGTGGATCCGGGCCGGGATATCATCTGTGTGGACGGTGCACCGGTGGCGATGTCCGATGCCAAGATCTATCTGATGCTCAATAAGCCCAGGGGATATGTGACCACGCTTTCCGATGAGCGGGGACGAAAGACCGCGGCGGAGCTGGTAGCCAACTGCGGCGTGCGGGTGTGGCCGGTGGGCCGGCTGGACATGTATTCAGAGGGGCTGCTGCTGTTTACCAACGATGGCGCGTTCACCCAGCGCCTGGAGCATCCCAGCGGCGTGATAGAAAAAGAGTATTTGGTTCGGGTGGACCGGTGCGACTCCGATGTGCTGCAGGTGCTTCGGGGGCCTATGGCCTTGGATGGCCGTCCGCTGGCCCCGGTCCGGGTGGAAGCTGTCTCCCGGGAGCGGAATAGCACCCTGCTGCGCTTTGTCATTCGGGAGGGACGAAACCGTCAAATCCGCCGCATGTGTCAGGCGGCGGGCGTGCGTGTGCTCCGGCTCAAACGGGTGCGGGAAGGATCGATTTTGCTGGGTGATTTGAAACCTGGCGAATGGCGCATGCTCAAAAAAGATGAAATATCCGCGGTTTTTAAAGCTTAATCTGGATAGAATAAACACTTGTTGCAGGATCTTGACAAAAAACTTGCAAATTAACTTGCTTTTTTTCCTTTAAAACGGTATGATATGCTCAGTATTATTTCCCTGTCATATATGGGGTCAGGTTAGGAGATAAAGCAATGGCAAAAGATATTCTGACACACATTCAGGAAAATATGGGCTCCTTTTCCAAGGGACAAAAGTTGATTGCAAATTTTATTCTCGAATCTTATGATAAAGCGGCCTTTATGACCGCGTGCAAGCTTGGCAAGACTGTGAACGTCAGTGAATCCACCGTGGTCCGCTTTGCCGCAGAGCTGGGATACGACGGCTATCCCAGCATGCAGAAAGCCTTGCAGGAGATGATCCGGAATAAACTCACCGCAATCCAGCGCATTGAGGTATCCAACGACAGGATTGGCGACCAGGATATCATGTCTATGGTCATGCAGTCGGATATTGAGAAAATCCGCATCACGCTGGAGGAGACCGACCGGGAGAGCTTTAACCAAGCGGTGGACATGATCATCGCGGCCAAGCGGATCTATATTTTGGGGGTTCGCTCCGCCAGTGCACTGGCCAATTTTATGGGGTTCTATTTCAACTACATTTTTGACAATGTGCTGCGGGTGGACACCACCTCTATCAGCGAGGTATTTGAGCAGGTGATGCGGATAGGGCCGGGAGACGTGTTTATTGGTCTGAGTTTCCCGCGCTATTCCAAGCGGACGGTTCAGGCTATGCAGTATGCCAAGAGCCAGGGGGCAAATGTGATTGCCATAACGGACAGCGCGGTTTCTCCGCTGGCCAATATTGCGGATATCTCTCTGCTGGCCAAGAGCGATATGGCTTCCTTTGTGGATTCTCTGGTGGCCCCGCTCAGCCTGGTCAATGCGCTGATTGTGGCCGTCAGCCGGAAGAAGAGCGATCAGCTGGAATCCACCTTCGGGAAGTTGGAGCAGATCTGGTCGGAATACGAAGTGTACGAGCCCACTGACGGCGGAACAGAGAGCTGATCAAAGTTTTTGACGTTAGAATAATTACACATCACTTTGGAGGTTTGCATTGAAAGAACATCCTTCTGTGATCGTCATCGGCGGAGGCGCTGCCGGTATGCTGGCTGCGCACTCCGCCGTTTGCGCGGGTGCCTCTGTGCTGCTGATCGAGCGCAATGAGAAGCTGGGGCGCAAGCTCTATATCACCGGAAAAGGCCGGTGCAATCTGACGAACAACTGTTCTGCGGCGGAAGTGCTGGAGAATATCCCGCACAACGCAAAATTCCTGTACAGTGCGATGGAGCAGTTTCCCCCGGAAAAAACCATGGAGCTTTTTACCGGTTTGGGACTGAAGCTCAAGACGGAGCGGGGAAATCGGGTTTTCCCCGCCTCGAACCGGGCGGCAGATGTAATTGACGCGCTCTTCTATGCACTGCGCAGAGAAAAAGTCGCGTTTCACCAGGGCAGGGCAGAGGCTTTGCTGACGCAGGAAGGGCACATATCCGGGGTCAAATTGGAAGACGGCCGTACTTTGGAGGCCAGTCGGGTGATTTTGGCCACAGGGGGCTGCTCCTATCCGCTGACCGGTTCCACCGGAGATGGATATGCAATGGCCAGGGCCGTGGGGCATACGGTGGTGGATCCGCAGCCCTCGCTGATCCCGCTGGTCGAGCAGGGCTCGGACTGCGCACGCATGCAGGGCTTGTCCCTGAAAAACGTGGAGGTGACTGTGCGCAATCAGCGGAAAAAGGTGATCTATCAGCAGTTCGGCGAACTTCTGTTTGCCCATTTCGGCCTCTCCGGCCCGGTGATCTTGAGCGCAAGCGCACATATGCGGAACTTTGAGCGGGATCGCTATACGGTGTCAATTGATTTAAAACCCGTGTTGGATGAGAAGAAGCTGGACGAGCGCATTCTGCGGGACTTTCAGGAGAACCATAACCGGAGCTTTGCCAACTCTCTGGGCGCGCTGTTGCCCAGGCTGATGATACCGTTGGTCGTGGAGCGCTCCGGCATTCCGCCGGAAACCAAAGTGCATGATATTACAAAGGCTCAGCGCCGCAGATTGCTGGAGACGATCAAACGCTTTGATATCCCTGTCTCCGGCCCGCGGCCGGTAGAGGAGGCCATTATCACCAGCGGTGGGATTAAAGTTTCGGAGATCAATCCCTCCACCATGGAGTCCAAGAAGTGCCCCGGGCTCTATTTTGCAGGTGAAGTTATAGATGTGGATGCCTATACCGGCGGCTTTAATCTGCAGATTGCCTGGGCCACGGGACATCTGGCCGGAGTACATGCCGCGTCGGATGGAAAAGAGGAGGAAACCATCTCATGAAACAGATCAGCGTCGCCATTGACGGCCCCTCTGGGGCCGGAAAGAGTACCCTGGCGCGCCAGGCCGCCCAGGCATTGGGCTTTCTCTATGTCGATACCGGCGCCATTTACCGCACGGTGGCCTTGGCTTGCCACCGCAGCGGAATCAGTCCGGAGCACCCGGACCAGGTGGCAAATCTGCTTCCTTCGCTCCATATTGACCTGGACTATGACGCGGCTGGAACCCAGAGGATGCTTCTGAACGGAGAAGATGTCTCCACCCAGATCCGCACGCCGGAGATCTCCATGCTGACCTCTGAGGTGTCGGCGCTGCCTGCTGTGCGCAGCTTTTTGCTGGAAAAACAGCGGGAATTGGCCCGCAGGCACAACGTCATTATGGACGGCCGGGATATCGGGACGGTTGTCTTGCCCGAGGCGACTGTAAAAATCTACTTGACGGCCGACGCGGAGGCCAGAGCCCAGCGCAGGTGCTCGGAGCTGCGGCAGAAGGGAATTGACGTCTCCTTTGAAGATGTGCTGCGGGACGTGCGTGCCAGGGATGACAATGATTCCCATCGCGAGATTTCGCCGCTGCGCCGTGCCGATGACGCCCGGCTGGTGGATACCACGCTGCTCGACTTGCAGCAGAGCTTGGAAGTGCTTATCCGCGTGATACAGGAGGGGCTGCCCCATGAGTAAGCAGAAAAAAGTCCAATATAAATTTCTGAGTAAGAAGGGGACGGACCGGCTCTACCACATCCTCTTTTGGCCGGTGTTTTTGGTGTTCAGCATATTTCATCCGGTGCGGATGATAGGCCGCTCCAACATTCCAGAGGGGGCTGCGGTCATTGCGGCCAATCACTCCGCTTATGCTGATCCTATGATGGTGATTATGGCGTTTGGTTATCACAATCCGCTGCGGGTCATGGCAAAAGAGGAGCTGTTTCATATCCCGGTTCTGGGCTGGCTGCTGATCAAATTGGGCATTTTTGGCGTGAATCGGGGACAGAACGACATTGCTGCGGTCAAGCGGGCGATCAAAGTGCTCAAGGAGGGGTGTAAACTGCTGCTCTTTCCGGAGGGCACCCGGGTTTCCTCCCCGGAGGAGAGCACGGAGGCCAAAACCGGCGCTGTGATGTTTGCCGTCCGGGCTGGAGTGCCTGTAGTCCCGGTCTATATTCCGCGTAAAAAACATTGGTTCCGCTTTACCAGGATCACCGTGGGCGAAGCTTATTATCCTGACGTGCCCGCCAGGCGGGCCACACCGGAGGACTATCAGCGGGCGGCGGATGAGCTGATGCGGCGGATCTATGCGCTGGAGGAGACAGCATGAAGCGCGTGATCCTGGCCGAGAGCGCGGGTTTTTGCTACGGGGTGCGCCGGGCGGTGGAACTGGCCCAGCGGCAGGCGGAACAGGGGACGCCCTGTGTGATGCTGGGTTCGATTATTCACAACAGCCATGTGGTGGAGCGTCTGGCCAGTCAGGGGATTCAGCAGATTGACACGCCGGAACAGGCCCCGCTGGGCGCCCATGTGCTGATCCGCTCCCATGGGGAGAGCCGCGATATTTACCGGCGGTTGGAAGAACAGGGCAATCCTGTGCTGGATGCCACCTGTCCCAATGTCTCCCGCATCCACGACCTGGTGTCCGACGCTGAGCGGCGGGGGCGGTGCCCGGTGATTATTGGCGCGCCGGATCACCCCGAAGTTCGTGCCATTGCGGGCTGGTGTGAGCATCCTGTTGTCCTGAATGGAGCGGATTGCCTGCAAAAATGGCTGGAAGAAGAGCCGGAGCGCTGTCAAATTCCCCTCACATTTGTCTCCCAAACCACCTCTACCAGAGAAAATTGGGAAAAATCTGTGAATTGCGCAAAAAAAGTGTGTACAAACCTTGAAATATTTGATACAATATGTAATGCTACGTTCCGAAGACAATCGGAAGCCCAGAAAATTGCGGCGCAATGCGGCGCTATGGTGGTCATTGGGGACCATGCCAGCTCCAATACCAAACATCTGGTGGAGCTGTGCCAGGAGCGCTGCCCGGTTGTCCTCTGGGTGGAGGATGCCAGCGAGCTGGATCCGAATTCCCTTGCGGACGTGGATTCTATTGGCATCACCGCGGGTGCGTCCACACCTGGGTGGATAATAAAGGAGGTCTATGACAAAATGAGTGAAGAAAATCTGGAGATCGAGGAGTCCTTCGCTGCGCTGCTGGAGAAATCGATCAAAACTTTAAATACAGGAGAGAAGGCCACAGGCGTTGTTGTGAACATCACACCGACTGAAATTCAAGTGGATCTGGGCACCAAGCACGCCGGCTACATTCCTGTGTCTGAGTATTCTGACGATCCCTCTGTCAAGGTGGAGGACTGCGTCAAGGTGGGCGACACCATTGAGGCCATGGTTATGCGCGTCAATGACAGCGAGGGTGTGATCACCCTGTCCAAAAAGCGCCTGGACGCCAACAAGAACTGGGAAGAGATCGAGACGGCCAAGGATGAGAAGACCACCCTTGAAGGTCTGGTCGTGGAGGAGAACAAGGGCGGCGTTGTGGTCAACGTCAAGGGTATCCGGGTCTTTGTGCCTGCCTCTCAGACCGGTCTGCGCCGCAATGAGCCCATGACCGAGCTGGTGAAGACCACGGTGCGTCTGCGCATCACCGAGGTCAACCGCTCCCGCCGCCGTGTGGTGGGTTCGATCCGCGCTGTCGCTGCGGAGGAGAAGGCTGCCGCCGCCGCTGCTATCTGGGCAGATATCGAGGTGGGCAAGCACTACACCGGCACCGTCAAGAGCCTGACCTCTTATGGCGCCTTTGTGGATATCGGTGGTGTGGATGGCATGGTCCATATCTCCGAGCTCTCCTGGAGCCGTATCAAACATCCCTCCGAGGTCGTCTCTGTGGGTGACACCGTGGATGTCTACGTCATCAAGGCTGACCCCGAGAAGAAGAAGATCTCTCTGGGCATGAAGGATCCCAACGAGAACCCCTGGGAGAACTTTATGTCCAAGTATGAGGTGGGCGACGTCGCCGAGGTCAAGATCGTCAAGCTGATGAGCTTTGGCGCCTTTGCCGAGGTCGTGCCTGGCGTGGATGGCTTGATCCACATTTCCCAGATCGCTGATCACCGGGTGGAGAAGCCCGAGGATGAGCTGCAGGAAGGTCAGATGGTTGAGGTGAAGATCACTGACATCAACACCGAGACCCAGAAGATCTCCCTGTCCCGTCGCGCCGTGCTCCAGAACTCCCATATGGATGATCTGGATGACGACGAGGATTAATTCAGTCAATTTCAGAACTGAGCAGCATTTCTCAGGGGCCGGATCTGTGGATCCGGTCCCTTTTTCTGTTGTCCAGCCTGTGATTTTGTGCTATGATTTTGGCATTGGCACAGGCATACGGCGCTCGGGATAAAAGGACAGGCCAATGAGAAATGAGGGATGGCATGAGATCCATTTTTCGAAAAAGAAAGCAAGACCGGCAGCCCAGCTGTACGGCTGTCATTGTGGCGGCCGGAACAGCCAGCCGGATGCAAGGCGTAGACAAAATGATGGCTCAGATCGGGGATAAGCCTGTGATTGCCCATACTTTGGGGGCATTTCAGACATGCCCCCTGGTGGAAAACGTGGTGGTGGTGACCCGCTCTGATCTGATTGTGCCCATTGGGGAGCTGTGTAAACGCTATGCGTGTTCCAAGGTGTCCAAGGTGGTCGTCGGCGGTGAGGACCGCAGCCATTCCGTGCTCATCGGGCTGAAAGAAGCGGAGCAAGGGGCCGATCTGATTGCGATCCATGACGGAGCCAGGCCCTTTGTGTCCCAGCGCGTGCTGGAAGAGACCATTCTGGCCGCCCAAAAGACCGGCGCCGCAGCCCCTGCGATCCCTATGAATGATACCATTAAGACTGCTGCACATGGTGTGGTGACCGGAACGCCGGACCGATCTCAATTATTTGCGGTTCAGACGCCCCAGGTATTTGATGCAGATTTGATCCGAGGGGCGCTTTACCACAGCGTCCAGCAGGGAGCGGTGCTGACGGATGACTGCGCCGCAGTGGAGCGGATTGGAAAACAAGTTGTGCTGACCGACGGAGAGCGCACGAATATCAAAATCACAACGCAATTTGATTTGCTTATAGGGGAGGCGATTGCCACATGGCTGGATGCGCAATGAGAATTGGCCAGGGATATGATGTGCACCGTCTTGTGTCGGATCGAAAACTGATCATAGGCGGTGTGGAGGTCCCCTATGAAAAAGGGCTGCTGGGCCACTCGGATGCGGACGTCCTTGTCCACGCGGTGATGGATGCCCTGTTGGGGGCGGCGGGGCTGTGGGATATCGGACATGCTTTTCCGGATGATGACCCGGAGACCGAGGGAATCTCCAGCTTGGTGCTGCTGCGCCGGGTGAAGGATATGCTGGACCAGCACTGCATGCAGATCGTGAATATAGACGGCACAGTCATTGCCCAACGGCCCAAACTGTCCCCTTATATTCCCCGGATGAGAGGCAACATTGCCTCTGTGCTGGGGCTTTCCGATTGTCAGATCAATCTGAAAGCGACCACAGAGGAGGGGCTGGGTTTCACCGGATCAGGTGAAGGAATCGCCGCTCAGGCTGTGGCACTGCTGGTAAAAGTAGATTGAAGTGAGGCGGGCTGTCCCTAAGAGGGGCAGCCCGCCTGATGCACCCTGCGTCGGTTTGGTCATAAACTGGGGCAGGAGGCGCATTTTTATGGTCTATTATCTGATAGTTTGCCGTTCCCTGACGTATGCGCAGCGGACGGCGGCCGCCCTGGAACGGGCCGGCATATCCGCGCATATGCTTCGCTCTCCCCGTTCCATTTCCGGGGAGGGCTGTAGCCATTCAGTCAAAGTGTCCCAGCGCAGCTTGAGCTCCGCGCTAATTGTGTTAAACAAAGTCGGTCTCCATCCGGAGAAAGTCTACATTACCTCCGGGGATGGAAGTTATCGCGAGGTGAACCTGTGATTTACTTTGACAGTGCGGCCACCACCCTTCAAAAGCCGCCGGCTGTTTCCAACGCAGTGGCACAGGCAGTGCGAAGCTGTGCCAGTCCGGGCCGGGGAGACTACCCGGCCGCCCGCAGGGCAGAGGAGATACTGTTCCGATGCCGCACGGAACTTGCAGAACTCTTCGACGTGCCCGGTCCGGAACGGGTGGTCTTTACGCTTAACGCAACCCATGCCCTCAACCTGGCGATCCGTTCGCTGGTCCATCCGGGCGATCGGGTGGTGACCTCCTCGTGGGAACACAACGCGGTGACACGCACGCTGGCCTCTATTCCGGGTGTTACAGTGCTGACGGCCCAGGCTCCTTTATTTGATGATGGGCAGACAATCACCGCCTTTGAGCATGCGCTGGAGCAGCACCCCAGCACAGTGATTTGTACCTGTGTCTCAAATGTGTTTGGCTATGTGCTGCCGGTTGAAGAAATTGCCGCTGCCTGCCGCCGCATCGGCGTACCGCTGATTCTGGATGCATCCCAGGCAGCGGGCTGTGTTCCGCTCTCTCTGCGGAAACTGGGGGCATATTTTATGGCATTTCCAGGGCACAAGGGAATGTATGGACCGCAGGGAACTGGCGTTTTGCTCTGCGGTGGAGCGGAAGAAGAGCTGTTTCCGGTATTGACCGGTGGAACGGGCAGCGAGTCTATCCGACAGGAGATGCCGCTGTTTCTGCCGGATCGGGGCGAGGCGGGAACCGAAAATGTGGCTGGAGCTGCGGGATTGCTGGAAGGCGTCCGCTTTGTCCGGCGGACTGGCGTGGAGCAGATCGCCCGATATGAGCGGAGCCTGTTAACGCGGATGGTGCAGGGGCTTCATGCGCTGGAGGAAATACAGGTCTTTGCCTCCCAGACACAAAACCAGACCGGGGTAGTTTCATTTGTATGTCCCCAATATGACAGTCAACTGATGGCACAGGCGCTGGGGAGGCGGGAAATTGCGGTCCGTGGAGGACTTCACTGCGCGCCGCAGGCGCACCGTTCTGCTGGGACTCTGGATACAGGGACGGTACGGGTCAGTTTTTCCGCCTTTAATCAGGGATGGGAAGTTGATGCGTTCCTTCAGAATCTTCAACAAATTATTCATGACAAATTAACATAAAAGACCTTATCTCGGCTTGCCATGATTCTATCGATGCGATATAATAAGTAGAATAGAATTATAATTGGTTCATGGTGCCCATCGGGGATGCCATGATGCCGTTTGACCGACATAGGGGGGCACAATGAATTTAATTGCGCATTATGCGAATATCTGCCTCAGATATATTCAGATGATTCGAATCACAGACATCATTGATATGGCGATCATCGCCTATATCATTTACCGTCTGCTCCTGTTGACTAAAAAGTCCCGGTCAGGCCAGGTTTTGAAGGGTATCGTCCTGGTACTGCTGGCCTTGGCCGTGGCTTATTATTGCCGGCTGTATGTGCTGTATTATATTCTGCGCGGCGCGGTGGAAATTGGATTTTTGGCACTTATTGTGCTGTTTCAGCCCGAAATTCGCCGATTTTTGGAACAGGTGGGCAATAAGGGGTTCGGGAAACTGTTGTCCCCTCAGGCAAAGACCAGCCAGACAGAGCGGGCTATTTTGCAGACAGTAGAGGCCTTCAGCTCCATGTCCCGGGACCGGATTGGCGCCCTGGTTGTGTTTGAGCGAATGACAATTCTGGATGAATGCGTCAAGTCCGGTACTATTGTAGATGCGGAGGTATCCAGTGAACTGCTGAAAAATATCTTCTGGCCCAAAGCTCCGCTGCATGACGGCGCCGTTATCATCCGAGACAGCCGAGTGTTGAGCGCGGGATGTGTGTTGCCGCTGACGGGCAATCTGAATGTGAGTCGGGATTTGGGAACCCGTCACCGGGCGGGCATCGGCGTCAGTGAGCACTCCGACGCCGTTGTGGCCATTGTCTCGGAAGAGACCGGCGCTATCTCTGTGGCAGTGGGCGGTATGCTCAAACGGCACCTCTCTCTGGATACGCTGGAACGGCTGCTGCGCAATGAGCTGATTCCGGCGGAGGAGGAGAGCTCCCGCAAGCGTTCCATCAAGGATTTCCTGCGGCGGAAGAAGAGAGGCGAAGATCATGTGGAATAAGTTGACCAACAGCAAAGTGTTTTACATGATCCTGGCTGTCATGTGTTCCATCGGCTTGTGGCTGTATATTGATATCATCGAAGCACCGCAGAGCACAACCACGGTGTACAATATACCTGTTACCTTCATCGGGGAGGACCGGCTGGAGGAAGACGGGCTTATGATCATTTCAGGTAAGAATACCACTGTCAATCTCCAACTGGAGGGATCCCGCACGGCGGTTTCCCAGGTGAACCGCAATAACATTACGATTACAGTCCAGGCATATGCGCAGATCAATTCCGAGGGCCATTATTCTCTGCTCTATGATGTGGATTTCCCCAGCAGTGTGGCCTCACAGCTGCGTATTGTAAGCCGCAGCATCGATGCCATCGATGTGGATGTGGTACAGATGACCTCCAAGACTGTGGAGATCCAGGGCAAATTTGTCGGTACTGCGGCAGAGGGTGCCCGGATCAGTGACACAGACTTTGAGTTTGAGCAAAATGAGGTCACGGTCAGCGGCGAGCGCAGCCTTGTGGAGCAGGTGGATCACGCCCTGGTCATGCTGGATGTGGATGACCTGAGCTCTACTTGGTCCGGTGAACTGCCCATTGTCCTGGTGGATGCCGACGGCAATGAGGTGGACATGACCAATCTGACCTGTGATATTACGGAGGTCTATACGATTTTCCCGGTCCAGACTGTAAAAGAGGTTCCGCTGACGGTTAGTTTCACCTCAGGTGCCGGCGCCACCAGTGAAAACGCAACGGCGACCATTGACCCGGAGACGGTGACGATTTCCGGTACGCCGGAGCGGCTGGATCAGATTGAATCCATTAACCTGGGGTCGATTGATCTGTCACAGATTGTCACCTCAGAGGTTGTGAATATGACCATTCCAGTGCCGGAGGGGGTCAGCATCATCAGCGGCATCACCTCCGCCAAGGTCACGGTATCCATGTCGGGCCTGGATACCAGGATTGTACGGACATCCGACATTGAGCTCATCAATACACCGGAATGGATCAGCAATGTGGAGCTGGTTACCCAGGCACTGGAAGTGCGTATCCGTGGTGCGTCCGACACCATGAAACTGGTGCAGGATCAGGATGTCTATGTGATTGTCGACCTGTCCACGCTGGATGAGGGAGCAGAAGGGACCCGTACTCTGGTGGCCACGGTGGGTGTGCGCGGATTTGCCGATGTGGGCGCCGTGGGTGAGTACCAAGTCGTGGTCAATATTACCGCCTCCTGAAACCGTAATGTTTGGCTATGTACTGCCCGTGCGGGAAAAACTGACAGAGGTGCAGTGGCAGGATTATCGCGCGGCCTACTGCGGACTCTGCCACACGCTGAAAAAACGGTATGGGTTCTTGGCCCGGTTTTTGCTCAACTATGATTTCACCTTTTTGGCCCTGCTGCTGAGACAGGGGGAGCAGTCCCCCTGCTGTAGATGCCGGCGCTGTATCTCTGCCCCGCTGCGGGGAAGGCAGGTCAGCGAGGCGGACGGGTCGCTGGATGCGGCGGCAGATGTGTCTGTGCTGCTGGTCTATTGGAAGCTGAAGGATCAGCTGGCAGATGAGCGGGGCGTGGGCAAACTGACAGCGTTGGGCATGCTGGGGCTGTTTAGCGGAGTGTTTCGCCGGGGTAGGAAGCGTAATCCCGAGCTCAACGAGGAGATTGGCCGCCGCCTGGGCGCACTTCAACAGCTGGAAAAGGCAGATTGTCCATCCATAGACAAGATGGCCGATCAATTTGCCTTGATTCTGACGGCGATGGTTCCTCAGGACTTGGACAGGCCTCAGGCCCGCATCCTGGAGCAGCTGCTGTACCACCTGGGGCGCTGGATCTATCTGATCGACGCCTGGGATGATTTGGAGGATGATTTGTCCAAAGGGCGATATAACCCGGTGGTCAGCCGTTTTCATCTGCGGGGAGCGCCGGAGGAGAAAAAGGATGAGGCCAGACAGAGCTTGGAGCGCACCATCTGCCATTCTGAAAATTTGGCGATTTCTGCATTCCATTTAGGTGAATTTGGCCATTATGCACCTGTCATCGAGAACATTCTGTGCGCCGGTTTACTGAGTGTCAGACAGCTGGTCTTTTCCGGCGCGTGGAAGCAACGACATAAACAAAAGAAACAGGAGTTAAACAGAACATGAACGATCCCTATAGCGTACTTGGCATTACCCCTGAAGCCACCGACGAAGAGGTGAAGCAGGCCTATCGAACTCTGGCCCGCAAATATCATCCGGATAACTATCAGAATAATCCTCTGGCCGATCTGGCGGAGGAGAAGATGAAGGAAATCAATGAGGCCTATGAGGCCATCACCAAGATGCGCGCCGGCGGAGGAGGGGGCTATCAGTCCTCTTCGGCCGAATATCAGAGCCGTCCCTCCGGCGGCGGAAGCAGCTATAATGGCTATCAACAGCAGCGGGGTCATTCTGACCCGATCTATGCCCAGGTGCGCAGCGCCATCAATGCCGGGGATATCTATCAGGCGGAAAACCTGCTATCCAGAGCTGCACGGCAGGATGCCGAGTGGTATTTCCTGCAGGGAAGCATTGCCTACCGCAAGGGTTGGCTGGACGAGGCCATGAGCAATTATCAGCGCGCTGTCTCTATGGACCCGGGCAATGTGGAGTATCGCCGGGCCTATAACATGATGCAGCAGAGCGGTCAGGCCTATCGCTCCAACGGGTATTCCACCGGCGCGGATGCGATGGACTGCTGCACCACACTGATGTGCCTGAACTGCCTGTGCGGCGGGGGGCGTTGCTGATGGAACGGGCAAAAATCTCGCCCCGGCTGATTGCTCTGGCCGGAGTACTGGCCGCGGTAGCGCTGGTGATCCAGCTGTTGGCCAGCCTGATCCCCAGCGGCTGGACGGCCATGGCGGCGGTGGCCGGGCTTGCGGTAGCTGTGGCGGTCTCTGCCGCAGGCTATATGGCCGGTATCCTGTGTTATGTGGTTTCCGGCGTATTGTCGCTGTTGCTGCTGCCGGCCAAACATGTGGTAATTTTGTTTGTCTGTCTGTTTGGAATTTATCCTCTGGTCAAAAGCCTTTTGGAGCGGTTAAAGGTGAGGGCGGCAGAGTATCTGCTGAAACTGGTGTTTTTTAACCTTGTGTTCTCGCTGCTCTATCTGTTGGCCTACCAGATTTTTTTCCAGTCTGCTGCCGAGGCCTGGAGCTATCCGGTGCCCTTCCTGCCCATTCTGTTCGTGGCGGGAAACGTCATTTTCCTGATCTATGACTATGCCTTTTCCAAGGTGATGTCACTGATACAGGCCAGGCTTATTCCGCAGCTGCGCCGCCGTTTTGTCGGACGTTGACTTTACACAGCAAAAAAATATTGATATAATAATCAAATGCGAAATGATCTCGAACGAGGTGTGCATATGATTAAGAGCATGACAGGTTACGGCCGCGGCGAGGCTGAGTTAAACGGCCGGTCGATTGTCATTGAACTGAAAAGCGTCAATAACCGCTATTTGGACTGCAATGTGCGGCTGCCCCGCTCCTGCGCCTTTGCGGAGGAAGGGATTAAAAACCGGATTAAGGCCATCACATCCCGGGGAAAGGTAGACGTCTATATCACCGTGGACAGCACCCAGGCGGATGCGGTGGCAGTGACGCTGAACCGCCCCTTGGCGGAGAGCTATCTGAAAGCCCTGGGGGAGATGTCAGCGGCGTTCGGCATTCAAAACGACATCACAGTGTCCGGCCTCTCTCGGTTTCCGGACGTGCTTACGGTGGAAAAGCTGCCCCAGGATCAGGATGCTCTGGCCGCCGATCTTTACTCGGTGCTGGATCTGGCCTTGGCGGACTTCGACGGAATGCGCCGCACGGAGGGCGCCAAGCTGAAGGAGGATTTGCTGGGCAAGCTGATCCATTTGGAGCATTTTGTCTCCCAGGTGGAAGAGCGTTCCCCTGAAACGGTGCGGGAGTACCGGGAAAAACTGCTCTCAAAACTGCAGGAGGTGCTGAGCAGCACCCAGATTGACGAAAGCAGAGTGCTCACTGAGGCCGCCATCTTTGCCGATAAAGTGGCGGTGGATGAGGAGACGGTCCGTCTGCGCAGCCATATCACCCAGTTCCGCGCGCTCCTGGAGGAGGGCGGCATTGTGGGCCGTAAAATTGATTTCCTGATCCAAGAGATGAATCGGGAGACCAATACCATCGGGTCTAAGTGTACGGATTTAGCCATCTCCCATATTGTGGTGGATATGAAATCCGAGATCGAAAAACTGCGGGAGCAGGTTCAGAATATTGAGTGAGACGGAGGGAAGTACATGAAATTGCTGAATATTGGGTTTGGCAACATGGTCTCCGCCGACCGGCTCATTGCGATTGTCAGTCCTGACTCCGCCCCAATTAAGCGTATGATTCAAGAGAGCCGGGAAAAGGGCCTTTTGATTGACGGCACATACGGCCGGCGGACCCGGGCGGTCATCCTGATGGACAGCGACCATGTGGTACTTTCCGCTATTCAGCCGGAGACCATCGCAAACCGGCTCAACAGCCGGGAGACGGCGACAGAGGGGGAATCGGAAGATGAATAGGCCTCAGCAGAGGGGAAGCCTGGCCATCATTTCAGGCCCTTCTGGCGTGGGCAAGAGCACGGTGATTGCAGAAGTGCTGCGCCGCAGGCCGGACCTGTATTTTTCCGTCTCGTTTACCACTCGCCAGCCCAGAGAGGGAGAGGTGGACGGCGTCAATTACTTTTTTGTGGATGTACCGGAGTTTGAGCGCATGATTCAGGCTGGTGAGCTGTTGGAGTACGCCAATTACTCCGGGAACTATTACGGCACCTCTGCAAAGCTGATTGATGAAAAACTGGACGCCGGTATTGACGTGCTTCTGGACATCGAAGTGGTTGGCAGCAAGATTGTGCACGATAAGCGCCCGGACACCCCGTTGATTTTTGTCATTCCTCCGTCTTTTGAGGCGCTGTCCCGCCGGCTGCACGGACGAAATACTGATCCGGAGGATGTCATCCAGCGCAGACTGGACCGGGCGAGAGAGGAACTGAAAGAAATATCCAGATATGACTATTTGGTTGTCAATGATGTCGTATCGGCGGCGGCGGATGAGGTGCTTGCCATTCTCTGCGCGGAACGCTGCCGCACCAGTAAACGGATCCATCTGATCAAGGAGGACGAGTAAAATGGTTTTATATCCGATGAATGAGATGCTGGCCCATATCGAGAGCCGCTATCTGCTGGTCAATATGGTGGCGCACCGCGCCCGGGAGATCTCTGAGGAGGCGGAAAAGAATTCCATCTCTTTGGATGAGAAGCCGGTGACCATGGCGCTGGAAGAAGTGCGCAGCGGTGAACTCCGTCAGGAGGAGCCCGTTGAATTTTGATACTTGGGGGACAGCGTCCGGTCATTGAGGCTGGGCGCTGTTCCCTGGCTTTTTGCACGGAAAGACAAAGGGGGACGGGGAGGCATGCAGAGGGATACGCTGTGTCATGTTGCGGTATCCTCCGCCACCTATGCGATTGACAAGCCCTATACCTATCTGCTGCCTGAACCTTTTTTGGACCGGGCCCAGCCCGGCATGCGGGTTATTGTTCCATTCGGCACTGGAAACCGGCGGGTGGAGGGGCTGATCCTTGATTTGGGGGCTGGAGAGCGAAGCCGGGGACTGAAGCCGGTTATGGCTTTGCTGGATGAGGCTCCGATGCTGGACAGAGAAGGGATACGTCTGGCCCTCTGGATGCATGAGCGGTATTATTGCACCGTATATCATGCCATTAAGGCCATGCTGCCTGCGGGGCTGTATTTCTCGCTGAAGGACCGGTACTGCATTGCGCCGGGGGTGGACCGGGCGCAAGCGTATGACTCGGCGGATACACCGGCGATGCAAAAAGTGCTGGATCTGGTCTATGCCGGTCCGGACGGGATGGAAAAGGGAACTTTGTTGGAGGCATTTGGTCCCTCCAATCCGGCCCCTGCGCTGCACAGGCTGATGGATCAGGGCATTTTAACCTTGGAGACATCGGCATCCCGCCATGTGGGAGACAAGATGGAGCAGGTTGCCGTGCTGGATCTGGCGGTGGAGGAGGCGCAGGCTAAACTGAGCGCCCGCACCCCATCCCAGCAGGCGGTGCTGCGATTGATGGAGGAACTTCCAGAAGTATCCCTCAAGGATATTCGCTATTTTACCGGGGCGGGCACGCAGACGGTAAAAGCGATGGAGCGGAAGGGAATCCTTCTCTTGGAGCAGAGAGAGGTATTTCGCCGGCCTAAGCAGCGCTGGGTGGAACAGGCCGACCCTCCGGTCTTGAATGCGGAACAGCAGCGCTGCCTTGACGGCCTGGAACAGTTGCTCGCGGAGGATCAACCCAACTGTGCCCTGCTCTATGGGGTCACAGGAAGCGGAAAAACCCAGGTCTATATTCGTCTGATTCAAGCCGCACTGGCCTCCGGAAAGACAGCGCTGATTTTAGTGCCGGAGATTGCTCTGACGCCGCAGCTTCTGGCGCTGTTTTCCGCTCAATTTGGAGATGAGATCGCCCTGCTCCACAGCATGCTTCCCGCCGGGGAACGGTATGATGAATGGAAACGGGTGCGCTCCGGACGGGCAAAAGTAGTGGTTGGCACCCGATCGGCCATTTTCGCGCCGTTGGATCATCTGGGACTCATTATACTGGATGAGGAACAGGAGGCAAGCTACAAATCTGAGAGCACGCCCCGCTATCACGCCCGGGATGTCGCAAAATATCGGATTGCCCACGCCCGTGGACTGCTGGTCTTGGGATCGGCCACACCTGCGGTGGAGTCGATGTTCCATGCTAAGGCGGGGAATTACCATCTGTTTTCTCTGCGCCAGCGCTATAATCAGAAGGCGCTGCCCAGGGTTATCATTGCTGATTTGAAAGAGGCGCTACGCGCCGGTTCAGACGCCATACTAGGCAGGGAACTGGTCGGCGAACTGGAGCAAAATATTCAGTCCGGGGAGCAGTCCATCCTGTTCATCAATCGCCGGGGAACCAGCCGCATGGTGGTGTGCACTGAGTGCGGCGAATCCCCCCAGTGTCCGCGCTGTTCCGTCCGGCTCACCTACCACAAGGCCAATGGAAGACTTATGTGCCACTATTGCGGCCATTCGGAGCCGCTGCCTGCGCACTGTCCTTCCTGCGGCGGGGAACTGACCTTTTCCGGCGCGGGCACGCAGAAAGTGCAGGAGGAGGTCCAGCGTCTCTTCCCCGGGGTGGAAGTCATGCGGATGGACACCGACACCATCTCCGCCACCCACACCCATGAAAAGATGTTGGACAAGTTTCGGCGGCAGAACATCCCGGTGCTGGTGGGAACCCAGATGGTGGCCAAGGGGCTGGATTTTGAAAATGTGACGTTGGTGGGGGTTATCTCTGCCGATCAGTCCCTCTATGTGGACGATTTCCGCGCCACGGAGCGGACCTTCTCGCTGTTGACCCAGGTGGTGGGCCGGGCGGGACGGGGAGAGCGGACGGGCCGGGCGGTGATTCAATCCTATACGCCAAAAAATGATGTCATTCAGTGTGCGGCCCGGCAGGACTACGACCGGTTTTATGAAAACGAGATCTTGCTCCGGCAGGCCCGGGGGCTGCCGCCGTATCGGGATCTATATGTGTTTACCCTGTCCGGCCTGAATGAAGGGGCGGTGCTGCGCAGCTGCATGCGTTTGGCCGACGGACTGCGTGCCTGGCAGAGGGATAGCGCCCTGCGAGATGCAGAGCTGCAGGTTTTGGGACCCGCTGCAGCGCCGGTGCTGATGGTCAATAAGCGCTATCGCTATCTCATTACGGTGTTGGGCAAGAGCGGCCCGGCGCTGCGCAATATGGTGGCCTATCTGCTCAAGACAGCCCAGACAGATCCGCTGAATCGCGGCGTATCTGTCTTTGCGGACTTAAATCCCATGGAATAGGAATAATGGAGGAAGAAAAACATGCTGCGAGAAATTATAAAAAAGGGCGACGAGGTCCTCAACAAGAAGTGCCATCCGGTTACGAAATTTGACGAAAAGCTCCACACGCTTCTGGACGACATGGGAGAGACACTGCGCCAGGCCGACGGTGTGGGCCTGGCCGCTCCTCAGGTTGGCATTCTCCGTCAGGTGGTTGTGGTGATCAATGAGAATGATGAGCTGATTGAGCTGGTCAATCCGGAGATTATCCAGTCCTCGGGAGAACAGTTCGGCCTGGAGGGCTGTCTGTCCGTTCCCGGGCGCTACGGCTTTGTCAAGCGTCCCATGGTGGTGCGGGTTCGGGCCCAGGACAGAGATGGAAATACCTTTGAAGTGGAAGATCAGGGCCTCACCGCCCGGTGCTTCTGCCACGAGATCGACCACCTGAGCGGACACCTCTTTGATGAGCTGGTGGATCGCACCTATACGGTGGAGGAACTGGACGCTATGGAAGCCGAGGGCCAGGAGATCGAGGAATAAAACATGCGGATTGTGTTTATGGGTACGCCGGAGTTTGCCGTGCCCTCACTGAGACAACTGATTGCCGATGGTCATGAGATTGTCTGTGTGCTGACTCAGCCGGACAAACCCAAAAACCGGGGAATGAAGCTGATGCCAAGCCCGGTCAAGGTTGTCGCAATGGAGCACCAGATCGAGGTTTATCAGCCCGCCACCCTGAAAAGCGGTGAGGCGCTGGAGCGGCTGAGCGCCTTGAAGCCTGAGCTGATTGTTGTGGCCGCCTATGGCAAAATCCTGCCGAAAGAAATTCTGGACCTGCCCCGGCTGGGCTGCATTAATGTTCACTCCTCTCTGCTGCCCCGCTATCGGGGCGCGGCGCCCATCAACTGGGCGATTCTGAATGGGGAGACAGAGACCGGCGTCACCATCATGTATATGGCGGAGGGATTGGACACGGGAGACATCATCTCCCAGCGGGCGACTGCCATTGATCCCGACGAGACCGTGGAATCCCTCCACGACCGGTTGGCCCTGTTGGGGGCAGAACTGTTGGGGGAGACGGTGGCCGCCATCGGTGCAGGCACGGCACAGCGTGTGCCCCAGAACGATGCGGAGAGCTGTTACGCGCCCATGTTGAGCCGGCAGCTGTCGCCGATCGACTTTTCCCGCTCTGCGCATGAAATTCATAACCAGGTGCGGGGGTTGATTCCCTGGCCTGCCACTACCATGGAGATCAAGGGTCAAACCTTTAAGATCTTTGCGGTAGAGGAGACCGGCATGGACTCCACCCAGGGTGCGGGCACCCTGTTGGGGGCAGACAAACAGGGCATCAATGTGGTCTGCGGCGACGGAAAGGTGCTGCGCATTCTGGAACTCCAAGCGCCGGGAAAGAAGCGGATGCGCGCCGTAGATTATCTGCGGGGACACCCTCTGTTTGACTGACGGATTCATTGCACGAATCGGAAGGAGATGGGCCTTGTATGAGCGCGAACCCGGTATCCAGAGCCCGCGAGGCGGCGTTTGCAGCCTTGATGGCCTGCGAGACCCGCGGCGCCTGGTGCGATCAGGCCGTCCGCAGCGCCGCAAAAAAGTGGGCGCTGCCGCCTCGGGATGCGGCCCTGGCGGCCCGTCTCTGCTATGGCGTGGTACAAAATCGAATCCTGATGGACTTTTGGATTGACAGCTTTTCAAATCTTCCAGCGCACAAGCTTGATGTGCCGGTGCGTCTGAGTCTCCGCATGGGGCTGTATCAGCTGCACTTTCTGGACCGGGTGCCGGACCGCGCCGCGGTACATGAGTCGGTGGAACTTGTGCGGAGATACTGCAAGAACAAAGGCGCTGCAGGGATGGTCAATGCCGTGCTGCGGGCCTTCCAGCGTGCCGGAGCGCCGCCGGTTCCCGAGCGGGAAGCGCGGCTGAAGAAGCTGTCCCTCCTGTACAGCCATCCGCTGCCGCTGGTTGAGCTGCTGACTGAGGAATTGGGGGATGATGTGGAGCCGCTGCTGGCCCTGAACAATACCCCGGCAGATACGGTCGTTCAGCTCAATCCCCTGAAAACCACCCGTCAGGCATTGGCGGATGAGCTGCGCCGGACCGGTGTGGAAGTGCAGGAGCACCCTTGGCTGGAGGACTGCCTGTTGGTGCGCGGCAGCGGTGATTTGGAACGCCTTTCCCCGTTCCGCGCCGGACACTTTTACGTCCAGGACGCGGCGGCAAAGCTCTGCGCTCTGGCGGCGGAGCCTTCGCCCGGAAGCAGAGTGCTGGATGTCTGTGCGGCTCCGGGCGGTAAGTCCTTTGCGCTGGGGCTGTCCATGAAAAATCAGTGTGAGATTTTGGCCCGGGATCTCAACGAGAAAAAGCTGAGACACATAGAAGCCGGGGCAGCGCGGCTGGGGCTGTCCTGCATTCGCACTGCCCAGGCGGATGCGCGGTGTTATCAGCCTGAGCTCGACTCCGCCTTTGATTTGGTTGTGGCCGACGTCCCCTGCTCCGGACTGGGCATTATCCGGAAAAAGCCGGATATTCGCTATAAGGATTTGAAGGATACGGAGGGGCTGCCGGCCATCCAGGCTGATATTCTGGATTGTGTCAGCCGCTATGTCCGCCCCGGCGGAACCCTGCTCTATTCCACCTGTACTGTGCTGCGCAGAGAAAATCAGGACGTGATAGCGTCCTTTTTGAAAAAGCGTTCCGACTTCGTTCTGGAGCCCTTTGGGCTTACCGGACCGGTGGGAGAGACCGAGGGGCAGATTACCCTGTGGCCCCAGATCTATGGCACCGACGGATTCTATATTGCAAAGCTGAGGCGAGCAAATGGCTGAACAGAAAACTGATTTGAAATCTATGACAATCCCGGAATTGGAGGCCTACCTCGCAGAGCTGGGAGAGGCCAAATTCCGGGCCAAGCAGATCTTTACCTGGATGCACCGGGGGGCAGCGTCTTTTGAAGAGATGACAAACCTTCCCAAGACGCTGCGTAGCAAGCTGGAGGAGCGGTGTACCCTGACTGCGCTCAGAGTGGAGCGCAAACAGGTCTCAAAGCTGGACGGGACGGTAAAATACCTCTGGAGGCTGGAGGATGACAACTGTGTGGAGACGGTGCTCATGCGCTATAAGCACGGCAATACCGTCTGTGTCTCCACGGAGATCGGCTGTGCCATGGGCTGCGCCTTTTGTGCCTCCACCATTGGCGGCCTTGTGCGGCGACTGACCGCCGGTGAAATTGTCAGCCAGGTGATCTTTACGCAAAAAGATTCCGGATTGCCCGTTTCCAATATCGTTTTGATGGGAATCGGCGAGCCTTTGGACAATTTCGACAGCGTATTGCGTTTTCTGGAGTTGGTCAACCACCCGGATGGAATGAATATCGGCATGCGGCATATCAGCCTTTCAACCTGCGGATTGACAGAAAAAATTGACAAACTGGCCGACCTTCAGTTACAATTAACGTTATCGGTCTCGCTGCATGCCCCCGATGATGAAACCCGCTCGAAGATCATGCCGGTCAACCGCGCTTTCAGCGTGGAGCAGCTGTTTCAGAGCTGCCGTCGCTACTTTGAGAAAACGGGCCGCCGGATCTCCTACGAGTATGCTATGATTGACGGCGTCAACGACAGCGACGCTCAGGCTGACCTGCTGGCCAGCCACCTGCGGGGCGTTCCGGGGCATGTCAATCTGATTCCCCTCAACGACGTGCGGGAGAGTAAGCTGAAGCCAAGCCGGCGGGTGGCCGCCTTTCAAAAACGGCTGGAGAGCCATGGGATCACCGTGACGGTCCGCCGCAGACTGGGCAGCGATATCGACGCGTCCTGCGGCCAGCTTCGCCGCAAGACACTGCACCTCAAGGACGAATAAGGAAGGTGTTTCTTTGAACGTTTACGGAATTACCGACCGGGGCCTGGTCCGCAGGCAAAATCAGGACTGCTATGACAGCTGCACGCTGGACGATGCGGTATTTGCCGTGGTCTGCGACGGCATGGGCGGCGCCAGAGGCGGCAATGTGGCCAGCCAGATGGCGGTGAGCTATGTGATCGACGCAGTGGAACAGGACCAGGGGGCGGAGCCGGGAGCTGTGATGAACCAGGCTCTGGCGGAGGCCAACGAGGCTGTGCTCCAGCGCTCCCTCTCCGACCCGGAGTGCTCCGGCATGGGCACCACGCTGGTGGCCGCCTGGCTTCAGTCCGACCGGCATGGGTATGTGCTCAATGTGGGGGACAGCCGGGCTTACCATATCAGCGCCACCGGCATCACCCAGATTACCCGCGACCACTCCCTGGTGGCGGATCTGGTGGCTCGGGGGAAAATCACTCCGGAAGAGGCCAGAAACCATCCCAATAAGAATATCATCACCAGAGCCCTGGGGACAGAGCGCAACACTGAGGGCGACCTGTTTGAAGTGGATTTGGACGCAGGGGATTATATTCTGTTGTGCAGCGACGGGCTGAGCAACGTCGTCACCGAACAGGAAATCCTCTATGAGGTGCTGTATGGCGGCGAGGAGGACACCTGCTGTGGCCGCCTGTTGGAGATCGCCATGCACCGGGGCGCTCCGGACAATGTGACCGCTGTGCTGATTTCTGCCGGCGGGGAAGACCGTTAAACTAGGAGGGTTTGCTATGGATCCGTATATCGGCAAATTACTCGATGACCGCTATGAAATTCTGGATGTGCTGGGCACCGGCGGCATGGCCGTGGTATATCGCGCCTATTGCCATCGCCTGAATCGCTATGTGGCCGTTAAAATCTTAAAGGGAGAACTGGCTGCGGATCAGGATCTGCGCCGCCGTTTCCATGATGAATCTCAGGCTGTCGCCATGTTGTCCCATCCCAATATTGTGGCCGTCTATGATGTCAGCCAGGTGGACGGACGGGAGTTTATCGTCATGGAACTCATCGACGGCATCACGCTGAAGCAGTACATGCACAAACGGGGCGGCTGTCTCAACTGGCGGGAAGCGCTGCACTTCATCACCCAGATTCTTCAGGGCCTGAAACACGCCCACAGCCGGGGGATCATCCACCGGGATATCAAACCCCAGAATGTCATGGTGCTCCGGGACGGCAGCGTGAAAGTGATGGACTTCGGCATCGCCCGTTCCACCAATTCTCAGGCTACCATGACACAGGAGACCATCGGGTCTGTCCACTATATCTCGCCTGAGCAGGCCCGCGGCAGCCACATTGACGCCCGCTCCGACCTCTATTCCGCCGGTGTGGTGCTCTATGAAATGCTGACAGGACGGCTGCCTTTTGAGGGGGATAATCCCGTCTCTGTGGCCATCCAGCATATCAAGTCGATTCCCATCGCCCCCCGGGAGCTGAACCCGGAAATCCCCTTGGGTATGGAGCAAATCACGCTGAAAGCCATGGCATCTATGCCGGACCGGCGTTACTCCAGCGCAGAAGAAATGCTGCGGGATCTGGAGGATTTCCGTAAGAATCCGGAGATTGACTTCGGATACAGCGCCCCCGGCGTGTTGGATCCGGGCGAGGATGAGCCCACTGTTGTGCGCAGGGGCGGCACCTTTTTGGATGATGAAGATCTGGATGAAGCGGACGCCACGGTGCGCAGCTCCCAGATTCGCCGTTCCGCGGCCCGTTTTGAGCGGGATGAGGATACTGCGCGGCAGCGGTACAGCAGTGATGACGACGGCGATTACGATGACTACGACGATGATTACGACAGGAATGCCGAGAAAAATCGCAATAAAAGATTCATTGCGATTACCGGCGGAATTGCCGGCGTTCTGGTCATTCTTTTCATCGTTCTGTATTTCACTTTGTTCCGCGGGCTGTTTTCTTCCCCTGCCAGTTATCAGGTGCCTGATTTGCTGGGCAAAACGGTGGAAGAGGCTCAGGCCATGATTGATGGAGACGAGACTCTTCAGGGACACTTTACCATTACAGTGGGCGAGACTATTACCAGTGAAGAGACGGCAGGAACCATTATTCAGCAGTCGCCCGACAGCTCGCGCACCGTCCATTCGGAGACCACTGAAATTACCGTCACTTTGAGCGGCGGTCCGGCCGAGGAGGAGCCCACGGAGTTTACGCTGGAGAATTATGGGGATGGCTCCCGGGATTACCGTGAGGTTGTCAATGAACTGACTGACCTGGGGCTGGTGGTAACCGCTGAGGGCGAATACAGCGATGACATCGCCGAGAACATGGTCATTCGCACCACCCCTGCCGCCGGCAGCACCGTCAAGGAAGGGGACTCCATTACGGTGTATTACAGTTTGGGTGAGGAAGTCACCGAGCGCAGCATGCCCCGTTTGATCGGTTTGACCGAGGCGGATGCCAGAAATGCCATTTCCAATATGGGGTTGACTTTGGGAGCAGTTACCGAAGATTACAGTGACCAGCCGGAAGGCAGTGTGTGCTATCAGAGTATTCCGGAGAACAGCCCGGTCAAGGAAGGCGACACGGTTAACATTGTGATCAGCCTCGGGCCGGAACCGGAGCCGGAAGAACCGGATACGCCCGACTCTTCCAACGGATCCAATGGCTCCACCGGAAACGGCGGCACATCGGAGCCCACCGCCCAGCGCTATACGATTACCGTTACGCTTCCGGAGGGCCGTACGGAAGACAAATTGCTGATCATCACTGTCAACGGGGAGACTCACGAGGAGACGGTATCCCCCGATGATACTACCTACAGCATTGTCTATGAGGGAACCATCTACTCCTGTACCGCTGAGATTGACGGCACAGAATACCCCTTCAGTATTGAGGCCAATTCCAGCACATGACAGGGACCATAGTTAAAGCGCTCAGCGGCTTCTACTATGTGGACTGCGGCGATGAGGTCGTCACCTGCCGGGCCCGGGGAAAATTCCGCCATGCGGGCACCAGCCCGCTGGTGGGGGACCGGGTGGAAATCACGCCCCAGGGGGACGGCACGGGAAGTGTAGAGCGGGTTTTAGAGCGCAAAAATGCCTTTACCCGCCCAGCGGTGGCCAATATGGATCTGCTGGTGATGATTGCCGCGGGTGTGAATCCGGTAACGGATCCATTTTTGATTGACCGCGTTGCCGCTATTGCCGAGCGCAAAAACTGCGAGCCGGTCATCTGTCTGAACAAGTGCGACCTGGAGCCCTGTGAGCAGCTGTGCCGCATTTACCGCAGCGCCGGGTTTACCACCCTCCAGGTCAGCGCTGTGACAGGAGCCGGAATTCAAACGCTCTCCGACGCCATCGCCGGGAAAAATGTGGTGTTTACCGGCAACTCCGGCGTGGGCAAATCCAGCATTCTGAACGCCCTGGACCCCAGGCTCTCCATCGCCACCGGCGAAGTCAGCGAAAAACTGGGCCGCGGCCGCCACACCACCCGGCATGTGGAGCTGTTCCGGCTGCCCAACGGCGCTCTGGTGGCGGATACGCCGGGATTTGCCAGCTTTGACACCGAGGTGCCGGAGCTGCTGAATAAGGAAGAATTGGCACTGGCGTTTCGAGAGTTTCACCCTTACCTGGGGCAGTGCCGGTTTGTGGGCTGCTCCCATACCAAGGAGAAGGGGTGTGCTGTGCTGGATGCCCTGCAGGAAGGCAAGATTGCAGCATCCAGACACCGCAGTTATGTGCGGCTCTACGAGGCGGCCAAGGCCTACAAACAGTGGGAACACAGATGAGCCGGGCGGTGATCTTCGGTTCCGCCCCGGTGGCGGATTGGGGCTTTCTGCGCCCCTATCTGCGTCCGGATGATGCGGTTATCTGTGCAGACGGCGGGCGGCGGGCGGCCCAGGCGCTTGGCCTGACGCCGGATTGGTATGTGGGGGATGACGATTCCGGAGGCTACCCGGGAGATTGCCCTTCGGACCTGCTCCCATCAGAAAAAGACGTCACCGATTTGGATATGGCTGTCTCCCGAGCGCTCCACGAGGGGTTTGCAGAATTGCTGCTCTGCGGATGCACCGGCGGACGGCAAGACCACCACTTTTCCGCCATTGGCCAGCTGGAGCGGATCTGGCGCGCAGGAGCCCAGGGCATGATTTTGGACCCCTGGAATGAGATCCGGCTTTTGACGCCGGGACTGACCGTGGTGCCCACCATACCGAGCTATCACTATTTCGGCATTATCCCGTTGGATCCGGTGCTGAAGGGTGTCTCCATTCATGGGGCAAAGTATGAAATCCATCAGGTGGATCTCTGCCGCTGGGCTTCGCTTGGAGTCAGCAATGAGTGCCGGACCGGCTGTCCATGCACCATTGAAATAACAGATGGAATCGGACTTTTGATCCGGAGCAACTGAAAACAATATGACACAAAAGGGGCACCCCCTGCGTAGACTGTGACAGCAGTATTGCGCAGGGGGTGTTTTACATTGCGTCATTGCAAGCCGAGTGGACTGTGTGCCATTTCCCTTGGAATCGGAATATTGCTGAGTATGGTTCTGCCAACGGGAGTGATCATCTTTGTCGGCGCGGGCGCATTGATTGTGCTTGGACTGACCTGGATGCGAAAGCCCTGAGGAACTCACTCCTGTCGGCGGTGTGCAGGCATAGATTGGGAGGTGCCGGTATGAAGATCGTCATTTGGAAATCACCTAAATTTTTATCTGGTATCCTGAGAATTCTGTTTCAAATGCATTGATGGAGCGGAAGCACCGGATCCGCTGGGTTTGTCTTTCGGGAATTGGTATATCCTCGGCTGCTTGGACATATCTATCTCTTGAAAACGTCCTTGGTAAAAGAGAACGGAAGAGATTGTACCGAGCAATCTCTTTGAAAGGACGAAAGGAGAGATTGCTTCATGGATCTTGGTTTGCAGTACGAGCAGCTGAAATGCTATTCCTGCGTTCTGGACACCGTGGTACGCAGGGAGGAGACGCAGGAGTCCATTGTGTCCGACTCCATGCCGGATATCGGGACGGTGGTCACAGTGTCGGCGACGCCCTTCCTGCACAGCTGCCGTACCGGAGAGGGAAGTGTCACCTGCGAAGGGGATGTGGTGGCCTCGGTCCTGTATGTGGCGGAAGAAGCCAGCGCTGTATACACCATTCAGGTGCGCATCCCCTTCCGCTGTACGGCAGAGTCGGGGGCGCTGACCGAGCGCTGCAGACTCAATGTACTGCCCAGGCTTTTGGGAGCGGACGTGAAAGTCATGAACCCCCGCAAAATTCTGGTACAGGCAGAGCTTGCGGTGCGCTTTTTGGCCTTTTCGGAAGGGGAGAGCCGCTACACCATTGGAGTGGAGGGCGGGGAGACGCCGATTCAAACGAAAATGGAGCGCGTGTCTTTCCAATACATCTCCCAGGTGGCGGAAAAGACGTTTCCCTTTGAGGAAAATGTCAGTCTGTCCAGCGGCCATCGCAAGTTGGAGCGGCTGTTGAGCTGTGATCTGACGCCCTATTGCAGCGAGAGCAAAATTGTGGGCAGCAAAGTGGTGTTTAAAGGCGGTGTCAAGGCCCGGGTTCGGGCGCTGGATGATGAAAACGAGTTGATCTGCGAAGAGTATGACCTGCCGGTTTCACAGGTTCTGGATGCCGGTGATTCCGGAGAGACAGCGCTTTCGGTTGTGCATCTGTCGGCAACGGACCTGCAGACGGAACAGTCGGGAGACAATGAAATCTTCCTCCGCATGGAACTCTATGCCTGTGCGGTGGTGGTAGACCGCAAGGAGACCAGTGTGCTCTGTGACGCATACAGTACCCTTTATCCCTGTCAATGCGGCGAAGAGCGCAGGGAACGGTTTCAGATTGTGGAGCAAAATACCCTTGTGCACCCATTCCGGCAGGCGATGGAGCTGGATCTGCCCACAGCGGAAGTGCTGGATCAGATGGTGACCCTGGTGGAAGTGGCCGGTGCGGCCGGGGGAGCCGGCAGCCGGTGCCGGCTGAAGGTGTCTGTCTGCCTGCGGGAGCGGGATGGCCGGCTGTCCAAGGTAGATCAAAACTGCTATGTGAATCTTCCGCTGCCGGAGGTACAGGGCAACCGGCTGCTTCTGGAGGTCAAACTTTTGGATGCGGCGTGTATTTCTGCGGCCGGGGGAATGGAGCTGAGGGGCAGTTTTTTGATCCAGTATGCGCTGGTTGCCGCCACCGAGTTTCACTATGTCAGTACGCTGGTACTGGATGAGAGCGAGGCGGAGCCGGGAGCGAAACCTTCTGCGGTGCTGCGTATGCTGCGGGAGGGGGAGACGCTTTGGGATCTGGGCAAGGAGTATTATGCCACAGTAGAGGACATTCTGGCCGTCAATCAGATCAGCGAAGAATCCGCCGCCGGGGGCAAATTTTTGCTCATTCCGCGCAATCGCTGAAGGGGGTAGAAAAACAGTATGGAACAGCATGAGATTTATACAGATATGGCTACCCGTACCGGAGGTAATATCTACATCGGCGTGGTAGGGCCGGTGAGAACCGGAAAATCGACCTTTATTAAACGATTTATGGAGACCTTGGTCATTCCGAAAATCGAAAACGTCTATCAGCGGGAGCGGGCCAAGGATGAGCTGCCCCAGAGCGGCTCCGGACGCACGATTATGACCGCTGAACCCAAATTTGTGCCTGAAGAGGCAGTGGAAATCGAGACAGAGGCGGGAATCCGCTTTTCCGTCCGGCTGATCGACTGCGTCGGGTATCTGGTCAGCAGTGCTGTGGGACAGACGGAAAATGACGCCCCCAGAATGGTGACCACGCCGTGGTTTGACTATGAGATTCCTATGGCGGATGCGGCGGAGATCGGAACCCGCAAAGTGATCACCGAGCACTCCACCATCGGCATTGTGGTTACCACCGACGGTACCATCACCGATATTCCCCGGGAGGACTATTTGGAGGCGGAGGAGCGCACAGTTCGGGAACTGAAGGAGCTGGGGAAACCGTTCTTAATTCTGCTCAATTCAGCGGAACCCACTTCCTCCCGGGCACAGGCGATCCGGGATGACATCGAGAGCCGCTATGGCGTCGGGTGCCTGGCGGTGGACTGCCAGACATTGGAGGAGCAGGATATCACGGATATCCTCTGCCAGGTGCTCTATGAATTCCCGCTTCAGGAAATTGACCTGTTTCTGCCCAGCTGGGTGGAGGCCCTTCCGGCCAAACATCCGATGAAGCAGGAGTTGTTTTCTCAGATCTGCGGCAAAGCGCAGCAGGTGACCCGGATTTCTGAAATCAAAGCATTTGCCTCCGATATCTCGGTGTGCGCCAATCTGGAGTCCACAACGCTTACATCGGTGGATTTGGGAAGCGGCATCGCCTCGCTCCGGTTGGAACTGCCCCGGGATCTGTTCTTCCAAACCCTGTCCAGTGAGACCGGCATTGAAGTGCGGGATGACGGGGACCTGTTCCAGCAGCTGACGGTATTGGCCTCGGTCAAGCGGGAGTATGACAAAGTGGCGGATGCCCTGGATGCGGTCAAAAATACCGGCTACGGCATTGTGGTGCCCACAATCGAGGAGCTTCGGCTGGAGGAACCGGAGATTATGAAGCAGGGAGGACGCTACGGGGTACGGCTCAAGGCCAGCGCGCCGTCCATCCATATGCTGCGGGCAGACATTGAGACAGTAATCTCTCCCATCGTAGGCAACGAAAAGCAGAGCGAAGAGATGATCAACTACCTGCTTCAGGAGTTTGAAGGCGATCCGAAACAGATCTGGCAGTCCAATATTTTCGGAAAATCGTTCCACGAATTGGTCAACGAGGACCTGCAGGGAAAACTGATGCGGATGCCGGAAGACGCCCGGGTCAAGCTGCGGGAGACGCTACAGCGCATTATCAACGAGGGCAGCGGAGGATTGATCTGCATTATTTTGTGACGAAACTTACTTGGAAAAAAGGCGCCGCACAGCTCATGTGCGGCGCCTTCTTCGTCGTCAGTTTGCCAACATATCCTGCAATAGATCAGGCCGAAGCAGGCGGAGGCTGCCGTATCCAGTGCTCAAGAGATTGGACTTGGCAAACCGGTTCAAAATGCGGCTCACAGTGACCCGATTTGCACTTACCGCCGCCGCGATCTCATCCTGAGTGCAGGTTACCTTGCCGTCCGTTTCCCTCGGAAGGGAGAGGAGAAAGCGGGCAATACGCTGATCTGTACGGAAAAATGCCATATCATCCACATGCTCAGAGAGCAGGCGCACTGTTCTGGCCAAGTATTTCAAAAGGGCCAGGGCCAATTCTGGGTTTTGGGAGATCTCCCGGGTGGCCATCTGACGGTCTATGCGGACAATCTCGCAGGCGGTGGAGGCGACCGCTGAAGAGACCCGGGGCATCTCGTCAAAAAAAGCGGCTTCTCCAAATAAGTTGCCTTTTTGATAGATGTTCAGCACCTTCTCTGATCCGTCTTCAGAGGAGATAAAGGTTCTGACTCGTCCGGATTTCAAATAGTAAAAGCAATCCGCTGCGCTGTCCTGTAAATAGATCATCTGGTTTGCCGCATAGCTGACGGCCGCATAGTGCTGGGCAAACGGGGCCCAGATATCCTTGGGTAGGTCCAATTCCTGAATGCTGAAGTATTCCAAAATTTCACCGCCTCTTTTTATGAATTGTAGCATATGTTACATTCATTTGCCAGGAAAATTGCAATAATAGAAAAAAAGAAAAAGGAGGATATAATCATGGGAATGACAATGACCCAGAAAATTCTGGCCGCCCATGCCGGCCTTCCCAGTGTGGAGGTGGGGCAGCTCATTGAGGCGAAGCTGGACTTTGTCCACGGCAACGATGTCACCACCCCGGTGGCAGTCGGCGTCCTGGAACAGTATGGGATCACGCAGATTTTCGATAAGGATAAAATCGGCATCATTCTGGACCACTATACTCCATGCAAGGATATCAAGGCAGCCCAGCTGTGTAAGACTGCCCGGGATTTTGCCCACAAGCACCAGATCACCCATTTCTATGATGTGGGTGTGGTTGGTGTGGAGCACGCCTTTATCCCGGAAAAGGGCCTGGTGATTCCCGGAGACCTGACCATCGGTGCCGACTCCCACACCTGTACTTACGGCGCCCTAGGGGCTTTCTCCACCGGAGTGGGTTCCACCGATATGGCGGCTGGCATGGCCACTGGACTGAACTGGTTCAAAGTGCCCTCTGCCATTCGGGTCAATATTCACGGCAAATTCAAACCTTTTGTCTCCGGCAAAGATGTGATTCTCCATTTGATCGGCAAGATTGGGGTGGACGGCGCCCTCTATAAAAGCTTGGAGTTTACCGGCGAAGGCATTCAAGAGCTGACAATGGACGACCGGTTTACCATTGCCAACATGGCCATTGAGGCCGGGGCTAAAAACGGTATTTTCCCGGTGGATGACCGCACGCTGGAGTACATCAAAGGCAGGACGGACCGCCAGCCTGTCATTTATGAGGCGGACCCGGATGCGGAGTATGAGCAGGTGGTGGATATCGACTTGAGCGAGCTGGAGCCCACGGTCGCCATGCCTTATCTGCCTGGGAATGCCAGACTGGTCAAGGAGGTAAAGGGCATGACCATTGACCAGGTGGTCATCGGCTCCTGCACCAACGGACGGATTAGCGATATGCGTGCCGCAGCGGAGATCTTGAAGGGACATAAGGTCCACGACGGCGTGCGCTGTATTGTGTTGCCGGCCACCCAGGAGATCATCCGGGAGATGATCGAAGAGGGAATTTACCAGGATATGCTGGCCGCCGGCTGCGCCATCTCTACCCCCACCTGCGGGCCCTGCTTGGGCGGTCACATGGGATGCATGTGTGAGGGGGAGGTCTGTGTCTCCACGACCAACCGCAATTTCGTGGGCCGTATGGGACATGTGGATTCCAAGGTAATTCTGGCCAGCCCTGCTGTGGCCGCCGCCTCTGCTGTGGCCGGTTGTCTGGCTGATCCGGCAGATCTGTGAGAAGGGAGGAAGAAAAGTATGGCTAAAATCTATGTCTATGGCGACAATGTGGACACCGATGTCATCATTGCAGCCCGCTATCTGAACGATCCGGACGAGCGCAATCTGGCTGCCCATTGCATGGAGGATATTGACCCGGATTTTTCCTCGACGGTGGAGGCGGGAGATATCATTGTCGGCGGCGCCAATTTCGGCTGCGGCTCTTCCCGGGAGCATGCGCCCCTGGCCATAAAGGCCAGCGGCGTCAAGTGTGTGATCGCGGCCTCTTTTGCCCGCATTTTTTACCGCAATGCCATCAATATCGGTTTTCCCATTATGGAGTGCCCGGAGGCTGCAGCCCACATCAAACCCGGTGACCAGGTGAGCGTGGACTTTAAGAGCGGTAAGATCACGGACGAAACCACCGGTGAGGTTTTCCAGGCCGCCCCATTTCCTGAGTTTATTGAGGGAATTATTGAACATGGCGGGCTGATGAATTCGTTGAAAGCCCGGGGACTGGCGAAATAAAAGGGGGACAGCACAGTGGAGTTCAAAATCGCATTGATTCGGGGCGATGGCATTGGCCCCGAGGTGGTTAACGGCGCTGTCACGGTAATCGACCGGGTGGCCGAAAAATTTGGCCACACCATTACCTATGTGGATGTGGAGATGGGCGGCTGTGCCACCGACAAGTACGGCGTCAGCTATCCAGCCGGGACGGCGGAAAAATGTAAGGCGTGTGACGCGGTGCTGCTGGGCGCTGTGGGAGGGCCTAAGTGGGGGCCGGATAAGCCTGCGGAGCAGCGGCCGGAAACCGCGCTGCTGGCCATTCGCAAGGATTTGGAGCTGTTTGCCAATCTGCGCCATGCCACCCTCCGTCCGGCGCTGATTGATGCCTGCCCGCTGAAGGATGCTATCGCTGAGAAAGGCATCGACATCATGATGGTGCGGGAGTTGATCGGCGGCGTATACTTCGGAAAGCGGGATCGCTACAATACCACGGATCGGGGCGTGGAGTGCACCGATCTGATGGCCTATTCTGAGGCGGAAATAGAGCGGGTGGGGCGCCAGGCCTTTGAACTGGCCATGAAGCGCAAAAAGAAGCTGACCAGTGTGGACAAGGCCAATGTGCTGGAGACCTCCCGGTTATGGCGCAGCGTGATGCACAGATTGGCACAGGAATATCCTGAAGTGGAGTATGAGGACTACCTGGTGGACAATACCGCTATGCAGCTGGTGAGGGATCCGTCTCAATTCGATGTCATCGTGACGGAGAATATGTTTGGCGATATCCTTTCTGACGAGGCCTCTATGATTACCGGCTCTCTGGGCATGCTTCCCTCTGCTTCCATCGGCGCCCACGCGCCGGGCCTCTATGAGCCCATCCATGGCAGTGCGCCGGATATCGCGGGGCAGGACAAAGCAAATCCCATTGCCACTATTTTGTCTGTGGCCATGATGTTCAAATACTCCTTTGACCTTCCGGAGGAAGCCGCGGCCATTGAGGCGGCTGTGGATGCGGTACTTGCAGAAGGGTGGCATACACCGGATATTGCCGGAGCAGGGGAGCTGGTCGGCACCCAGCGCATGAGCCAGTTAATCTGCGCACACATTTGATTTTTTGCAAAAATCAATATTCAAAATTTTTCAAAAAACGGAATGCATAGAAAGATGCATTCCGTTTTTTTGCAATTTGTATGATTTGCTATTGCATTTTTGCTGCGCCGGGCATATAATATTGCAGACACAAAGATTTGTTTGGAGGACTGAGAGGCATGAAACCCATTTCCAGTATTGCAAGAGGCATTTCCCCTTCCGCCACAATGGCAATTGACGCAATGGCCAAGCAGATGAAGGCCAGCGGCATCGATGTGATCTCTTTTGGCGCCGGAGAGCCCGATTTCAACACCCCTGAGCATATTAAAGAGGCGGGCATTGCCGCCATCCAGGCCAATCAGACCCGTTACACCCCTGCTGCCGGTGTTTTGCCGCTGCGGGAGGCGATTTGCGACCGAATCTTGCAGGATACAGGGATTCACTATGCCCCCAGCCAGATTGTGGTGACCAGCGGCGCGAAGCACAATGTCTATATCGCCCTGCAGACCATCATCAATGCCGGCGAAGAGGTTATCTTGCCCGCGCCCTATTGGGTGACCTATGCCGAGGCCATCCGCATGTCCGGCGGCGTTCCCATCATTGTTGAGACCACAGAGGAGACCGGCTTCAAGCTGACGGCTGAAATGCTCAGCGATGCCATCACGCCCCGCACCAAGGCGGTAATTCTGACCAATCCCTCCAACCCCACCGGCATGGTGTACAGCAGGGAAGAGCTGCAGGCTCTGGCCAATGTAATTGAGCGCTATGACCTCTATGTCATCAGCGACGAGATTTACTACATGCTCTGCTATGACAAGCCTTTTGTCAGCATTGCCTCCCTCAGTGAGGATTTGCAGGAGCGCACCATTATGATCAACGGGGCCTCCAAGTCCTATGCCATGACCGGCTGGCGCATTGGCTACGCTGCCGCAAACGCAGAGATCGCAAAGGCGATGAGCACCTATCTCAGCCAGTCTACCGGTTCTCCCTGCAGCATTTCACAGCAGGCTGCGCTGGCCGCCTTTGCCGAGAGCCAGGAGCCCAGCTTTGAGATGAAGAAGGCCTTTGATGAGCGGCGCAAGTATTTCGTCGAACGGGTGAAGAATATCCCCGGGGTCAGCTGCCTGGAACCGGACGGCGCATTCTATATCTTTATGAACATCAAAGAACTTCTGGGGAAGACCATCAAAGGCGTAAAAATCAACAATTCCTCCGATTTTGCCACGGCCTTCCTGGAGAAGGGGCTGGTCGCTGTGGTGCCGGGCATTGCCTTCGGCGCTGAGGGATATCTGCGCTGGTCTTATGCCACCTCTATGGAACATATCAAGGAAGGCCTGGACCGGTTGGAGCGGTTCCTGGCTGACTGAGATCGCAACACGGCTATTGAAAAGCGATGCCCGATCATCGGGCATCGCTTTTTTGTGCAACGCATTTTGGATTTTGCCTGTATTTCTGTTTTCAATGATTGCCCTCCATGTTATAATAAGTGCGATGTATTTTATCCCATCCCTGCAAAACAGACTTAAGAAAGATAAAGGAGCAGCAAATATGAGAGATACCTATGAGAGCCCTTTGGCCTCCCGCTATGCCAGCAAAGAAATGCTGTATATTTTTTCGCCGGATAAGAAGTTTTCCACTTGGCGGCGCCTCTGGATCGCTCTGGCCCGGGCTGAGATGGAGCTTGGCCTGACCAATGAGGATGGTACTCCTACGATTACCCAGGAAATGATCGACGAGATGGAGGCCCATGTGACCGATATTGACTATGAGATGGCCGCAGCTGAGGAGCGTAAGCTGCGCCACGATGTCATGGCGCACGTCCACACCTATGGACATCAGTGCCCCAAGGCGGCAGGTATCATTCACCTGGGGGCCACCAGCTGTTATGTGGGAGATAATACGGACATCATCCTGATGCGGGAGGGCCTGGAGCTCGTCCGCAACAAGCTGGTTCAGGTACTTGCGGCGCTGGGTAAATTTGCCGACCAATATAAAGCGCTGCCCACGCTGGGCTATACTCATTTCCAGGCCGCACAGATGGTGACGGTGGGGAAGCGGGCTACCCTGTGGATGAATGAATTGCTGATGGACCTGGAAGAAGTGGAGTTCCGCATTGACAGCCTGATATTGCTGGGCAGCAAGGGTACAACCGGCACTCAGGCCAGCTTTATGGAGCTGTTTGACGGGGATACTGACAAAGTGAAGGAGCTGGAACGGAAGATTGCCCGCGAGATGGGGTTTGCCTCGGTCGTACCCGTTTCGGGACAGACCTACTCCCGCAAGACGGATGCCGCTGTGGTCTCCACACTTTCCGGCATTGCTCAGTCTGCCTCTAAATTTGCCACTGATATCCGGCTGCTCTGCCATATGAAGGAGATCGAGGAACCCTTTGAGAAGAATCAGATTGGTTCTTCTGCGATGCCCTATAAGCGCAACCCCATGCGCAGCGAACGCATCTGCTCTTTGGCCCGGTATGTCATTGCCGACGCCGCCAATCCGGCGATTACCTCGGCCACCCAGTGGTTTGAGCGCACTTTGGACGATTCTGCCAACAAGCGCATCTCAGTTCCTGAGGCGTTCCTGGCTGTTGACGCCATTCTGAATATCTATCTGAATGTGGCTTCCGGTCTGATTGTCCATGAAAAGGTGATTGCGAAGCATATTCAGGAAGAGCTGCCCTTTATGGCCTCTGAAAATATTATGATGGATGCGGTGCGGCGCGGCGGCGACCGGCAGGTACTTCACGAAGAAATCCGCAAAATGTCCCTGGAGGCCGGCCGGGTGGTCAAGGAAGAGGGCGGAGAGAACAATCTGCTCCAGCTCATCGCCCAGAATCCCATGTTCGGCATGACGCTTGAGGAGATTTCGGCGCATATGGATCCCTCCCTTTATATTGGCCGCTGCCCTCAGCAGGTGGAAGAATTTCTGCGGGATGACATCCAGCCGGTGTTGGATAAGTATGCCGATGCATTGAATGCTGAGGCAGTGGAATTGACGGTTTAATTCTGTTTCTGACAGCTTAGGCGCGGAAGAGAGGAGCTGGGCGGATTGAATGCAAATACGGAACATACGGCCTTCCATGGAGTGCTGCCTCCATTGACGTGCGATACGCTGCCTGCGGGAATTCGGTCCCGCTACGTGAACGTCAACGGGCTGAGAATGCACTTCCTGGAGGCAGGTTACGAGACGCCCAACCGTCCCTGCGTTGTGTTATTGCATGGATTTCCGGAATTGGCGTACAGTTGGCGGAAAAATATGCTTCCTCTGGCCGCCCATGGATTCCATGTGATTGCACCGGACCAGCGCGGCTACGGCCGGACTACCGGATGGGCTGATGGATATGATATTGACCTGACGACCTTTGGTATTTTAAACCTGGTGTGTGATATTGTGGAGCTGGTCACAGCGCTGGGATACCGGCAGGTGCAGGCGATTGTGGGCCACGATTCCGGAGTCCAGGTGGCGGCGACCGCCGCCCTGATCCGGCCGGATCTCTTTCGGTCCTTGGTTCTGATGTCCGCCCCTTATCCTGGTCCTCCGATGCGAAAGCTGGGCGCAGAGCAGGAGATCACCGCATTCCAGGAGGACCCTATCCATCGTGCGTTGGATAAATTGCCCCGCCCGCGTAAACACTATCAGCTTTACTACTCCACTCGGCAGGCAGATCATGACCTGTGCTCCGCGCCGCAGGGACTGCACAGTTTTCTTCGGGCTTATTTCCATTATAAAAGCGCTGACTGGAACGGAAACGCGCCTGTTCCGCTGCGGGCGTGGACGGCGGAGGAAGCGGCAAAGATGCCAACGTATTATATCATGGATCGGGACATGGATATGCCGGCCAGCGTCGCACCGTTTATGCCCGATGAGGAGCATGTGCGAACTTGTGCTTGGCTGACAGAGAGGGAACTGCAGGTCTATACGGATGAATACCGTCGAACCGGGTTTCAGGGCGGCCTGAACTGGTACCGCTGTGGCACCAACGGCCTGAACAGTCGGGAGCTTGCGCTTTTCTCCGGCCGTGCCATTGATGTGCCCACCTGGTTTGTGGCCGGTTGTGCAGACTGGTGTCCCTACCAGCTCCCCGGGGCTTTGGATGCAATGGCTCAGCGCATTTGCGGCGATTTTCGCGGGTGTTATTTTATTCCTGGCGCTGGCCACTGGGTGCAGCAGGAGCAGCCGGAACAAACCAATACGCTGTTGATGCGTTTTATTGGTTAAGTGAGTGTATGTATTACATGAACAGCAGGCTTTGATATGAACGGATGGGGGATTGTAGCCCTGTCTTGCACCACCCGTTAAAATATGGCTGTCCTTTCTGAGAGGGGTAAAGGTCTAAACACCTTGCCCCTCTTTTCTTTTTGACTCAAAAGCATCTTGGTTGTCAAAATTCCAAGAAAACTTTGCAAAATCTATTGACAAGTGTACTTGGCAATACTAAAATGAAGATGCGCCAAGAAAACTTGGCAGTTTCCGAAGGAGGGTTCTGTTATGAACAAGGACGAGATTTTGGCAAAAAGCAGAGCGGAAAATAAGAACCAGGACGTATATGAGCAGGAAGTCTTAAAGCAGGCAAGCAGAAGTGCAGTCGTAGTCCAAATGGCTTTTGCGGCGCTCTTTTTCGTGACACAGATATTTGTCGGCGAAGGGATCAACTTGGGCTGTGGGCGCTTATTTTCAGCGCGAATATGACGATCTATTGGGTGAAATATATAAAACTTCACCTTAAGCACGATTTTGTGATGGCAATCGTCCAAACAATATTTGTATCTCTGATGTCCGGCTGCCATATCTATAATCTGATTATATCTTCCGCGATCTTGTAAGGCGGTGGAGGATATGGATGAAAAACTGATATTAAAAAATCGACTGAAAGAAGCGCGGGCAGAATTGAAATTATCACAGAGCCAGCTGGCGGAACTGGTTGGCGTGTCTCGGAACACGATCAGCTCCATTGAAACGGGTCAGTTCAATCCCACAGCGAAATTGGCGCTGATTCTCTGTATTGCGTTGGATAAAAAGTTTGAAGACTTGTTCTATTTTTGAAGTGCTTCGCAGAGGATACAGATTGCCCTTGTTTTTCCAAAAGACAAAACAAGGGTAAACAGATATGGGTGAAAACAAGCGTGGTGCCTTGGGAAAGCAACGATTTTTAAAGCCTAGACAGTTGGATCGGAATCTTTCTTTTTCTTGCCGCTGGTGCTATAATTTGTGCCGATGCAAAGTATGGCGCCCAAAAATGTGTCGACCGCAGTGATTGTCGTTGCAGTTTCCTGGGGGTATGGCCATCCCCACACGGTGGCCAAAGCGACGTACAGCGTTGCCAATGCGGGCAAAACCAATGCAACTACCCATCTCAGTACGTCGTATAGTTGGTCTGACAGCTTTATTTTCATTGCGACGCCTCCTCCCATGCTCTATTTTATGTTGAAAATACGTTGCGGTGCTGCGCTGGATGAGTGCAACCTGGCGTGCGATCTTAGCGGGACAGTGATGAGCATCGTCCCTATGACCACGCATTTGCTGCAATTTTTTCTGTATTCCTTTTGCAAAATAATTACATGTGAATTTTTTTGTATTTCCTCTTGACAAATTGATTTGTTCTGGTATAATACTCACTGTTCGCTAGCGAATGCGGGTGCGAACACAGGAATATAGCGGGATTGTGTAAGGGTAGCACAGCAGACTCTGACTCTGTATGTGAGGGTTCGAATCCTTCTCCCGCTGCCAAAGACCCGAGTATCACCAGATTGATACTCGGGTCTTTTTACGTACTTGGCTTCAGACAAAGCCGGTTTATGTGAAATGGGGAAGATCTATGAAAAAAAAGCGCTTTTCTGTCGGTTCTTTGCTTCGCTGGATTGCCATGATCATCTGCATTATCGTGATTATCTGTTCTTCCATCTATCTGATTCGAATTGCCTTGGAGAGCTATCAAATCAGCCAATCCAGCAAAAATGTGTCGGCTCAATATGTGAGTGAGATCGACTCAGGGGTATCCAACGGGGAAATCTCCAGCGATGGGGAGGAGACAGTCACCGCCCCGGCCTATACTGTGGACTTCGCATCCCTGCAGGCGGCATCACCTTATGCCGTCGCCTGGATTCAGGTTTCCGGCATTGATGTCATCAACTACCCCGTCATGCGGTATCAGGATGACAGTTATTTTTTGAATCATTCGTGGGATGGACAGGACAGTCGTTACGGCGCTATTTTTTTGGAGGCTAAAAACGCTGCCGATCTTTCTGATGACTATTTGCTGATCTATGGGCACAATATGAAAGATGGCAGTATGTTTGGCGGATTGAAGAAATATACCGACGCCTCCTTCTATGAGGAAAACGGCGGTACGGTCACCGTCTATCTTCCCACGGAAACCAGAACCTATCAGATCTTTTCCATTCGCTATGTCAATCCCGATGACGCGGATACTTATACTTTGTGGTCATGGCAGGACAGTTCATTTGCTGGGGCACTGGACCGCATGAAAAATCAATCTATTTATGACACAGGCGTTGATGTCGCTGAGGGGGATAATATTCTGACGCTCTCCACCTGCTCCGGAGAAGATCGCCTGGTTGTCCACGCAAAATTGGTATCTTCCGTACCGGTTTCATAAAGAAAAAAGAACTGCCCGTACGACAGGTACGAGGCAGTTCTTTTTCTCGAATGCGGCGCAGAATGGTGTCCGCTTGCTTTTCTCTGTCCTATGTGGTAGAATAACACGATATTTTATATACTACTTTTACCATCATAAATATGGAAGGTATATGATTATGCGGAAAAAAAATAACCTCAAAAAGCTGTGTCTATCCATGTTGGCAGGGTTTGTTGTCTTTGCTGTGGCACTTTATTTCATAGCCGGGGACTCCTTCAATTACAAAACCACTGCTTCCTCTACAATTGATGCTGCGGCCGCTGTGGGCGAAATCACAGCGGATCGTCCCGTGCGCCAGAATTTCACAATTGCTTCGGACCGGGTTATCCAGTATCAGCTTCAGTTTACTACCTATGCCAGACAGAACACATCTTCCGTCAATCTGCAGATTTATGATTCCAACGGTGCTCTGCTGGCGGAAAATGTGATTTCTGCGGCGGAGCTGCAGGACAATGCTGTGCAGACCATCGTACTGGACCAGCCTATACAAGACCGTGGCGGGGAAACTGCTCAGCTGGTTATCACCTCTGACGCGGCACCTTCCAACGCCGTCTCTGTCTTTTATGGGAACAGCATCAGCGCAGGGCGGGGAACTGTGATCCAGAGCTATTCGGACGACCAGAAGGTCTCCATAGGTGAGACAAAACTGGAAGGCATTCTTTATTTCTCTCAGATCAGCCAGATCCGCCTCTGGTTTGGCCAATACTATTGGCTGATCGCCGCAGGTGTTTTTGTCCTGCTGTGCGTTTATGCAGCGGTCATTCTGCGAAAGGAAAAGCTGGGGAAGAAGAGCGCCACGCTGAACTTCATCCGTTCTCTGAACCGGTATGAGTTCCTGATCAAACAATTGGTCTCCAGAGATTTTAAGACCAAGTACCGACGCTCTGTCCTGGGTGTGTTTTGGAGCTTTCTGAATCCGCTTCTCACCATGCTGGTGCAATATGTGGTGTTTTCCACGCTGTTCAGTTCCTCCATCCCGCACTATCCGGTCTATTTGCTCTCCGGTATCGTGCTGTTCAACTTCTTCAATGAGACCACCTCTGTGGGCATGACTTCGATTACGTCCAACGCCCCTCTGATCACAAAGGTCTATGTACCCAAATATATTTATCCACTCTCCAGAATGCTTTCCTCCACAATCAATGTGGCGCTGTCGCTGATCCCACTATTTTTGGTCGCAATCTGTACCGGCGTTTACCCCGCGTTTTCCTGGCTGCTGCTCGTTTTCAACCTGCTGTGTCTGATGGGCTTTTCCCTGGGCATCTCCTATATACTCTCCACCTTGATGGTCTATTTCCGGGACACGCAGTTTTTGTGGAGTGTGGTGAGCATGATCTGGATGTACTGCACCCCCATTTTCTACCCCGAGAGCATCATTCCCGCCAGTCTTCTCAGCATTTACCGGCTGAACCCGCTCTATCAGCTCATCTCCTTTGCCCGCTGCGTACTCATCGACCGGGTTTCTCCTGGCCCGATGTCCTATTTTGCCTGCCTTTTAGTCGCAGTTGTACCGCTGGTGTTCGGAGTCTGGCTCTTTAACCGAAAGGAAAAGGACTTTGTTCTGTATCTCTAAGGTGGTGCTATGATGGAAAAGATGATCGAAGTAAAAAATGTCTCCATGCGGTTTAATATGACGGGAGATAAGATAAACAGTCTGAAGGAATTCTTTGTTCAGTTTGTCACAAAAAAAATCAAACGTAAAGAGTTCTGGGCCTTAACCGATGTCTCTTTTGACGTGATGAAAGGGGAGGTCGTCGGCATTATCGGCCATAACGGGGCCGGTAAATCTACCATTTTAAAAGTCATTTCCGGTATTTTAAACCCTACCAAGGGATGTGTAGAAGCCCATGGCAATATTGTCCCCATGTTGGAGCTGGGCAGCGGTTTTGACTACGATCTCACGGGCCGGGAGAACATCTTTTTGAATGGCGCCATCCTGGGATATTCCGAGGAATTCCTGAAGGAAAAGTATGATGAAATTCTGGAATTTTCCGAGTTGGGTGAATTTATCGAAATGCCTATCCGGAATTATTCCTCCGGTATGTTGATGCGCCTTGCCTTTTCCATTGCAACGGTTGTGCACCCTGAAATCATGATTGTCGACGAAATCCTGGCGGTGGGAGACGCCAACTTTCAGGAGAAGAGCAAACAGAGGATGCTGGAGATGATGAGCGGAGGTACCACCGTGTTATTTGTCTCCCATTCCATCACTCAAATTGAAGAAATGTGCAATCGGGTCGTTTGGCTGGATCACGGAGAGGTCAAAATGATAGGGGAGGCCAGCGACGTCTGTGCCGCATATCAGGGCAAACCGGGGGTCAAAGAGGAAATCTCTGCGCTCTATTATGATCGCGGCAATGGTTTCTGCGAAGAGACGTGCCTGCACGAGAGTGTCAGGATGGACGGAAAAGAGTTTCACCACAGCTTTCATCTGGACAGGCCCTGCAAGCATTTTCGCTTTGATCCTGTAGTTTATACTCCGTGTCTGTTACGTTCTCTTGAAGTTAAAGCAGATGGGGTTCCTATAGATATAAAAGTAACTGGGTCAAATGGAACCAACGTAAAGAAATCATGGTATTTTAATGGCGATGACAGCCAGATTGAGTTCATCTTGGAGCAGGCTGCTACTGAATTGCAGATTTCGGGAAGCATTCTGGAGCTGCAGACCGAGGACTGACCGGTCAGGAGAGAATTATGTATAATGCACGGCCGCGGGAAGAGCGTATCTATAATCGAGTGGTGAAACGCCTGATCGATTTAATCCTCTCCGCATTGATTACAATTGTCTTGTCGCCAATCCTTTTGATTTTGGTCCTTGCCATTAAATTGGACTCAAAGGGCCCGGTCTTATTCCGGCAGAAGCGAATCGGCGTGAACAAAACGACTTTTTCCATCTTAAAATTCCGCACGATGCGCGTGGACACCCCACATGATATGCCCACGCATCTGCTGAAAAATCCGGACCAATATATCACCCGAACCGGACGTTTCCTGCGAAAGACCTCCTTGGACGAGCTTCCGCAGCTCTGGAATATTTTTATCGGACAGATGAGTTTTGTCGGCCCCCGGCCGGCACTGTGGAATCAAGACGATTTAATCGCTGCCCGAGACCGTTTTCAGGCCAATGGGGTTCGTCCGGGCTTGACTGGCTGGGCCCAGATTAACGGACGTGACGAATTGGAGATCGACGTAAAGGCACAATTGGACGGTTACTATGCAAAACACCTCAGTTTTGCATTTGATTTGAAATGCTTCTTTGGCTCGTTTGCCTATGTGCTGGGACGAAAAGGGGTTGTAGAAGGCGGAACCGGAGAGCTGCACGAGGCAGAGAGACGGCCGAAACAGTAAAGGAAAAGAGATAGGAAGGCGATCTTATGAATGTTGCTATCATCAGCTGCTTTGATACTTTTTTGGATCGCCAAAAGGCCCTGGTTAAACTGTTTTTGGACAGAGGAGATCAGGTCACTGCATTTCTCTCTGATTTTCAGCATGTGAGCAAATCATACCGCACCGACGAATTGGACGGTTTTACCTTGGTGCATGCGGTATCTTACCGCAAAAATTTGTCGCTCCGGCGCATGTATTCCCACTATGTGTATGCCTCATCCATCCAGCGGGAATTGGAACAGGGGAAATGGGATTTGGTTTGGGCGATTGTACCGCCCAATTCCCTGGTCAAGCGCTGTGCCGAGTTCAAGCGCAGCCATCCCCAGACGAAGCTTATTTTTGACGTCAACGACCTGTGGCCCGAAAGTTTTCCCTTGGGAGGTCTCAAGAAACTGCCCCCGTTTCAACTGTGGCAGGCGCTTCGGGACAGGAATCTGCCGGAAGCGGACTATATTGTGACGGAATGCAATCTGTTTCAAAAGCGGTTGAACTTGTCGCAAACAGAGCGGGCTTCCACCATTTATCTTTGCAAACCGGCAGAATCGTTTCAGCTTGACCGCACTCCCCAGTTGCCGGAGGATTGCATTTCCCTGTGTTACCTGGGATCCATCAATCACATCATTGACATGGATGCAATTGCTTCCATTCTGAGTTCGCTGCAATCACTGCGGCAGGTTTGCCTCCACGTTATTGGTGCGGGAGAGCGGAAAGAGCAGCTGCTTGCCGCGGCCCAGAAGACAGGAGCCAAAGTGGTAGATCATGGCTCCATTTATGATACGGCCGAAAAGCAGGCGATCTTTAATCAGTGTCATTTCGGATTAAATGTTATGAAGCCTACCGTCTGTGTGGGACTGACCATGAAGAGTATTGATTATCTGGCGGGTGGGTTACCTTTGATTAACACCATCCCAGGTGATACTTGGGATTTGATCGATCAGTACGGCTTTGGCCTGAACTGGAGCGGAGAGGGGATACCCAATGGGGGCCTTTCAGATCAGGCCCAGATGCGCCTTGCAGCAAGGGCATTTTTTGAACAGGAGCTCACCTATCAAAATTTTGTTCAAAAGGTAAATTCAGTGCTCCAGCAGCTTTGAACAAACAGAGCACCGCGTTCTGCGGTGCTCTTTCGGTCAATTACTCGGAAAGCAGCTGAGAAAAATCAGTAATCACGCGGTCACACAACCGCTTCATCTGGTTGCTTTGGTGGAAAAAAAACGGATCCAGTACACCAACCACCTGCCAGCCAGCATTTTTGGCTGAGGTACAGGCAAGAGGCGAGTCATCCAAGAGCAGGCATTGCTCCGGCGGTTCCCCCAGTCTGAGACTCAGCTGGAGAAAGGAAGCAGAATACTTCTTTTCCCATCCTAATTCTTGCGCGAAAAACAGCTGCTCAAAAAAAGACGTCAGTTGATGATGGGCCAATGCCGCTTTGCAGAGGGACGGCTCGCTGGATGTATAAAGCACCATTCGTTCGCCCTGAGCGGCGCATTGCTCCAAATACTCTCTGACGCCTGGTTTTAGCTGCAGCTGCTCCGCATAGGCATTGTAGGCCAATTCATACCAGGCGGACATAATTTCTTCCTCAGTGACGTCCAAATGATAATAAGCTTTGGTAAACTGGGCTGCATCAGGGAAGATGGCGTGTGCCACATACTCGTTGTACTCGTCTGTCAATTCAAAACCATAGCGACCGACAAAGATTTCATCCACCTGACGCCAGATGCCGTTGGAGTCCAGGATTGTGCCATCCAAATCAAAGAACTTAACCATTTTCTCACTCCGATGTATGGATTTGATACGGGCCATTATAGCCTGTTTCTCTAACGTATGTCAACCGGACAGGGGGAGAACAAAATGACTTTTTCCGAACAGGATTTGGGCGCTTGGGCCCCTTATCTGCAGCCGCTGCAACAGCAATCTTGGTATGCAGAGTTGACAAATCGTGTTGAGAGCGCATACAATATGGGACAACCGAGGGTCTTTCCGCCCCGTGATGAACTGTTTACTGCACTGCGGCTCACACCGCCGGAAGCGGTGAAATGCGTTATTTTAGGACAGGATCCCTATCACGAGGAGGGGCAAGCCCAGGGCCTCAGCTTTTCGGTACATAAAGGAACTCCCATTCCCAGATCTCTTCGAAACATCTATCAGGAACTTCATGCGGATCTGGGATTGCCGATTCCGGATCATGGCAGCCTGGAATCCTGGGCTGCCCAGGGCGTGCTCCTGCTGAACAGCGTGTTGACTGTCTTTGAAGGCCAGGCGAACAGTCACAAGGGCTGGGGGTGGGAACAATTCACCTCCTGTATCATTGACATTGTAGAGCGTCAAAAATGCCCTGTCGCGTACATTTTATGGGGGAAGTCGGCCCAGAAGAAAGAAAAGGAGAACCGATTGGGGGCTGGAGCGTATCCCCGTCTGATCTTAAAGTCGAATCATCCCAGTCCACTCTCCGCCAGCAGAGGGTTCTTTGGCAGCCGTCCCTTCAGCCAGGTCAATGATTTTTTGACCGCACAGGGAACTGCTCCCATCGACTGGTACATTCCATAAAGTTCTTCCTGTTGCCCCAGACGCATATCGTTTACCGGTGATGCGTATGAAATGGAACCGCAACAGAGGAAAAGTGAATCTTGCTGTGCTGTTGCTGTTAGGAGCAGTTTGTTTGGCGTGTTTTCCCTGGTATCAGACTTCTGATTCCTGTTTTCAGCCCCAGCGCTTCCAAGGTCAGGTATTGATACTGGACGCAGGCCATGGGGGAGAGGATGGGGGAGCGGTATCCGTAACCGGCACCCAGGAAAGTCAAATCAATCTGGAGATCGTGCTGAAAATGCAGCAGCTCTGCGGCCTGTTCGGCGTGGACGCGCTCCTGACCCGGGAAAAGGATGCTTCGCTGCGAGATCCCAACGCTGATACATTGGCAAAAATGAAGCAGACTGATCTCCGAAATCGTGTTAAGCTCATAGAACAGACTGAAAACGCCTTTCTGATCAGTATCCATCAGAATTACTTTGCCGGTGCATCCAACTGGGGCGCCCAAGTGTTCTATGCTCCGACAGAACCAAGTGAAGCGTGGGGTGTTTACTGCCAGCAGCTTTTGGTATCTTGTCTTGATCCTGAAAATCACCGTCAATCGAAGCAAATCTCCAGTGATATCTATCTGATGAATCATGTCTCTTGTCCGGCAATTCTGGTGGAATGCGGCTTTATTTCCAACCGGGAAGAGGCAGAGCGCTTAGAGAGGGCCGACTATCAACTCCAGTTGGCCATGACCATTTTGGCGTCCTATTTGACTTACGATTTCCATGAATAGAGGAATGATTTCAATGGCCAAAGCAAAAACAATGTTTTACTGCACCCAGTGCGGAAATGAGACGCTGCGATGGCAGGGACAGTGTCCGGCCTGCGGCAGCTGGAATACCATTGTAGAGCAGCCTGCCCAGGGGAAGGGGGGCGCTGGAAAACGCAGCGGGTCTGGTTATGCCGGCACTGGTGCAAAAGCGCAGCGTCTCAAGGAAATCGAAACGACAGATGAGCTGCGTTTTCAGACTGGAATGAATGAGTTGGACCGGGTGCTGGGCGGCGGGGCGGTCAAAGGGTCGTTGGTACTGATCGGCGGCGCTCCTGGTATTGGAAAATCCACATTGATGCTGCAGATTTGCAACGAATTATGCAGGAAATGCACGGTGCTGTATGCCTCTGGAGAGGAATCTCCCCGGCAGATTAAACTGCGCGCCCAAAGACTGGGCGTGGCAGGGGAGCGGTTATATCTGCTCAGTGAGACAGGTCTGGAGGATGTCATTGAGTCCGTTCATGAGATCAAGCCGGATATTTTAATTATTGACTCCATTCAGACGATGAGCATCGGCAGCTCTGAGACTGCTCCCGGCAGCATCAGCCAAGTGAAACAGTGTACCACTGCGCTGATGAATTTGGCCAAAACAGAAGATGTGACCGTTTTTGTGATTGGCCACATCAACAAAGAGGGATCCATTGCGGGTCCTAAGGTACTGGAGCATATGGTAGACTGTGTGCTCTACTTTGAGGGAGATCAGCATGTGGCGGTCCGTATCCTGCGCGCTGCAAAAAACCGTTTTGGTGCCACCAATGAGATCGGTGTTTTTGAAATGCTGGATGAGGGGCTGCGGGAGATTCCAAACCCTTCAGAAATGCTGTTGGCATCCAGGCCGGAAAACGCCCCAGGAAACTGCGTTACCTGCATTATGGAGGGAAACCGGCCTGTATTGGCAGAGATTCAGGCTTTGATTGCCCCCAGCAGCTATTCCAATCCCCGCAGGACCAGCAACGGACTGGACTACAATCGGGCGATGCTGTTGCTGGCGGTATTGGAAAAACGGGGTGGCCTGCTGGTTGGGGGATGCGACGCCTATGTCAATGTAATCGGCGGACTGTATGTGGATGAGCCTGCGGCCGATCTCGCCGCTGTGCTGGCGCTGGCATCCAGCTTTCGGGACAAGCCTTTGCCCTATGATCTTGCCGCGATAGGTGAAGTCGGCCTGACAGGTGAATTGCGCAGTGTGAGTTCAGTGAATCAACGCCTGTCTGAAATTCATCGTCTGGGGTTCCGGAAAGTCATTGTGCCCAGCAGTATTCTGGGAAAGGCGATACAAATTGACGGGCTCCATCTGATCCCGGTGAAGAATATTCGGGAAGCTTTGGCTGCTATCTTGTAGACTTGAAAAAGGGAGGTTTGGCGTGCTCTCCACTTTCTAAACAAAATAAAAATTTTGTTTAGAAAGAAGAGGCGTTTAAACGGCGTTATTCGAAAATCGCTGTTTTCGCCAGTAATAGATATGCTGGATTATCGCATTGACGCACCTGATATTCTCTGTGACTTTCTATCCTATCATGAGACGGTCCGCGGACACTCAGAAAAAACGGTGGATGAGTACTATTTGGATCTGCGCACCATGTTCCGCTATTTGAAATTACGCAAAGGTTTGGTGCCGGATGACGTCCCGTTTGATGAGATTTCCATTCGCGATATCGATATTCAGTTTATTACAGATATCACGCTGAATGACATCTATGACTATCTCACGTTTCTCAGCCGTGAGCGCGGATTAAACGCAGCATCTCGCGCCCGCAAAGTCTCTACCATCCGCTCTTTTTTTAAGTACATGACAAACAAAACGCATCAGCTCTCCTTTAATCCCGTGGAAGATCTGGATCCGCCGAAAATTATGAAAGCGCTGCCAAAGTATCTCTCTCTCGAAGAAAGTCTTCAACTGCTTAATTCAGTCCAGGGACGCTATCAGCTGCGGGATTATTGCATTCTCATGCTTTTTTTAAACTGTGGGCTCAGAATTTCGGAGTTAGTTTCCCTTAACCTATCGGATATTCACGGCGATTATATCCGTGTACTGGGCAAAGGCAATAAAGAGCGGATTCTGTTTTTGAATGAGGCATGTAAGGCGGCCATTCAGGATTATCTGCCATTTCGTGACGCTATGCATCCGTTGGATGCCAAGGCTTTGTTTATCTCCAGCCAGCGCACCAGGATCTCTAAATCCGCCGTGCATTTACTGGTCAAGAAGCATTTGAGCGAGGCGGGCTTGGACAGCAGCCAGTATTCGGCCCACAAGCTGAGACACACCGCCGCTACTTTAATGTTGCAGAACGGTGTGGACGTGCGGACACTTCAGGAAATTTTGGGACATGACCATTTAAATACCACGCAGATTTACACCCATGTAGACAACGCTGATCTGCGCATTGCCGCCCAGGCAAACCCATTGGCTCATGTGAAAAAGGCAGAAAAAAAGGATGATGCCCCATAAAACGGCATCATCTTTTTCCTTTTTATTCCTCTTCCATCACATGCTCAAATGCTACGCCAAAGAGGGCCTTGATATGCTCGTCATCCAATGAATAGTAGACCACTTTTCCGCTGCGACGGTTTCTGACAATGCGCGCCTGCTTTAGTGTACGGAGCTGGTGGGAGATCGCAGATTGAGACAAATCCAGCAACGCGGACAGATCACACACACACAGCTCTGAAATGGACAGCGCACAGATAATTCTGGCCCGGGTGGAGTCGCCAAACACTTTGAAAAGATCTGCCACCTCGTAAATCGGCTCTTCTTCAGGCATCTGCTCTCTGACCCGCGCGACAACGTCTTCGTGTATCACATTACAATCGCAAATTTCCAGGCGTTTTCGGGTCTCTTTCCGTATGTCGTGCATTTCAGCGCCCCTCCCCTGCTGTTAAAACGCTCCGGCGAGATTCACTGACATCTCGCCGGAGCATAATGAAGATGAAAAGGATAATACTTAAATCTTGTTGTCGCACCCGAGGACATCGACAATCTTGTGCTTGACCACGCTGCGGATATTGTCTCTGGCAACGGAGAGATACTTGCGGGGATCGAACTCCGAAGGATGATCGTTGAAATACTTACGAATGGAGCCGGTCAGCGCGAGACGCATATCAGAGTCAATGTTGATTTTGCAAACCGCCATGCTGGCAGCCTTGCGCAGCTGTTCCTCAGGGATGCCGATGGCATCAGGCATACTGCCGCCATTTTCATTGACCATGCGGACGTATTCGGGGGGCACAGCGGACGCGCCGTGCAGCACGATCGGGAAGCCGGGCAGACGGCGGGAGACCTCCTCCAGGATGTCAAAACGCAGCTGAGGCTTGGTGCCGGGCTTGAACTTATAGGCTCCATGGGAAGTTCCGATGGCGATTGCCAGGGAGTCAATCCCGGTTCTCTGAACAAATTCTTCCACTTCGTTGGGATCGGTATAGCAGGAGTGCTCCTCGGAGACAACCACCTCGTCCTCCACACCGGCCAATGCGCCCAGCTCTGCCTCGACAACAACGCCGTGATCATGGGCGTACTCCACTACCTTACGGGTAACCTCAACATTTTCATTGAACGGCTTGGACGAAGCGTCAATCATAACGGAGGTGAACCCATATTCGATGCACTCCTTACAGGTTTCAAAGGAGTCGCCGTGATCCAGATGCAGGGCGATGGGCAGTCCAGTTTCAATTTCTGCCGCCTCAATCAGCTTGACAAGATAAGTGGCATTGGCATAGCGCATGGCACTGGGAGAGACCTGGAGGATCACAGGAGCACGGCACTCTTTTGCCGCCTCTGTAATTCCCTGGATAATCTCCATATTGTTGGCATTGAAGGCACCGATGGCGTAACCGCCCTCGTAGGCCTTGCGGAACATTTCGGTCGTCGTGACAAAAGGCATCACAGACACTCCCTTTCCTTGAATTATTTTCATTTTAACATAGGATCTTGCCTAATGCAAGAGGATATGCTATAATTTTCTAGGCAGAAAAAGAAAGTATTTTTACAAAATATCTTTTATTTTACTACTTTTTCAATCAAATATAACCACAAAGGAGCATTCTGTATGGAGGCTTTACACGGATCCTGCATCATCGGTCAGTCCGGAGGTCCTACCAGCGCGATCAATGCCAGCGCCCTGGGGGCCCTCCAGACCGCATTGTCCTCTGACGCGATCACACGGGTACTTGGCGCGGAAAATGGCATTACCGGCATATTGAATGACCGCCTCTTTGATCTGGGCATGGAAGATCCTGCGGAATTGGAGCGGCTTCGCTATACGCCCTCCTCTGCGTTTGGCTCCTGCCGCCATAAACTTGCAGATCCTGATCGGGATCCGACGGAGCTTCGGCGTATTCTGGACATTTTCCAGAAATATAATGTGCGCTATTTCTTCTATATTGGCGGAAATGACTCCATGGATACCTGCCACAAAATTTCCCGTTATATGATGCAGGCGGCTTATCCCTGCCGGATTATCGGAATACCGAAGACCATTGACAACGATTTGGTCGGGACAGATCACTGTCCCGGCTATGGTTCTGCCGCTAAGTTGATTGCCACCAGCTGCGCAGAACTGCGGCAGGATACCCAGGTCTATCAGACCCCAACGGTCAACATTGTGGAAATTATGGGCCGGCATGCAGGGTGGCTGGCCGGAGCCTCTGCCCTGGCCGGCGTGGTAGGTCAGGGCCCTGATCTAATCTACCTGCCGGAACGTGATTTCAGCATGGATGCATTTCTGGAGGATGTCAGCAATACAGTCAAATCCAAGGGAAATTGCGTCGTTGCCGTCTCAGAGGGAATCCATTACGCAGACGGCTCTTACATCAATGAAGTCCAAACAGCCGCAGCGGACGGCTTCGGCCATGTTCAGCTGGGCGGTCTGGGCGTGCTGCTGGCCGATATCGTCAAAAAACGCCTGGGGTACAAGGCCAGAGGCATAGAATTATCACTGATCCAGCGCTGTGCCGTCCATATTGCCTCTGAAACCGATATTGAGGAAGCGTACGCTGCGGGCAGAGCGGCAGTTCAAAGCGCCTTGGCGGGCGGCTCCGGACTGATGATTGGGTTTGAACGCTCTGTCGGGCAGCCCTATCATTGTACGACAACTGCGGTCAGCTTGTCAGAGGTGGCCAATATGGAGAAAAAGGTTCCGCTATCGTGGATCAATGAGCGCGGCAATGGAGTCAACCAGGCTTTTATTGATTACGCCTTACCTCTGATCCAGGGCGAACCGCATCCGGAATTGCAGCACTCTCTCCCCCGCTATGCAATACTGAAAAAAATTCGGATTGCGGAGCGCACAGAATAACACAACATCAAGGGACCTCATAAGCTGTTCCTGAGGTGATGTCCGCGGTGTTATATTCCGGGCCGTATGATCGGGAGCAGGCTGTGCAATATGCCCGGATGTGGGCCTATGACCGCAACCCCGCTTACTATGATTTTTCTAATATAGGCGGAGATTGCACTAATTTTGTCTCGCAGTGCATCTTCGCCGGTGCCCGCCAGATGAATCACACCCCCACGTTTGGGTGGTATTACAGTTCTTCTGATGACCGCTCCCCTTCTTGGACGGGGGTACAGTATCTCTATCAGTTTCTGGTAAACAATCGTGGAAGCGGCCCCTTCGCGCAGACGGCTGATATCATGGCCCTGGAACCCGGAGATGTGATTCAGTTGGGAGACAGAACGGGACAATTTTACCACAGTTTGCTGGTCACTGGCTTCTCTGGTCAAGAGATCCTGGTGGCAACCCATAGCTATGACGCACTGGATCGCCCGCTCAGCTCTTACAGTTTCGAAACGGCACGATACCTGCATTTAACCGGCGTTCAAATTTAGGTCATTCATTAACAGCACAAACAAAGACAGATAGAGATAGGTGAATCAAAGTGCAGCATCCAATAGCACCACTTTACGATGACAAATCCACAATTTTAATTTTGGGAAGCTTTCCATCCGTCAAATCCAGAGAGATTGGTTTCTTTTATGGTCACCCGCAGAACCGCTTTTGGCGGGTACTCTCCGCCGTATTTGAAGAAGCTACGCCCCAGACAATCCCGGAAAAGAGAGCCTTTTTAGCAAGAAATGGCGTGGCATTGTGGGATGTGATCCAGTCCTGTGATATCGTCGGTTCGTCTGACAGCAGTATCCGCAATGTGGTTCCCAATGATCTCTCTCCAATTCTCAGCCATGGACAGATCAGGCAAATCTATGTCAACGGGAAAAAAGCCATGTCGCTCTACCAGCGGTACATAGAGCCTCAGATCGGCTGCGCGGCCTGCTGCCTCCCTTCCACCAGCCCCGCCAATGCCAGCTGGAGTCTGGAACGGCTGATTGATGCTTGGAAGATCATTAAAATGTAAAAATGTAAATAAGACCGCCGCATATATAAAATTTAAGCGCCAGGCGAACCCAATGGGTTCGCCTGGCGCTTTTCTGGTGGAGTACGGGACCGGGAATCCGAACCGAAGGCTGCGAAAATATCGGACAGACTCACAGTCTGGCTGCCGTTCTTGTAGTTGTAGGTGAAGACCAGCTTGTCATCGAACACGTAGATGGAGTTGAGGAAGATGTCGATGATCTTCCGCTGGTAGGCTTTATCGTTCGGGTCGCCATAGCGGAACCGGGAGATCCACTCGATAATATCCTCCCGGCTGTACTGTGGGTGTTCCAGTTCTGCCTGCAGGATGCTGGCTTTCACATTGTCACGCAGCTGCTCCAGTTCCTCCAGTCGCTGGCGGGTACTGCTGGTGAAGATGCCCTGCTGGATGGCGTTGAGCATGTTTTCAATGCCCCGTTCGGTGTCGGCCAGCTGACGGCGCAGCAAGGGCAGGGAGTTGTCCTCGGTATTTTGCAGGGCCACCAGTTCGTCTGCGATCTGGGCAATGAGGTCATCCTGGAATACTCGCTGGATAGTGTACATCACGGCGATATGCTCGATCCAGTCTTTTTTCACGGCCTTTTTGTGGCAGCCCTGCCGCCGCTTGGCTGCTCCACACTTGTAATAGCGGTGGATGGTGCCGTTGCGACCTTTCCCGCTTTCTCCAATCATCATCCGGCCGCAGTGACCGCAGAACAGCTTGGTGGTCAACAGATATTCTTCTTCGGCCTTTGCTCTGGCGGGAGCCCTTTGGTTCTTTTTCATTCGTTCCTGCACCCTTTCAAACAATTCTTTAGGGACGATTGCGGGGATCGCATCGGGAATCACCACATCTTTGTACCGGTATTCGCCAATATACTTCTGGTTTTTCAGTAGACTGCTGAAACTGTTCATCCGAAACTCATGGCCTTTACGAGTCAGCAGATGGCGCTCGTTGAGAGCCTCGATGATTTCCCGCACTGTTTCACCGTCTGCGTATCGCTGAAAAATTTCCCGCACCACCGGCGCAGTCAGCGGGTCGATCCGCAAGCGGTGGTCTTCCCCTAAGCGATATCCAAGAGGAATGCTGCCACCGTTGTTCTTACCCTTGAGTGCATTTTCACGCAGCCCTCGATTGATTTTCTGGGCCAGTTCCGCTGAGTAATACTCTGCCATGCCCTCCAGCATAGACTCCAGAATAATACCCTCTGGGCCATCAGAAATCTGCTCCGTCGCAGAGATGACCTTCACCCCGTTTTTCTTCAGCTGGGATTTGTAGCGGGCGCTGTCGTACCGGTTGCGGGCGAAACGGTCCAGCTTCCAGACCAGTACCGTATCGAACAGCCCTTTGGCGCTGTCTCGTATCATCCGCTGAAATTCCGGGCGGTTGTCCGTCTTGGCGGACAGGGCCCGGTCGATGTAGCTTTGCAATACCAGGATGCCGTTCCGCTGGGCGTATTCCTTGCATTCCCGCAGCTGTCCCTCGATGCTTTCCTCTCGCTGGTTGTCGCTGCTGTATCGGGCATAAATGACTGCTTTCATTGGCATTCCTCCTTCTGGTCACTTGCGGGGTTTGGGGCGCCGCCCCAAGGTTTGCGTTTGGTGGATATCCAAACGCTATGCTTGCAAAATCAGTTGCGGCAGATGGGTGCGGCTTTTCAGCTCAACACAGTACCACAGGAACCCGCTGAAAGCTATCACCAATCTGCACAACTTTTTCTGCCGAATCTATGCAAAAGAGTACCGGCTGGGAAGGAAGACCCTTCCCAGCACGGCGGGAGTTCTCAACCCTGCTGCTCCCGTTCTGCACGCCACTGTTTCAGGGCGGCTTGTCCTTCATCACTGGCAAAGTAGGCTCGCATCTGTGGCAGCAATGTGCGGGCCAGACTTTCCACAGCCGTTTTGGGCAATCGCTCTGTCAGGTTTGTCTTGATGACCTCAGTGGCAGGCACCCCTCCTTTCCTGTAAGCATATTCTTCTTTCCCAGTCGGTACAGGTGGGTGGTAAGCGATAGCTTGCCACCCCCTATAGCCCCCCTCCATGAGACTGTTTGACCAGAAAATTCGTGTTCCAAGCATAGCATCCGGGAATTGCAATTTCAAGGCTTTTGGGGTATGCTATAAGTAATCATATTTTTGTTAAATTGTAATTCCCATAAAAGCGCAGCATACAGGAGAAGATACACGGGAGGATACAAGGGAGGATACATGGAAGGATGCGCCTTTGTAACCAAGGAACCGCTACTGGGGGCTGTCGTTCTGGCCCTTCGGGTGGATGTACCGGGGCGGAAAGAACAGCTTTGGCTGGGGGAAGAACAGGATGTGGAGGCTGCCCTGCGGGGCAAAGAGCGTCCGCTGTTTCTGGCCCAGACCCGCCCGCTGGGTGCCTTTTGGTGTGAGTTCGGGCAGACAGCCGCCGAGGGCTGGACGGAGGCCATTTGGGCCCTTTTCGACGCCCTGACGGCGAAGAAACGCTCCCAGCGGGAAGAACGGGAGCAGGCCGCCGCCCAGCTTCTTTCCCAGCAGGCAGAAGGCAGCGGCACCAATGCTGCCGCCTGGTATGCGGCGATTCAGATCTGGGAGATGTATCTGCGCTGCCGCCGGGGCCGGGACAGCCAGCAGGCGGCCCAGGCCCTGCGGGACTATGCCCAGCTGCTGACCCTGCCCTTCGGCCAGTACACCCCGGAGATGGTCCACTGGCTCCGGGACAAGCCGGTGATCCCTGCCTGGAACGACCGGCGGGACGGAAAGCTGGAGGTTTGGTATCCCCAGGGGCAAATACCCTTTGAGTGCGCTCTGGTGAAGGAATCCCTGCGGCCCGCTCTCATCTACTACCGCCAGCGCATTCTGGACGCCGGGCTGCTCATGCGCCGGTGCAGCCAGTGCGGACGCATCTTCTTCGGCCCGGACGCCCGCAGCACCCTGTGCAGCGACCGCTGCCGCAAAGCCAGCCGAAAGGCCGCCAAGCGCCAGTTCGACGGCCGGGCCAAGAGTAAGGACTATGAGCAGGCCTACGACCGGGAGTACATGTTCTGGTATAACCGCATCACCAAACTAAAAAAGGCCGGCGCACCACCAGAACAGATCGGGCGGGCGCAGGCCGCATTGAAGGAGTTTCGTAAAGAAGCGCTGCTCCGTAAACAGCAGGTCAAGGAGAAAAAACTGCCCGCCACCCAGTTCATTAGCTGGATGATCGGGCAGGAGGCGGTAATCGAAGGAATCTGCGAGAAATAGTCACTACAGCGAACACGTATTCGACGGTCAGTCACTGATTCCAGGTTTCCATCTCATGGCTCAGACTATTCGAATATGCTGCACACTAATCAGTCACCTTACCGGTGCACCTTGTTCGTGGAGCTAGTTTTCTGGCAAACCGTGCTATTGAGCAAATGCAGGCTACTGCTTTATCTTTTCCGTATGCGATGAATTACATGACAAATCAAAAGCACAATGCTTTGAGCGCCCCAAAACAAAACTGCAACTAATATGGCACTCCAAAGAGGTGGAAATTCAAGAAATCCACCTCTTTGCAAAAAAGCATGCGTAAGTTTTAATCCACATATCTCATACAGAGGAAAATACAGGACAAAATATAGGAGAAGATTTATCACTGTGTATTTCCATTGTATTTGCTTGTGGAACAACAACGGTACCCCAAGCAAGCTTCCCCAAAAGATAATATTCGCACAGACTGATATATGCCCTTTTGCTGGCGGTTGGTTCAAGCCTAATATATCATCTGCGATGTACAGACAAAGAAACATTGTTAGGACACACATTATTATGGTATTGATGATAATCTTCTTATTTTGGCTAATGTATTTCACGGTTTTACCTCCTCATAGAAACTGGAACCCATTTTGTCTACCTTTTGAATTTCCCTCTGTCCGATATAAGTATTGGTGAGCAAAAACGACTTACAACGATATACAAAAGCAAATTGGTGAGCTAAATACTGATTGAAAGGAGCAAGGCTGAAATATATCTTGCTCCTTTTCATTTTCTATGGGCATCCACATAAAATGAATAAGCAGTATCGTGACCTATGGAGAGCCAACCCGTTCTTTGTTGTAACCAGTATACCATTTTATCAATAGAAGCACAACGAAATATGTGCAGATAGGACAAAAGCGCTTTGTCAAAATACAAAAATCGGCTGAATGCCTCACAGGACACCCAGCCGATTTTCCATGTTCATACTATATAAAAAACAAATCCGAACCCATCGCCAATCGGCACAAGGTTCGGATTTGTCTGTTTTGGTGGAGGCGGGGGGAGTCGAACCCCCGTCCGAAAACACATCCACCGGAACTTCTCCGGGCGCATTCGATTATTTACATTCCCTTGCCTGCACGGGAACCGAAACCCTTACAAACTTAGTAGCTTCATGATTCCTGGTCCGCTCAAAGCTTTGCGGACTCAAGTACACCGCTGAACGGTATCGCCCAGCCCGGCGCGCGGCCTAACCGGGATCGGCGGGACGCCAAAAAGGGCGTCAGGCTGCCATAGGGGCAGCGTGCTGCTTACGCAGCAACAGCAACAGTATTGTCGTTGTTCTTTAATTTATAAGTGCCCGTTTTAAGGTGGCCAGGCGCCACCGCCCGCTATTCCGGATTCAGCATCCCCGTCGAAACCGGTACGCCCCCATATAGCCCACCCTCTCCGCTTCTGGATCGTTGGGGCGGGCATATGGAACGAAAAGAGATCAGGTCAACCGCTTTTTCTGCTTAGAAACGGCCGTAGGGATCCGCGAGTTTCTGCGGCTCGCCATAGTCTACCCCGAAGGTATCCACGGTAATCGTCTTGATTCTCTGGTCCTGGGTCGGACGATCATTGCGGTCTGTTTTGACAGCGGCAATTGCATCTACCACATCCATACCTTCAGTGACTGCGCCAAAGGCGGCATATTGTCCGTCCAGGAAATCGCCGTCAGCATGCATGATAAAGAATTGGCTTCCAGCAGAGTTGAATGCCTGGCTCCGAGCAAAGGAGAGCACTCCACGCTTGTGGGAGACAGGGTTTGCCACGCCATTGGCCTTAAATTCTCCTTTGATACAGTAGCCGGGGCCGCCCATCCCGGTCCCCTGGGGATCACCGCCCTGGATCATGAAACCAGAGATAACCCGGTGAAAGATCAGACCGTCATAAAAGCCCTTACCAGCCAGAGAGAGGAAATTGCGAACCGACTCCGGCGCAGTATCAGGATAGAGTTCAGCGACAATCTTGCCGCCGTTCTCCATCTCAATTGTGACAATGGGATTCTGTGCCATATGATGACCTCCTGTTTGATAGCGATAGTATGATTATGTTCGGTATGTTCTTTCAGGTTATTGTCAGCGATAACGCTGGGTTTTCATGGCCCGGTCCATGTTCCGTTTGGCATCCCGTTCAGCGGCCGAGGCCCGCTTGTCGTAGAGCTTTTTGCCCCGGGCAAGCCCCAACTCCACTTTTACCTTTGCGTGCTTAAAATAGACGCTCAAAGGGATGAGGGAATAGCCATCCTGCTGAATTTTTGCGCTGAGCTTTAAAATTTCCCGTTTGTGCATCAATAGTTTTCGGGTGCGCAGGGGATCCTTATTAAAGATGTTTCCCTTCTCATAGGGCGAAATATGCATACCATAGAGGAAGAGTTCCCCATTTTTGACATGGCAAAAGGAGTCTTTGAGATTCAGTTTTCCCTGCCGAATGCTTTTTACTTCTGTTCCGAACAGTTCAATGCCGGCTTCATACCGGTCTTCGATAAAATAGTTGTGAAACGCCTTTCGATTTGTCGCAGCGACCCGAGTTCCTTGACCGGCCACACCGGCACCTCCCTTCGTGCATGATGTGTCATGCAGGGTTTAGATAAGATTATTATATTGTATCACATATGTCAAGAGTATGGCCTGCTAATTTAGCCGACAGACTGGGGGCGGCAATAAATTAAAATTTTCTTTGATTTTTCCGTACATAAGTGGTATACTTTGGTTATGTAAAGATAACGGTACGTCGAGCGCCTGGTTCCGTCCGTTTCTTCCCCTTTCTTCGCCAGCTTAGTCGGGCTTTTTACATCATACAAAAGAGGGTGTATTCCTTTGTTAAAATATGTGATTCAGGGCGGAAAGCCTCTTCACGGTGAGATCAATATCAGCGGCGCCAAAAACGCCGCTGTCGCAATTTTGCCTGCCACTCTGCTGGTCAACGGCCCCTGCCGGATTGAAAATATCCCTCAAATCAGTGATGTCACGCTGATTTTGGAGATTCTGCAGGAGCTGGGTGCCCGGGTGCGCACCATTAACCGCAGCACAGTGGAAATCGACTGCTCAAAAATCAACCGCACGGATGTTTCCTACGAGTTATCGCGCCAGTTCCGGGCTTCTTATTATTTTATTGGTGCCCTGTTGGGACGGTTTGGAGATGCTCAGGTTGCAATGCCGGGCGGCTGCAATCTGGGCGCGCGGCCCATTGACTTGCATATCAAAGGCTTTATTGCCCTTGGCGCTGAAGTGGAGGTGCGCAACGGCTTTGTCGTTGCCCATGCCCCCAAGCAGCGCCTGACTGGAACCCATATTTATCTGGATCAGGCATCTGTTGGAACGACGATGAATCTGATCCTGGCTTCTGCCTTTGCCTCTGGCACCACCATCATTGAAAACGCAGCCAAGGAACCCCATATTGTGGATTTGGCCAACTTTATCAACGCCATGGGCGGCAATATCATGGGCGCCGGAACGGACACCATTAAAATCAGAGGCGTCTCCAATCTGCATGGCGGTTCATATTCCATTATCCCGGATCAGATTGAGGCCGGCACTTATATGACCGCAGTGGCTGCTGCCGGCGGAAGTGTATTGATCAAAAATGTTATCCCCAAGCATCTGGATTGTATTACGGCCAAATTGATGGAAATGGGCGTACAGATCGAGGAGTTGGGCGACTGCCTGCTTGTCACCCGGGAGGGGCAGATGCGGCACACGAATATTAAGACCCTTCCCTACCCTGGATTTCCAACTGATATGCAGTCTCAGATTGCGGTCTGCCTCTGCTTGGCCCAGGGAACCAGTCTGATTACAGAAACCATCTGGGACAATCGTTATCGTTATACCGATGAGCTGAAGCGGATGGGTGCCAGAATCCAGGTGGACGGCAAAGTTGCCGTTATTGAGGGCGTTGGTACACTGACTGGTGCGCCGGTGCGGGCCTATGATCTTCGCGCTGGTGCAGCCATGGTGGTTGCCGGTCTTGCCGCAGAGGGCACCACCGAGATCGACCACATCCACCATGTGGAGCGAGGCTACGAGGACATTGTCGGGAAGCTGCAAGGGATTGGCGCCGATATTCAGCTTGTGGACTGCCCGGATGAGACCAGCCATCACTCCAACGTGGGATGAACAGCAATATAAACAGGCGGCGGCACATGCCGACGTCTGTTTTTTTCAGGAGGTAACTATTTGTTGGAACTGTGTACTCTGGCCAGCGGCTCCAGCGGCAATGCGGTGCTGGTTTTTGATGAGACTACTTCTCTGTTGATCGATGCGGGTATTTCTGCCAAACGAATTTGTGACAGCCTGCGGCAGCTCGAGTTGGAGCCAGAGCAGCTAGACGCCATCTTGATTACCCACTCCCATTCAGATCACATCAGCGGACTTCGGGTTCTGCTCAAACGGGTCAAGTGTTCTGTTTATACCACGGAATCCACAGGGCGGGAAATATCCCGCCAGGTGGACGGAGCGGCAGAGCGTCTACATACCCTTTTTCCTGGAGAGCCCTTCCGCATCGGCGGACTCACGGTTTGCGCTTTTGCTACGCCGCACGATGCCCCGGGCAGCGTAGGTTACACCGTTACAAATGGAGAGAGGAAATGTTCCATCGTCACTGATCTGGGATTTGTCACCGAAGAAGTTCGCCAGAATATTTTGGGGTCCCAGCTCGCTTTGGTGGAAGCAAATCACGATGTGGACTGGCTCAAAAGCGGCTCTTATCCATATTATTTAAAGCAGCGCATACTGGGGGACGGCGGCCATCTGTCCAATGAGGACAGCGGCGAGCTGTGCTGTGAATTGGCGGAACACGGAACAGAAAAACTGGTTTTGGCCCATTTGAGCCGGGAGAACAACACGCCGGAACGGGCACGCAGCGTTGTGTGCGATATGTTGTCTCGCCGCGGTTTTCGGCAAGTCTCCGTTACTGTAGCCCCCTATCAGTCGTGTTGTCATCCCATCGAAGTATAGGAAGTAAAATATGCTGACCGTCAATGTGATCTGCGTAGGTAAATTAAAAGAGAAGTTTTATCTGGACGCTGTGGAGGAATATCGCAAGCGTTTAAGCCGTTCCTGTCGATTGAATCTGATAGAATTGCCGGAAGAGCGGCTTCCGGAGCGTCCCTCTCAAGCCCAAATTGATGCTGCGCTTTTGCGGGAGTATGAGCAGATCTGCACCAAACTCCCCAAAACGGGCGTGGTGGTGGCTTTGTGCATCGAGGGGATTTCCCTGTCCAGCCAGGCGCTTGCCCAGAAATTCGGCGATTGGACGGTGAGCGGCATCTCTCAGATCACGTTTCTGATTGGCAGTTCTTTCGGTTTGCATCCCAAAGCAAAAGAATCTGCCCAATTTCGTTTGTCCATGTCTCCCATGACCTTCCCTCATCACCTGGCGCGAGTGATGCTTTTAGAACAGATTTACCGGGCCTTTCAAATCAATGAAGGATCCCGATATCACAAATAATCTACATACTGGAGGTACCCCTATGGCTTACATGGAAACTTATGAGAAGTGGCTGGGTTCCCCTGCGCTCAGCCCCGAGGAAAAGGCGGAGCTTCAAGCGATCGCCGGCGATTCCAAGGAGATCGAAAGCCGGTTCTTTGGCCCGCTGGAGTTTGGCACTGCCGGCCTGCGCGGCACCATGGCCGTCGGCCTCAACCGGATGAATATCCATGTTGTCCGCCACGCCACCCAGGCCTTCGCCGAAGTAATCAAGGCCGAGGGCCCTGCTGCAATGGAACGTGGGGTTGTGGTCTGCTTTGACTGCCGCAATCACTCTCCTGAGTTTGCCCGGGAGACTGCCAGAGTTATGGCGGGCAACGGCATCAAGGTAAAACTGTTTGACAGTCTGCGGCCCACTCCGGAGCTCTCCTTTGCCGTCCGGGAATACGGTGCCATCGCCGGTGTCAATGTAACTGCCTCCCACAACCCAAAGGAGTACAACGGCTACAAGGTCTACTGGGAGGACGGCGCCCAGCTTCCGCCCCAGCATGCAGATGCCATCGCCGCCAAGATGAAAGAACTGGACATTTTTGACTCCATTCAGCTGGCTGACTATGACGAGGCACTCTCCACCGGTATGATCACCCTCATCGGCACCGAGACGGACGAGAAGTTCCTAGCCAATGTCATGGCCCAGGTCAACGATCCCGAGAGTGTGCGCAAAGTGGCCGATGAATTCGCTATCATTTTCACCCCCTTCCATGGCACCGGCTATAAGTTGATTCCCGAGGCTTTGAAGCGTATGGGAATGAAACATGTGATCTGCGTGCCCGAGCAGATGGTCATTGACGGCAACTTCCCCACCGTGGCCTCTCCTAACCCCGAAAACCCCGAAGGCTTCGCCATCGCCGTGAAGATGGCAAAGGAACAAAACATCTCCTTCATTATGGGTTCCGACCCGGATGCTGACCGCATCGGCATCATGGTCAGGGACAAGAGCGGCGAGTTCATCACCATCACCGGCAACCAGAACGGCGTCATCCTGCTGGATTACCTGATCGGCGCCATGAAGCGCGCCGGCAAAATGCCGGAAAAGCCGGTGGTGCTGAAGAGCATTGTCTCCACTGAGATGGCCCGGGCGGTGGCTCAGGCCAACGGCGTACAGTGCTATGATACCTTCACCGGATTCAAGTTCCTGGCAGAGAAGAAAAACCAGCTTGAAGAGAGCGGCCAGGGCAAGGTTATCATGGCATTTGAGGAGTCCTATGGGTACATGTTCGGCGACTACGTCCGGGACAAGGATGCGGTTACCGCCGCGCTGATCCTGGCTGAAGCTGCGTGCTACTATGCCACCCAGGGCAAGACCATGTACGATGCCCTGCAGGACTGCTATGCCAAGTATGGATACTACCGAGAGAAGACCATCAACTTGGTCATGCCCGGCCTGGACGGCATGGCCAAAATGAAGGAGATCATGGCCAATCTGCGGCAGAATCCCCTCAACGAGGTGGCTGGGGTCAAAGTTGTGGAGCAGAAGGACTATCAGCCCGGCACCGTTCACAACACCGTCACCGGTGAAGACAGCACTATGGAGCTCTCCGGTTCCAATGTGCTGCGCTATGAGCTGGAGGACGGCACCAGCTTTATCATCCGCCCCTCCGGCACGGAGCCAAAGATCAAGGTCTACATCCTCTGCAGCGACGCCACCCAGGAGGCGGCCGACGCCAAAGTGGCAAAATATGCTGACTTTGCGCAGACCATTAAAGATTGAAAAGATTGATTTGATGCAGATAAAATCAAGCAGGCCCCCGCACCATTTAGTGCGGGGGCCTGTTTTAATATTTCAGCGGGAATGTACATGTTTGCGGTGAAAATGAAAGCCATGTTCACCCGAGCGATTGCTGTCAAAGCCATAGAGCCAGTTGGCCTTTAAATAGTACAGCATCAGGACGACGGAACTCAAGAACCAAGTCAGCGGATAAACCCAGTTCACCACAGCGATGCTTTGGAATATGGGCGTCAGGATGGTCAGGAATGCCACGCGGACAATGCACCAGAACGCCATCATAGTCACCATGGGCACCACAGCCCGCCCTGCACCCCGAAGCACTGCAGAGACACAGTGGGACAGGGCTAAAAGGCAATAGAACATCGCACAGGTTCTGGCCTTCTGGACGCCGAACCAAATGGACTCCGGCTCACTGGTGAATGCCCTGGTCAACAGCGGACATACCAGAAAGATCAGCACTCCGATCAGTTCCGCCAGAGCCACGGAGCAGAGCATGCCAAATCGGGTTCCCTTTTTTGTGCGCTCGTACTCTTTGGCGCCTAAATTTTGGCTGACAAAGGTTGTGATGGCCATAGTAAAGCTGGTAATGGGCAGAAACGCGAAACCTTCAATCTTGGCATAGGCGCCGCACCCGGCCATAGCCATCTCGCCAAAGGAGTTGATATTGGACTGCACCACCACGTTGGCCAGCGCAATGATGGAGTTCTGCAATCCAGACGGCAGACCGCACTGGATAATCAGCTTCAGGGACGGCAGGTCAAAGCGTATTTTTCGCAGATTGACGTGGTTGGGTTCCTTGGTGCGCACCAGGCGAATCAGGCACAGGAAAAAGCTGATGAAGTTTGCAATCACCGTAGCCAGCGCCGCGCCGCCCACACCCAGATGGAACACGGCGATCATTACAATGTCCAGCACCACGTTGATGATGGAGGAAATGATCAGATATTGAAGCGGGTGCTTGCTGTCCCCGACCGCCTGCATGATACCCATACAGCAGTTGTACATGACCATGCCCAGCGCGCCGGCAAAGTAAACCCGAATGTAGGCTACGGACTGATCCAATACCTCCGGCGGTGTGTCCATCCATATCAAGATCTGGGGAGCGGCCAGAACACCAAATATACTGACCGCAGTACCTGCTGTCAAACTGAACGCAATGGCCGTGTGGACAGCCTTTTCCATGCGCTTAGTGTCTTTCGCGCCAAAAAAGCGGGACACCACAACGCCGGAACCCATAGATACGCCATTGAACAGGCTGACCAGCAGGAACACTAAATTGCCTGTAGAACTGACTGCGGCCAATGCGTTATTGCCCAGCATATTGCCCACGATCAGCGTATCAGCTATATTGTAAAGCTGCTGAAACAGATTGCCCAGAAACAACGGCCATGCAAACCGGATGATCTTTTTTCCAATGGGCCCCTCTGTCATGCGATCGGCCGCAACCTTCGCGGTCATGATCCTCTCTCCTCTCTATCATATTGTACCCGGGATATGCTTCTGCCAGATATTCCAAAGTACAATTGCTCTCTTCTCATATCATCAAAAAATTCGCAGTCAGGCCGGCATACCTGCGGCATGCCGGCCTCAGAATTTTGTCATTCCGTTCGCACCATATTGCCCAGGGACAGATCAGCCTAGAGTCACCCGGTGAAACACTTTCTTCCCTTTCTTGATCATCAGGCCGTTTTCTGCCAGATCTGCAGCCGTGTAGACCGCCTCGATAGACGACACTTTTTCTCCATTGACGGAGACGCTGTTCTGTTGGATCAGCCGCCGAGCTTCGCTCTTGGAAGGGGCCAGGCCGGTTTTGACCAGCAGGGTGACGATGTCCACCGGCAGATCGCCCTGGTTCAAAACGGTGGTAGGCATATTGGACAGGTCGCCGCCGGTGGAAAACAGCCCTTTGGCAGTTTCCTCCGCTTTGCGGGCCTCCTCTTCGCCGTGGACCAGCTTGGTGAGCTCATAGGCCAGGATCTCCTTGGCCCGGTTGATCCGGCTGTCCTTCCAGGTCTCCATCTCGGCGATCTCCTCCAGGGAGAGGTCAGTGAGCATTTTCAGGCACTTGATCACGTCGGCGTCGTCCACGTTGCGCCAGTACTGATAGAAATCATAGGGAGAGGTCTTCTCCGGATCCAGCCAGACGGCGCCGGACACCGTCTTGCCCATCTTTTTGCCCTCACTGTTGAGCAGCAGGGTGATGGTCATGGCCTCTGCGTCATATTTGCCCAGCTTGCGGCGGATCAGCTCCCGGCCGCCCAGCATGTTGGACCACTGGTCGTCGCCGCCGAACTGGAAGTTGCAGCCGTACTCCTGGTACAGATGGTAAAAGTCGTAAGACTGCATAATCATATAGTTGAACTCCAGGAAACTCAGACCGTTGGCCATGCGCTGCTTGTAGCACTCGGCCCGGAGCATATTGTTGACCGAAAAGCAGGCGCCCACTTCCCGCAGCAGCTCCACATAGTTCAGCTTCAACAGCCAATCCGCGTTGTTCAGCATCAGGGCCTTGCCGTCAGAGAAGTCAATAAACCGGCTCATCTGCTTTTTGAAACAGTCGGCATTGTGCTGGATGGTCTCCGGAGTCATCATTTTCCGCATGTCGGTTTTGCCGGAGGGATCCCCCACCATGGCGGTGCCGCCGCCCAACAGCGCAATGGGCCGGTTGCCGTGCTTTTGCATCCGGCGCATCAGGCACAGGGCCATGAAATGGCCCACATGAAGAGAATCTGCCGTGGGATCAAAGCCAATATAAAACGTGGCCTTGCCGTTGTTGATCATCTCTTTGACTTTTTCTTCGTCGGTGACCTGGGCAATCAGCCCCCGGCCCACCAGCTCTTCGTACAGTGTCATGGTTCTCGTCTCCTTTTCTTGTCTTGTGGGGACGGGCGAAGAAACGCCCTCTGTCCCCTATGCTTGGGACAGAGGGCGCAGAATTGCGCGGTACCACCTCTGGTTCGCCCTCCTGCTCACGCAAAAGGGCCTCAGGGAGTTCCATCAAACTCCGGCGCAGTAACGGGCGCGACCGGCCTCTCCCCTACTGAAAGCGCCAAATTGGGCTCGGTTCAGGGGGCTGCTCAGAGGGGTATTCTCACAGCGCTCTCTCCCCCTTCCACCGACCGGGGGTTCTCTGCACAGAGTGGAACTGTGATACTCTTCCTCTTCATTGCATCTGTGGCGGATTATAGCACGGACCAGGGGAAGTTGTCAAGCTTCGATGACTCCACTCGAGACAATGGTGCTTTAAAAAGCTTGCCGCGGACAAAAGGGTGTCTCTGCGGGCGGCGTCTTCCGGCTTTGACGAGCGGCTTAGTCCATGCAACTGCTTCTGGCATTGCCCTAGAAGCCACTCCAAATAACCAAGACGCTCCTCCTGGCCTGCCCAGGTTTCCGGACACCCTGCGATCTCTTCACCGGGGCTCAGGGCCCTCATAGCGCCGCCCTCGACCAGCAGAATGGGATACCAACGCTCCCCCTCCCGCACCACATGTTCAGAGACAATACGCCATCCGTTATGGGACAAAAAGGAACGGAGCACATTTTGCGTGCTCTGAGGCTGGAGGATCAGACGTTTTCCATTTTGAGTCCAACGCGCCCGGTCAAGAATGCCCGCGATGGTTTCGCCGCCCATACCGGCTATCGTAATGGTATCACATTCCTCCGGGGCGATGTGCTCCAGGCCATTACAGAGCCTGAACTCCAGCCGATCGGCGAGATGATACTCCGCCGCAGTGCGTCGGGCATGATCCAGAGGGCCGGGACGAATATCCGCTGCGATCGACCGTTCGATCCGGTCGTTGAGAATCAGATAAGCCGGCAGATAGGCATGGTCGGTACCCACATCTGCCAACCGAGCCCCTGGCGGCACCAGGGCGGCCACAGCGGCCAAGCGGGGGGATAACTCCACCAGTAGACACCTCCATAACAGGACAGAAAAAGGCGGCGCAGAACGCCGCCTTTTCTTCACAATGACAAATCAGTCTTTGACCATTTTGTTCAGCTCTTCCAGCAGAGCGTCGGGATCTACGCCGTGCACCATGCAGGCCTCCTCTACAGTTTCACCACGGGAAGAGGGGCAGCCCAGGCAATGCATGCCGATGGACAAAAACAGCGGCGCAGTCTCAGGGGCAATATCCAGGATGTCGCCGATGATGGTACTCTTTTCAATTTTAGCCATAAAAACAGCCTCCTAATCAGATTAGGGCTATTATACCCAGAATACGACTACTTTTCAAGAGAAACAAAAAAATTTACAGATTCGCCGCAGGACAGCAAAATAAACCGATTATAAAAAGGGACGCCACATTCCCCGCCTCCTAATAAGAAAACATGAGATAGTCCAGTAAAATCAATGTTTTCA
>CAUGSS010000004.1 GCA_959602365.1 uncultured Eubacteriales bacterium
TGCCGCTCCCCCAAATCTGAAATTTCTACTTGACTTTTGTTAGCAGGTCTTTCAACAATCATATGTGCGCCACAGCTTGTTTTTTCCTGTTCCATCTCTTAATCTTACAGTGACTTGCAATTGACTACAAAAGGATGGGCAGCGCCAAACGGAGGCGCTGCCCATAGTTTTTATCGTCAATCATTTCGACACATTTGTCCACGACACCCCTGTCGAAATAGGAATATTACGGACCACCGGTTGGCACCGGCGTCATGGGAATCTCACCCCTCCGAGGATCTCTCCGAGCCGCCCGTAGACGGAAGTATCATTGTATGCTCCCACATATCATCGCAAGCAGACTTGCCATATCTGTTTTTATTCTCTGTTGATCGCTGCCATAGACAGATTTATCTGAGGGTCCCGGCGGCAGAAATAACGTCGCTCTCATGCAGGAGTTAACGTATCCGTAATACTGTTATTTCATTGTCAAGGTACGTTCACAACGGCTGTTTCGTTGTTCTGAATTTATTATATAACGCCATACCGAAACACGCATTAGCCTTGTAGGCCAAATGGTTTGCCCTTGCAGATCAACTAAATCTTGCGCTCCAGATCACTTAAATCGTTGATGATCCTGCGCAGTTCGGCTTTTGTCTCCCAACTAACTTGCTGCATATCACGTCCGGTCACCAGGAAGTCCAAAGAGACATGAAATTGATCTGAAATCTCCAAAAGCAAATCCAATGACGCACCTTTCACTCCAGATTCTATCCGGTTCAAATGCGTATTGGTAATATGTAAAATATTTGCGAGTTCACTTTGATTGATTCTTGCATTTTCGCGCAGAGTGCGAATCCTGGCTCCACAGCATTTTATATCGAAAAGCATAAAAACCTCCAGTTCAATGAGTGTTAAGATCATCAAACTGGAGGAGGGCGGGGAACGGCATCTCAGTGCAAAAGAGCTCATGCAACTGCATTTGCAAATTTAAATGAGCATAGGATCTCTTTTCCGGCTAAATACTCGATTCAAAATCCAAAATTCTTAAATGGAACAATGCTCTATTATCCCACCAAATGACTAAGGCAGTTCAAAATGAACCGCCTTAGTCATTCATATATCATCCATGCCAATATGTTGTTCCTAAATCGCCAAATTCATGCTCAGAAACCCTATATTGAACAGTGTCGCGTACAAACGGCTAAATCCGTCCTCCAAAATACACTATTAAGCCAAATTCAGTACCGCTATATCAGCCCACCTACTATGACAGCTCTTCTTCACTGGTGCTTAATTCCAAATTTTGAATCCCCTGCACCCAGCCGTAGTAAGCGGTCATGTCCGACGGCAGGGAGGCGGCATCCACCCGGGCGCTGTTGTAGAGGAGCTGGTCGTGGGGCTGGTAATAGGGCACCTCACAACCCCAGTCGAAGATGCGCTCCAGGCACTGCTGATAAAGCTCTGTCCTGCGGGCAGGGTCCACTGTAGACCGGGCCTCCAGCAGCAGCTGGTTCAGCTCCGGGTCCTCAAGGCTGAAAAGGGCGCTTTCTTCTCCGTAGCGGATTTCCGCATCTTCCTCAGCGGCAGAACTGTAGAGCGGGTAGAAGCAGGCGTCCGGGTCGGCCACCAGGTACCACTCCTTCCACTCATAGTAGATTGCACACCAATCCCAGCAGTCTGAGCCACTCCCGGAGGCGGCATAAAACGGCTGTTCCTCGTCCTCCAGCCGCTCTTCCTGGGTCTCCACCAGCTGCTCCCAGGGGATGTTGGTGACGGTCAGCTCCACCCCGATCTCCGCCAGGGCCTCCGAGGCTATCTGCATGGCCAGCAGCTGGGCACTGTCCTCCTCGGCATAGAAGGTCATCTCGTAGGAGAGCTCCGTTCCCGTCGGCGGGGCGGTCACCCGGCCGCCCTCCACCGTGCAGCCCGCCGCGGCGAAGTAGCCCAGGGCGGCCTGGAGCGCCGCGTCCAGCCGCTCCTCCTGGGTCATGTCTGCAGTGTAGATGGGATTGCCGTCAATGTCCCAGGAATAGGCCTCCTGATACAACCCATCCTCCCGGCCCGGCGTCAGCCAGGTGTTCTGGGAGACCGGCAGGTCGATGATCCACGTCTGGTTGTCTATTCCCAGCTCCAACTCCTGTTCCAGCCCCGGCTGGCGGCAGGCGGCGATCACCGTGGCGAAACCCTTGCGCAGGTTTTTGGAGGCCTCGCTCCCTGGATCTCCGGCCACGTTGACCAGCTGCGGGTTGATGCCCAGGAAAACATAATTGATCTCTCTGCGCCCCGCCACGGGGATGCGCTCAATGCCCTCTATCTCATATACCCCTGTGGAAGAGGACAATAGGCAGAGATCCACCGCACCGGACTCCAGTTTTTCCAATGCCTGTTCAGAATATGGGCTCAGCTGCAGCTGAGGGATCTTAGGCGCACCCAGATAGTAGCCCTCATTGGCCTGGCAGGTCACCGTCCTGTCTTCATAGGACACCAGCCGGTAGGGGCCGGCCCCCAGGGGCGTCCCGTTTTGGGCTTTCACGCCGCTCAAATCCCCTTTAGGAAAGCCAAAGCTACCCTCTTCCGGGGCATAGAGCTCCGTCTCCCCATAGTGGTGCAGGGGCGCCAGACAGACCGCCCCCAGGGTGTAGAGCAGCCGTACATCCACCCGGTCGGCCACCACCCGCACACTGTTCTCCCCAGTCTGCTGGATGCCCGCGATCTGGAGGATCTCTTCCTCACCCATAAAGCAGTAACGGCTGGAGTATCCGTACACCTCTCCCAGCCGCTCCGACAGCGGGGAAAGGGAAACATACGACGACCCTGTCCTCCAGTGGTCGATCTGCTCAAAATCCCAGCCGAAGTGTTCCGCCATCAGGATACCCAGGTCCCGGGCCGTGGCGTTCTCCGGCAGCGCACCCCAGTCAAACAGTTCCGCAAGATAGGCCGGGGTATAAATCAAACGCGCCTCTCCCGCCTCCAGGGTTGCATCCCACTCCGCCTGAGCCTGGTTCAGGTCCAGCATCGCCTGGGCAAACTCCGTCAGGGGGCCGTCCACCGCCGCCCAAAAGGCGTCCTGCTCCTCCTGGGTGACCTGAGAGAAGTCGGTGTTGTCCTCCCCCAGCTGGTAGAGCAGGGCGGACAGCCGGATGTAATCGGCCTGGTATTCCTCCAGCCCCTGGATGGGCATCTCCCCCAGGATGCTGGGGCCATTGTAGGCCGGATCACAGAGGACGTAGAGGGAGAAAATCAGGTCGTCGATGGTCACCGGCTCCCCGTCGGAGAAGGTCAGGTCATCCCGGAGGGTGATGTCATACCAAACTGTGCCATCATCATTCTCGGTCATCTCCAGATTGGCCGGGCCGTAGTAGGTATAGTCGGTACCATTGTAGGGCCGGGTCTCTCCCTCGATGCCCTGGAAGACGGGCATGCCAGCCCGGTCACTGGGCAGCAGCTGGAGCTGGGTCAGCTCCACAATGGTGTGGTCGTCTATACTTCTTGCGTAGAAGGGGCTGAACTGCCCCTCCAGGCTTTGTCCCGGCATATCCAGACTCAAGGTAATATTGAGGGTGGGAACCTCCGGTTCCTCATCCTCCGGTCGGCTGCCGCAGCCCGCCAGAGCCAGCACGAGGGCCAGCACCAGCAACAGGCTCAGCCATCGGTACATCCGTTTCATCTCTCCAGCCTCCTTTGCAGGCGGCATCCGCCGCTCCATTCTGGTTTCTGTGGCGTTAGCCCTCTGGGTCAATCAAGTGGAACTCCGCCTTTCCCTCGGCCAGCTCGTCCTTGTCCACCCAGCAGACTGGCATCGTCTGTCCTAAATCAAAACTGCGAAATACCACTTTGCTGTCGTCGGAAAAGGCATAGGAGATCGGCATGCCCAGCTCCTCGCAGGAGAGGCGCTGCAGCTCATTGCCTTCGAAGTCGTAGACCACCAGATCCGCCGGTTCCGCTGCGCTGCCGCCGCTGACATAGAGGTACTTGTCATCCAGGGTCCCCCACACATCCGCACCGATTGGAATATCCTGTACCAGTGTGATTGCTCCGTTCTCCAAATCAATCTTGTTCAGCTGACCATAGGTAGAACCATCTGTGTCGTACCAGTAGAGGACATCTCCCACCGGGGACAGGTCGCCGCCAATGAAGAACGTATCCTCCACCAGCAGCTTGGTCTCTCCCGTGGCGATCTCATAGCCATAGAGGGAGTTGGAGCGCGAGCCGGTGGGGCCGGACTCCACATTGTAAAACACCCACTCCTCCCCCACATGCATCACATAGGGCCGGGGAATCTGGCTGGTGTCACCCAAGGCCGCCTCCACCTGCTCCGCATTGGAAAAGAGCACCGCCGGCTCCGCTGTCGGGTCGGCCAGGGAGATCAGATAGAGGGTGGTCACATCGCCGTTCACTGTGTACTCGCTCAGTGCCACCGTCAGATAGCCGCCGCCCCCATTGGCCACATAACTGTAATTATCCGCCTCCGGGAACAGATTGGACAGCACTTTTCTGTCCTGCCCATCCGATCCCATCTGGCAGAGATCAATTCCTTTGCCATCCTGGGGCATGTTGAGATAATAGAGGGTATTGTTGGATGCGTAGATTCCGTTAGAGAGATAGGAACTGCAGGTATTGGGGTCAGTATGGCTGCAATCTGCTTTAGCACATAATACCGTCGGAGTTGCAGTGAGCCCGTCGTCCAAGAAATAGATCTGCTCATTGTTCCAAATATACCATCCACGATCTGTACAGCCATAAAAACTCTGGCTGTTCAAATACTGATTAAAGTCCGTGCTGCTGGGGGTGTCCTCCTGCTCTGGCTTTCCCCCGCAGCTAGAAAGCAAAACGAGAGAAAAACTATAAATCAGCAAAACTGACAGAATCTTTCGCATGAATTCCACCATCCCTTCCAAACCTAAAAAGCGCTGCAGCAGCAGCGTTTATGCCACTGCTGCAGCCATGATTTTACATCTTGATGCTGTTTCCTTCACGCTGTTAATGCACAACAATCAGAGCTTCGGTAAGCTTTTTGTAATGCTATCCACCCGGACATTATTAACACGGAATGTTTCAGTTCCATAATAAAACTGCAGGGAATCATTGGGCGGATTTACCGTTTTTCCAGTAGTTGTACTTCTAGCGCTTTGATTGCAGTTTACTCTTCCCTCACTGGCTCCAAGGCTATAGTTTGCATAACCTGTAAAGCTCAGATCAGCAGTATGTTCATTTGTGAGGATAACCTCCATATATCTACGTTCAAGATTCAAGGTCGTAGTATAACTGGCGGCTCTGGTGACTCCAGTATGGGTCTCAGCAGACGCGCCAAAAGAGAACAACGCCACAAGCATGCAGGTCACAAGCAACAGGCTAGCAAGCCGTTTACTCTTCTTTTTCATAGTCTTTCCTCCTTTTTGAAGTTGCTCTCCTCTATCGGGTTTTTTCAGGCACTCTTAATCATTTAGAACATCGGAATCACCTATTCTCATGGCATTTAAGTGTAATTTTTGTACAAATGTTTGCTCAATCTTGTTCTGATTTATCCGAGTCTTAGCATCACTTTGCTCCAATAGAGTTTTAACCAGCCAGCAAACCAGACAGAAGTTTTTCTGTCCATACCGACCACGGCTCTACTGGCATTGAAACGGCACGGGCGGAGGCATACATAGGAGGAGCACAGCCCATACCAACAACTCTTACAATTGAGTGTTTGTTGAAAGCAAATTGATACGCATTTACACAGTATCAACGAGACTGGTTACATAGACCGAATTAATATAATACTGTTCTAAACCATAATAGAACAACAACGAATCATTCGGAGGATTAACAGTTTTTCCAGAGGTCGTACCTGTATATGTGCGATTACAATCTACTCTGCCCTGTGAAGAACCCAAGCGATAATTAGCATATCCTTCAAATTTAAGTGTGGAGGAGGGACTCCCTTTAAAAATCACTTCCATGTATCTTTCGCTAAGATTCATGGTGGCAGTGTAACTGATCCCGTTTTTGGTTCCGGTTGAAGTCTTAGCAGATGCGCCAAAAGAGAACAATGCTACAAGCATACATGTTACGAGTAACAAACTGGCAATTCGCTTACTCTTCTTTTTCATGGTCTTACCTCCTTTTTAAAATCGTTAATACTTCCTTTCTCTTCAGGGTCTTGTATGGAATAAAAATCAACAGAACATTGGAATCACCTCTTCACTGCATGGCATATTGGCCGGGCATTGAATCAAATATTGGCTCAGTCCATTTCCGGTATGGTATAGATCTGCGCAGTGCCTTGTGCAAGGTCCTCCTTGTCCACCCAGCAGACCGGCATGAGATCACGGAGTGTTAAGTTGCGAAAGCACACAACACTGTCGCTGGAAAACGCATACCCCAGATTCATGCCCAGTTCTTTACAGGAGAGGGTCTGCACTTCATTACCCTGAAAGTCGTAGACCACCAGCCGCGCCGTCTCCACATTATCGCCGAAGCTGATATAGAGATAACGGTCATCCAGGCTGCCGCTCTCTCCCGCCTGAATCGGAATGTCCCGTATCAGCGTAATCTCCCCGCTCTCCAGGTCGATCTGATTCAGCCGTCCATAGGTCAGATCATAGTCGGTGTCGTACCAATAGAGGGTGTCCCCCACTGGCGACAGGTCACCGCCGATAAAGAACGTATCCTCTACCAGCAGTTTCGTCTCCCCGGTGCCCATCTCATAGCCGTAGAGGGAATTGGAACGTGCGCCGGTGGGGCCGGACTCCACATTGTAAAACACCCACTCCTCCCCCACGTGCATCACATAGGGCCGGGGAATCTGGCTGGTGTCCCCCTGGGCAGCGACAACCTGCTCCTCATTGGAAAAGAGCACTGCCGGCTCCGCTGTCGGGTCGGCCAAGGAGATCAGATAGAGGGTGGTCACATCGCCGTTCACCGTGTACTCGCTCAGGGCCACCGTCAGATAGCCGCCGCCCCCATTGGCCACATAACTGTAATTGTTTGCCTCCGGGAACAGGTTCACCAGCACTTTCCTCTCCTGACCATCCAGGCCCATCTGGTAGAGGTCGATCCCATCGTGTCCCATGGGCATACACAGGTAGTAGAGCATATTATTCCAGGCATAGATTCCATAGCTGCCTTCGGTCAGATAGGAAGTGCAAGTCTGTGGGTCGCTGTGATCACAATCTGCTCTAGCACACAGGATAACCGGCGGCGATTTCAGATCGGAAGCCAGATAATAGAGCTGTTCATATGGCTCGATATACCATCCCTGATCGGTACAGCCATAAAAACTTGTGGCTTTCAAATATTGATTGTAGTCTTTACTGCTACGACCAGCATTCTGCCCAGACTTTCCACTACAGCCGGAGAGCAGGATAAATAAAAAACCATGGATTAATAAAACTGACAGAATTTTCTTCATATGCTCCATCCAAACTTTCATATTTGCAACTCTGAAAAGCTGTCATAATTTTTATTGAAATTATCCTACAAGATCAAAATACCTTTTTCTCTCTGTTACCATACAGAAATCAGAGTTTCGGCAACGATTCAACAATGGTAGTCGCACGACTATTGTTAATATAGTATTGCTCCAACCCATAATAAAACTGCAAGGAATCGCTGGGCGGGTTCACTGTTTTCCCAGTAATCGTACCCGTTGTCATTTGATTACATGGAACTCTTCCTTCACTCTCTCCAAAACTATAGTCTGCATAACCATTAAATTTCAACGTAGATGAAGGAGTACCCTGGAAAATTACCTCCATATACCTACGATCGAAATTCATGGTGGCAGTATAACGAATGCCGTTTTTGGTTCCGGTTGAAGTCTTAGCAGATGCGCCAAAAGAGAACAATGCTACAAGCATACATGTTACAAGCAACAAACTGGCAATTCGCTTACCCTTCTTTTTCATGGTCTTACCTCCTTTTCCGGTATGGTATGGATCTCTGCAGTACCTTGTGCAAGGTCCTCCTTGTCCACCCAACAGACTGGCATGAGATCACGGAGTGTTAAGTTGCGAAAGCACACAACGCTGTCGCTGGAAAACGCATACCCCAGATTCATGTCCAGTTCTTTACAGGAGAGGGTCTGCACTTCATTACCCTGAAAGTCGTAGACCACCAGCCGCGCCGTCTCCACATTATCGCCGAAGCTGATATAGAGATAACGGTCATCCAGGCTGCCGCTCTCTCCCGCCTGAATCGGAATGTCCCGTATCAGCGTAACCTCCCCGCTCTCCAGGTCGATCTGATTCAGCCGTCCATAGGTTAGATCATAGTCGGTGTCGTACCAGTAGAGGGTGTCCCCCACTGGCGACAGGTCGCCACCAATGAAGAACGTATCCTCCACCAGCAGCTTGGTCTCTCCCGTGGCGATCTCATAGCCATAGAGGGAGTTGGAGCGCGAGCCGGTGGGGCCGGACTCCACATTGTAAAACACCCACTCCTCCCCCACGTGCATCACATAGGGCCGGGGAATCTGGCTGGTGTCCCCCTGGGCTGCTATCACCTGCTCCTCATTGGTGAAGAGCACCGCCGGCTCCGTCGCCGGGTCGGCCAGGGAGATCAGATAGAGGGTGGTCACATCGCCGTTCACCGTGTACTCGCTCAGTGCTACTGTCAGGTACCCATTGCCGCCATCCGTAATCATGCTATAATCGTTGGCCCCTGGAAACAGGTTTGCCAGCACTTTTCTGTCCTGTCCATCCAGGCCCATCTGGTAGAGGTCAATCCCGTCGTGTCCCATCGGCATGCACAGGTAGTAGAGCATATTGTTCCAGGCAAAAAGGTTGTAACTGCTTCTGGTCAAATAAGAGCTGCAAGTGTCCGGGCTCCCGTGATCGCAGTCTGCCTTAGCGCATAAAAGCGTGGGTGATTGCGTAAAATCTGGGCTCAAATAATAAACCTGTTCTCTTGGTATCATATACCACCCGTGATCCGTACAGGCATAGATGCCCTGACTCTTCACATATTGGTTAAAATCAGTTACATCACTATCAGCAACTAAAGCCTTTTTTTCCGTACAACTGGTGAAAAAAATTGTGAAAATTCCAAAAAATAGAAGGATTTGCAGAAATCTCTTCATATTGCTCTCCCAATTCTTTCGCCCTAAAATGCTTTTATTTCGGCAAGCTGTTCACGAGTGAAGTTACATACATACTGTTAATATAGTACTGTTCTATTCCGTAATAAAATTGTAGTGAGTCACTCGGCGGATTAACCGTTTTTCCACTTGTTGTCCCTGTTACTGTTCGATTACAATCCACCTTTTTGTCAGAACCATTAAAGTCATACAGTGCATAGCCTTGAAATTTAAGTGTGGAGGAGGGACTCCCTTTAAAAATCACTTCCATGTATCTTTCGCTAAGATTCATGGTGGCAGTATAACTGATCCCGTTTTGGTTCCGGTCTTACTCGCAGCGGATGCGCCAAAAGAGAACAACGCCACAAACATACAGGTCACAAGCAACAGGCTAGCAAGCCGTTTACTCTTCTTTTTTATGGTCTTTCCTCCTTTTTGAAATCGTTAATACTTCCTTTCTCTTCAGGGTCTTGTATGGAATAAAAATCAACAGAACATTGGAATCACCCTTTTATAATACTCCGTTCTGCCCCTTTACCTATATATGTCCATAACTTAAGAAATAGTGACAAAATATCCAAAAGACTTTTGATTTTTGTTGTTTTTATCCATAACCCATTAATCTTGCTGCCACAGCAACGTGTGGCCTTACGCGCAGTAATAGAGGTACACTTCCTCCAGGCTCAGGCCATCGGTGACCGGGGTAAACTCCTCCGGCAGCTCGTCCCCGATGAGCCGCAGTACCTGGCCCTCCTGGCGCTGAAACAGGGAGCCGAAACCGTACTGCCGCTGGTAATCGGTGATCTCCTCCGGCGTGCACACCTTCTCCACCGCCTTGCCCTGGATGGAGGCGATCAGCTCCTCCGGCGTGCCCGAGAGCACCAGCCGCCCCTTGTTCATCAGCAGCACCTCGTTGGCGATGCACTCCACATCGGTGACCACATGGGTGGCCAGCAGCACGATCTTGTCCCGGGCCAGCTCCGCGATGATGCTCCGGATGCGGATGCGCTCCCGGGGGTCCACCCCGGCGGTGGGCTCGTCCAGAATCAACAGCTTGGGACTGCCCAGCATGGCCTGGGCCAGCAGCGCCCGCTGGCGCATGCCCCCGGAGAACTGGCCCAGCTTCCGGTCGGCCACCTCCCGGAGATCCACCGCCGCCAGCAGCCGGTCTGCCTCACCCCGCAGCGCATGCCGGGGCACCCCCTTGACCTCCCCCATGTAGCACAAAAACTCCCGGGCGGACATCTGGGGATAGTACCCCTGGGCCTGGGGCATATAGCCCACCTTGGCCCGGTAGCGCCGACCCAGCTTCAGAATGTCGGTCCCGTCCCAGAGGATCTGGCCCGACTGGCGGCCCAAGGTGTCGGTGAGCAGCCCGAACAGGGTGCTCTTCCCCGCCCCGTTGGCCCCCAGGATGCCATAGATCCCCGGAGTAAAGGTATAGCTGAAGCCCGCCAGGGCCCGGGTCTTGCCATAGCTCTTCTTCAATCTGCGGATGGTCAGTTTCATGCCCGATACCTCCTCCACTCCCGCCGGGAGGCCCACAGGGCCGCCCCGCCTGTGACAATCCAAACCGCCAGCCACACCAGCGCCTTCCGCCGGATCACCAGATCCCAGCCGCCCAGGCTGGCCGCCCAGCTCACCACGTCCAGCCAACCGGCCCCCACCAGGGAGAGCAGGGCGGGCAGCAGCAGCACCGCCGCGCCAATCCCTCCGGCGGACAGCAGGGCCGGGAAGCGGGCGGACAGAAACAGCATCAGCGCCGCCGCACCCAGCAGCCCAATCAGCCTCAGCAGGTAGAACAGCGCCAGATAGCCCCACAGAGGCATGCTGCCCAGCGCCCCGTTCCAGTAGTCCAGGCTGGCCCCGGCGGCGGACAGATCTCCCAGGCTCAGCCCAATGGAATGGAGCAGCCAGAGCTCCCGGAGCGTCCAGGCCACCCACAGGAGGGCCGCCATAGCCATGGCCCACCCCAGCTTGCGCCGCCAGAGGGCGTCCCGGCCCCGGGCGGCGCTGCGCAGGCTCAGTTCCATGCCGTTCCGGCGCTCGATGGCGAACAGACCCGGAATGGACAGGCAGAGGCCCAGCAGGGCGGCGCAGGCCTCCGTCAGCCGCAGGCTCGCTCCGGTGAACCCGAATATGCGCTCCAACGGCTGCTCATCCACCAGCCGCAGCCCCCGCTCCCCTGCCGCCTGCCGTTCCAGCAGGTTTTGGCAGCGCTCCTCCAGCGCCGCCAGGGCCCAGCTCCGGGCGGCCAGATACTCCGTCTCATTCCCTCCGCCGCCGGAGGTGAAGGCGGCGTCATAGGCCGCATCCGCCTCCTGCCGCAGTCCCTGGATCTCCTCCAGCTTGGCCGGGGTCACCTCCCCGGCGTAGACCTGGACAAACTGGGTGAGCAGGGCCTCCTCCCGGCTCTGGCTGCCCACCGGGGCCTGCCGGGTCCAGAGGAAGACGCACACCGCCGCCAGCAGCACCACACCGCCGCTGTACAACAGCACCTTGCGCCCCTCATACACCCAGAGGGGTCGGGGGCGGCGCTTGGAGCGCAGCCACTCCCCCAGCCGCTGGAGATACTGGGCCAGCAGCCTGCGGCCCCGCCTGCCCCGGGAGAGGTGGGCGGTGAGCACCAGCGCCCCGGCGCAGAGCAGCAGGAGCAGCAATAAGATCACGCCCATCAGCGTCCGCTCCCGAACCGGATGGCCGAACAGGTTGTAATTTAAGTAGCGCCCCGCCAGCTCCTCCGGGGAGAGCAGGTGGAACAGGTTGACCGCCGCCAGGGGGTAGCCGGCGTCGTTGACGCCGTAGGCGGTAAACCAGCGCCACTCCACCAGCAGGACGGCCCCGCACACCACCAGCCCCAGGGGCAGGGAGCGGATGCGCCCCAGCGCCAGCCAGAACAGCAGTCCCGCCAGGGCCAGCCCGGCCCAGCGCAGGGCGCCGTGCCAGAGCAGAAATCCCCCCAGGCTGGTCGCCCGGGTCCAATGCTGGAAAAAGGCGAAGCTCTGGACGGACAGGGACAGGTCCAGCCCGTGGCGGTAGGCGGCCATAGCGCACAGCAGGGTGCTGCCCTGGATGGCCAGGGTGGCGATCAGGGCGGACAGGCCCACGCACCCCAGCCGCCAGAGGGCCAGCACCGTGCGGCCATTGGCCGCGCTGCGCTCCACCTGCTCCAGCCCCAGCCGCCGGGGCTCCAGGAGGAGCACCACGGTGACCGCCATCAGGCACAGCCCGAAGATGAGAGCGGTGCGGTCAGACAGATAGGAGACGATGACGTCGTCCGCCGCCACCTCCAGCGGGATATCCGCCATGGGGGCATAGTCCCCCGCGGTCAGGGCCGCGTTGCGCCAGTCAAAGGAGCCGGAGCTGGCGAAGAGGGGGTTGGAGCGGATGCGCTCGGCCTGCTCTGTCACGGCGGCGACGCTGTCTCCGTAGCCCGACAGGTATGCAAGCCGCGTTTCCCACTGCTCCAGAGCGATGGAACCGGCCACATCCTCCGCCGGGGCGGTGCCGTCCCGGACGGCGGCCACCATGGCGTCAAAGTCCGCATACTCCGTGCGGTAGTAGTCCAGCTCCTCCTCCTGAATGGTCAGGCCGGCCTCCTCGAAGGTGATCACCATCCGGGCCATGTCCCAGCCAGAGCGCGCCTGCCGGGCCTCGGCCAGCCGGGCCTGACCTTCGGACAGGGAGAGGCTCTGAAGCTCCGCCTCCCAGCGGTTGGTCTCCTGGCTGTAGCGGGCCAGATCTCCCCCCGCCCGCACAGACTGGTTTTGCAGGAAGAGCCCGCCATGGCATACCACCAGCAGCGCCAGCACCCCCAGCCACACCGGGCTGAGCAGGATACGTTTCCACTCCCGCATCGCGCACACCTCCTCGGCATCTCAGTTGTCCAATAACAAAAGCGCCCCTGGCCGCGGCAATCAGGCCGCGGCCGCGGGGCGCGGTCTCAACGGTTGTTCTCTTCTGTCGGCACCTCCAGGGTATGAACACTCTGGAGCCATCCGTAATAGGCCGTCATATCCGGCGGCAGGGTGTCGGCATTCAGCCGCTGGGTGTGATAGATCAAATTACCGTGGTCCTGGTAGCTGGGCACCTCGCAGGCCCAGTCCATGATCCGCTCGGCGCACTGCTGGTAAAGCGCCTGCCGCCGGGCCTGGTCCACCGTGGAACGGGCCTGGGTCAGCCACTGGTCCAGCTCCGGGTCGTTCAGCTGGAATACGCCGCTCCGGCTGCCGGCGCCGGCCCCGCCGTTGTCGGTGCCGCAGTAGAACACCGGAGAGAGGAAGGCCTCTGGATCTGCCACCAGATACCACTCCTCCCATTGATCCCCGTCTTTCTGCACGCCGGCCATATCGGTGCCGTCCCAGCTGCCTGCCCAGAGGTCAGACTGGCCGGGCTCCGGATAGGGCTGCTCCGGATCCTCCGCAGTGTTGGTCACGGTCAGCTCCATGCCCAGCTGGGCCAGCTGCTCGGAGGCCATCTGGAGGGTCAGCAGCGTCAGGTCTACGGATGCCGGGTCCGACCAGACCTTCGCCTCATAGGACAGGGAGGCCCCCTCCGGCGGGGCGGTGAGGACGCCGTGCTCCACTGTATAGCCCGCCGCGGCAAAGTAGTCCAGGGCAGCCTGCCGTGCACACTCCAGCCGTTCCTCCTGGGTCATGTCCTCCGTGTAAATAGCCTGGCCGTCCCTATCCCGGCTGTAGGCCTCCTCATAGGCCGGATCCTCCCGGCCCGGTGTCAGCCAGCACCGGCTGGAGGCCGGGTAGTCAATGACCGCCGTGTTGTGTCCGCCATAGTCAACGTCTCCCGCCAGGGCAAGCAGCTCCTCCAGGGCGGGCTGGCGGCAGGCGGCCAGCACTGTGGCGATGCCGGTCCGCAGGCTGCGGGAGGCCTCGCTGCCCGCATCCCCCGCCACGCTGACTGTCTGGGGATTGAGGCCAATGTAATGATAGGTCGTGCTCTCCAGGGTAGCGACGGGGATGGGCACAAGGTTCTCGTCCTCTGTCCGGTAGGAATATCCCGAATCCAGGCAGCAGAAGTCCAGCTTGCCGGCCTCCAACCGCTGCGCGGCATCCTGTCCTTCCAACTGGAGCTGCTGGGTCTTGGGCGCGCCCAGGTAGTAGTGCTCGTTGGCCTCATAGGTCAACGTCCCGTTCTGATTGGACACCATCTGGTAGGCCCCGGCGCCCAGGGGCTGGCCATTCAGCGCGCGGATTCCCTCCAGCTCCCCTTTCTCAAAGCCAAAGGAACCCTGGGCCTCGTCAAAGCTGCCGGCATCTCCGTAATAGTGCAGCGGGGCAATGTACACGCTGCCCAGATAGTAGAGGGTGCGCACATCCAGCTGGTCGGCCACCACCCGGAGGCTGTAATCCCCGGTCTTTTGGATGCCGGAAATCTCCGTGGCGTTTTCGCCGCTGGTGACCGTCTCGCTGGCGTAACCGTACACCTCTCCCAGCCGCTCGGCCAGGTCGGTCACCGGGAAATAGCTGCTGGAGAACCAGTCGGCCATCTGTATAAAATCCCAGTTGAAATACTCCCCCATGGCCAGGGCCGCATCCCGGGCTGTGGCGTCCTCGGGCAGCGCTCCCCAGCCGTAACTCTGGGCCACCAGGGCGGGGGTGTAGATGATCCGCTCGGTCTCCTCCTCTTCCTCATTCAAATTCGCGTCAGCGATGGCTTGCTGCTGATCCACCAAATTCTCGACCAGGGGCGTCAGGACATCGTCCACCGCCGCCCAAAAGGCGGTCTGCTGCTCCTGGGTGACCTGGGAAAAGTCGGTGTTGTCCTCCCCCAGCCGGGCCAGCAGGGCGGACAAGGAGATGTTGTTCAGCCGGTAATCCTTCACCCCTTGAATGGGCATCTCCCGGAGCCGGTTGGGGCCGTTATAGGCCGGGTCGCAGAGGACGTAAAGGGAAAAGATCAAATCGTCGATGGTCACCGGCTCCCCGTCGGAGAAGGCCAGATCCTCCCGGAGGGTGATGTCATAAAAGACGGTGCCGTCGGCGTTTTCCGTCATGGTCAGATCGGCGGGGCCGTAGTAGGTGTAGTCGGCGCCGTTGTAGGGCCGGGTCTCCCCCTCAATCCCCTGCAAGACCGGCAGGCCCGCCCGGTCGCTGGTGAGCAGCCGGAGCTGGGTCAGCTCCATGGCGGTCTGATCCGCCGCCGTCTCGGCAAAGAAGGGGGAGAAGGTTCCGCTGAACCCCCTGCCGCTGATGCCCACCCGCAGGGTGGACACTTCAGGCGCTTCCTCCTGGGACTGACCGCCGCAGCCTGCCATGGCCAGGGCGAAGGCCAGCGCCAGCAGCAGGCTCAGACATCTGTGCATGCGCTTCATCTGGCAAACCTCCCGTTCGACGCTCAGGACGCTTCCGGTATCAGGTGAAACTCCGCCTTTCCGCTGGCCAGCGCATCCTTGTCCAGCCAGCAGATAGGTGCGTGCTCGCCCAAAACAGAGCTGTGGAAAAACACCTTGTTGGAATCGGAGAAGGCATAGGCCAACGGCGTACCCAGATCGGCACAGGCGATGCGCTGCACCTCATTGCCCTCAAAGTCGTATACCACCAACTCTGCCTGGGCTGCATCGTCACTGGTGCAAAGATAGAGATACTGTTCGTCCATCGTGCCCCACATTTTCTCTGCGGCCGGGAGGTCCTTTACCAGGGCGGTCTCCCCGCTCTTCAGGTCGATCCGGTTCAGCCGGCCATAGGTGGTGCCATCCGTGTCGTACCAGTAAAGAGTGTCTCCCACCGGGGACAAATCGCCGCCGACATGAAACGTGTCCTCCACCAGCAGCTGGGTCTCCCCAGTGGCGATTTCATAGCCGTAGAGGGAATTGGAGCGCTCGCCGGTGGGACCGGACTCCACATTGTAAAACACCCAATCTTCCCCCACATGTATGACAAGGGGCCTGGGAATCTGGCTGGTTTCCCCTTGGGCAGCCTGGACTTGCTCCTCATTGGAGAACAAGGTCATCGGGTCGGCAGAAGGCTCCTCCAGAGAGAACAGGTAGAGGGTGGTCACATCCCCGTCTACCGTGTAATTTGAATAGCAGAGCGCCAGATACCCACCGCCGGATTGCGCCATAAAAGAGCAGCTGTCTGCCTCCTCCACCAAGGTTGCCGCCGTCTTCCGATCCTGGCCGTCCAGACCAATCTGCACCAGCTCCACTGCGGCGTCTTCCAGAGAGGAGGCAATGCAGTATAACTGGTCATTCCAGCCATAGATCACATAGCTCCCCTGGGGCAGGTAGGCGCTGCAAGTGGAAGGGTCGCTGTGGCTGCAGTCCGCCTTGGCGCAGAGGGGGATGACGGGGGACTCCAGGCCCCCGTCCAGATAGTCCATCCGGTCATCGGCGCAGAGATACCAGCCCCGGCTGGTACATGCATAATAGCCGGGGCTGTTCAGGTATTGGTTGTAGTCCACGACATCGGACGGAGTGGCGGTATCAGATGGTGAGGAGGAGGGCTTCCCCCCGGCACAGCCGGATAACAGCAAGGTCAGCACGATCAGCAGACTGACGAACCCTGGCACAGATCGCTTCATTCGCTTCATATGGCTCTCCTCCTAAATATCACATACCTATGGGCTGCTGCGTCTCATATTCACCCTCTCAAATAGGCAGATGATTTAAAGCCGGGAGAGGTTTCGTTCAACAGTCTGCATGTAATGCGAATTGCAATAATACTCCTGATAAGCATGGTAGAACTGCAACGAATCATTTGGTGGGTTAACAGTCTTGGATACCCTTGTAGTACGCTGGCTATTAGCGCAAGATACTTTTGCATAACCAGAGCCCAAGCTGGACTCTCCGTATCCCAGGAACCCAAGCTGGATTGTATCAGGATAAGAGAGCGTCGATGTCATAGCCCTACGGCTGAGTGGAAGCGAAATCGTATAGGTTTTTCCGTTGTAGGTTCCAGATTCTGCGAACGCAGTCATGCAGAACACAGACATGAGCATGCAGACAGCCACTAACATACAGATTGTCTTTCTAACTCTTTTTGTCATAATGATACACCCCTTTTCTTTCAATACATACCAGCGCAATCTCAATCTTTCAAACCAGATAGAAAATAGAAACTATCAAAGCAGTCATTCTGCATTGGAATCGCCTCCATAGACTCACTCCTAGTGTTTCAGTACTTTTTACCCCTCTATCTTATACATGTATTTACTGCACTAAGTTGTCACACCAAATTAAAATTTTTTCTGTTTCAAAAAGGAGCAGGGCCTGGGGGGAAGCCTCAGGCCCTGCTAATATCTAGATGACTATCAAGGTTTAGTACGGTGCTCGTACCACTGGCGATGTCACTTCTCTGGTATCATAATTAGTAGCTGTACCGGCACAAATTGTTACCACAGCATAATAAGACACACCAGCTGTTCCTTTGTAGGGATAGGAATAGCCATAATAACGTCCACTGTTTGGAGAAAGCAGACCATTTGATGTACTCCCCCTAATAGTTGTGACATAATCACCATTGGATTTGTATATCACAATCTTCAATGCCCCAAGTTTTGAAAAAGTGTTAGTGGCACGAACTGTAAAGGTAATGTCAATTTGGCCACGGCTATCTCCTTCAACGGCATTTACTGAGTAGCTATTCAAATATTCACTGGCTCTTGCCTGGGCAAATACAGGGCAAATAGTAAAGCAAATTAAAACTGCGGCCAAAAGTACGCATAGTCTCTTCGTTATCTTCATCGGTTTAATCATCTCCTATGGAATGAATAAGTTCCAAAACGCTCTCCTGAGAAAGATCTCCTGCTATAGAGTAAATTACATTCCGATATTGGCATACTGCATTCATGACACCAAGATTATCAAAAAGGTAAACTGTTTTGTCGTCAACTTGATGCGTTTGAACTTGAATGTCATCTTTCTCAAAAATCTGTGTTTCAATATCCGCTGGATTTCTATAAATCGATATAAGGATATCAAATGTCGAACGATCTGAATTACTAAAAACAGCGTACACATCTGTCTGTCCAGAAAGTTCTGTAACTTGAATATCTTCCAGCGTATATCCATCCGGAATCCGGGTAGGCAGGAAATCTTTGTCTATACCAGCCGCATCCAACTCCTTTTGACCGTCAAACCACTTGGTATCCGTGCTATTATCAGCAGATATGCTAAAATGGAACGTTTCTTCTGTCCAACGGGCCACCGAACCAAACACATCTACTCCTGCAGCTTGAGCCACCACCATTGCTCCAAAAAGCACCACGACCATGATGGCGGCAATCATGCTAACACGCAAGGCACGACGGAAGCGAGTCGAGCGTTTTGGTAAAGGGTCCCCGAACACATAAGAGGCCTCTTTAGACCTCTTTCGAAAAGTCTTCCATGCATCATCTGTACTTGGCATCTCTGGCATAGGTGCCTTCTTGTCCAACTCATCTAAATATGCAGATATCACTGTTTCATCATATGTCTCTTCCGTCATATGCTCCAGTGCATCCTCCATAGATTGAGCAAGCTGGACCGCAGACATGGCTTCCAGATCTTCAGGAAGATTCAATTTGCCATTCGGTAGTTTTGGCTGATAGGTGCGACGTTCCGTATTGGGTTCCATGTTTTCACCTCATTTCCCCTCAATAAATATATGTAATTAGAAGGCAATTTTGTCACATCTATGCATGAAAAAAACTTATATTTAATCACCCAACAGTCTTTTGCACCGTTTCAACGCTCGAGATAACCTCATCCTAGCAGCACCTTCCGTGATACCCATGGCATTTGCAATATCTTGATATTCCATTTGATAGTCAAATCTCCAGGTTAAAATTTTGCGATCATCGTCAGGTAATTGCGCAGGTAACAGCGCTTCAATAGAACTTGTCTGCTCATCCATTTTTAGTTGATCTGCAATCTCATCTATAGAAAACGATGTTAGACGATTTTCCATTTTACGGCGCTCGTTTCGTACTAAGTTAAACAAGGTTACAGCCAGCCAGCCCCCAGGAGATGGGTGATGAAGCAATTCTTCATAGCGAAGGGTCGCAAGGAAAAAAGTATCTTGACACAAATCTTCTGCCAACTCCCTGCTCCCAGTTAAACGATACGCCAAACGAATTAGTATAGGATATTCTCGTTGAAACAAAGTGGTTATAAATGTATTCCGATCCAAATTGGAACACCTCTTTGCTTAAAAATAGCTTTTCCTTACAACTCCCATTCCGCAATAAATCTGCAAATCTCATAACAAAGCTGGAACTTCTTTGAATCCATTACTGTGAAAATCTCTTCAAATTTTTCCCGATAAAGAATATTCTGAGCTCCTGTCAATGTCTTCCCTAATAGGGTATTACAGTCTATCTGCAATGCATTAGAAATTGCAACCAAGGTTGGGAGACTCACCTGCGCACGTCCCGTTTCAATATGGCTAATATGCTGAGAGGAAATATTCGTTCTCTCAGCTAACTCTCGTTGCTTTAAGCCTTTCTTTAAACGCTGTTTTCTGATATTCTGGCCTATTTCCAGGTAGTCTAATTCCTTATCAGCACGCCTCATGGTATCACAATTTGGATAAAAGTTAAAGTAGATAGGCAAAAAAGCCTTAATAGGTATAATATCCTGTTTCTTGTAATATATAAATGTATTGTGCAGGCATTTATGCCTTTTTAGATATATATTATAAGTTTTGTTATGATAATGTTTTCCTTGTTGCATATGGTAATCTTCAAAACTCACCAAGCAGAGCTCAGGCTTTGTGTCAAGTTTTCATTCTTCTCCTCACATCTTGTCGTGCGCTGCTCTGTGACGGGAGGGGCGCTTTCCCTCTACGCGACAGAGATCACTCTACAAAGGTGATAACGGAACAACCGGAGAGGGCAGCCCGCCTGGCCCGAGATTTATGGCAATAGCCTGGCGGATTGCAATGGGCATACAGCATCTCCACCATGATTCGAGCCGTTAAGTGTGCTGTACGTTACAGATCAGCGTATTTGACACTTTGAACGCCTGTTGCCCCATCATCTTTTGTTTCTCTTTTCTACGTGAATAGGCCGCCCCAGCAGGAGGGCCCAACCATTTTTATAAAGAAGAAAAGCCACCATTTAGGTGGCTTTTCTTTTCTATATGTTATTTGCATTTCATTTTTAGAGTCAAAGTAGTCATGCCTCGGCAACTCCGCACTCTGCGTTCGATAGAACTGCTACCGACAGAGCTTATCCTTCTGTTTGATCGCAAAAGGTTGTGTGTCTTACTTTGTATCATGCCGTTTCAGTTTTGCAGAAGCAGAAAATAGTTTATTGTCTTCCAACTAACCTGCTGGATATCACGTCCGGTCACCAGGAAATCCAAAGAGACATGAAATTGATCTGAAATCTCTAAAAGCAAATCCAATGACGCACCTTTCCCTTCAGATTCTATTCGGTTCAAATGCGTATTGGTAATATGTAAAATATTTGCGAGTTCACTTTGATTGATTCTTGCATTTTCGCGCAGAGTGCGAATCCTGGCTCCACAGCATTTTATATCGAAAAGCATAAAAACCTCCAGTTCAATGAGTGTTAAGATCATCAAACTGGAGGAGGGCGGGGAACGGCATCTCAGTGCAAAAGAGCTCATGCAACTGCATTTGCAAATTTAAATGAGCATAGGATCTCTTTTCCGGCTAAATACTCGCTTCAAAATCCAAAGTTCTTAAATGGACAATGCTCTATTTTCTGCCAAATCATAAAAAGAGGAACACGACAGTTATATACAACATACCGCTTATTTCTCATCCTCTCAGTTTTTTCTCCTGCATTCGGATACACGCCTCTACCCGGTCCCGGATATAGGGCGCATCACGCTGGGCATAAAATCCCAATGGTTCGGCCAAAGCGGCAGCCACATCCTCGGCAATAAACTCCCATTGCAGCTGAGGCCCGTAAACCGCCTGAGCCGCGTGTACCTGCCGGGTAAAGGTTGTGTTTAAGGGCTGCGCCCGAAGCTGGCGCACCAAAGCTTTAGGCGCAATGTCCATAGGGTAATCCCGAACGTTGGAAAGCAGCCCCGCGCCAAAGTCGAAGATCGGGCAATAGTCAAATGTCTCGCCCCGGCGCAGGACCGCAATATTGTTAAGGTGCCGGTCCTCATTGCCAAAGAGCATATCCAACTCAAACAGCAGCGTAAGGTATGCGCCAAAGTGACCAAGGCCGGTGAGCCGCGCCGTCCGTTCCGCCATCCAGCGGACCCGGCTGGGCAGATTGGGCAAACTTGCCGTCTCTCTTTGCCAGTCCGTCCCCACGCCCTTCCGAAACAGCTCGGATAGAGTGAGAATGGCCTCACCAGGCTGTAAAAAATTGACACTGGAGCAGCCATTTCGAGTGCGGTGATGAACCTCCAGCCGCTCCATGCGGTAGGATACATAGCGATACCCCAGCGCCTCCACGTTGGTTTTATGCAACAGAGCAGAGGTAACGACCTCCGACAGCCCCTCGTAGCCAAACAGATCCAGCTTGTACCAGCGACCGTCCTCCCGCCATTTCTCCTGATTACCTTTGGATGAAGTCTCCGCAATACGGTTTCCCGTCGTCAGTTTGATTGCCATATTCAGCCCTCCACAATTTTAATCCAGCAGGCGTCCTCAGCCATACGGCCCTCAGTTTTACGAACAATAGCTAGCGGATCATAGCGGTCCAGCCCCAACTCTGACAGATAATATTGCAGGCCGTCCCGCTGCCGAGGGACGCAGCGCTCTTCCAAAAAAGCTTGCAGATCATCCCACGTCGGGCTGATATTGACGCCGAAGGCAGTGGAGAGGGGATCTCCGACCATGTTCTCAATGGCAAGCCGGCGGGCCGTCCGGTCAGCGCAAATTTTAGTGCAAAGGGTATTCCCATTATAATAATGCAGAATCAGCAGGTCATGCCCCCGGTTGCGGGCGTCGGACAGAAAATCAGCGTAGCCGGAAGGCGGAACGCGACGGATGGTAATGGCTTCACCGTCAAATTGCAGCAGCACCTCCCGGTCCCCTGCTGTAATCCCAAGCTGCTTCATCCACACAGAGGGCAGCGCCACCCGATAATTCTTTGCCTCCGGACCTGCAGTCCCGCCCGCCTTGTTGATGAGAATGCTTGCCTTGCGTTCTTCGATTGCCATAGGGTTTCACCTCAAAATAATTATATATATTGGACACCAATAAAACAATACATTTTTGTCGAATAGCTGTTACAAAATGCTGTTCTGATCCTTTCCCGAAGCCACTTGTAGGATGATTGAGTTACACTTCCGTATTGTATAACTCCTTATGTTATCTGAGTTTTAACCTTTGTCTGCTAATTTTGTCAGAACCCGAAAACCTGAAAGAAGATTGCACAGGCCTTGCTTCAGCCGTACAACAAAGGCAGAGAGCGGGCTTTGCTTCAAAGCTCCATTCTCTGCCTCATGCTTTGTTGTGCGCTGCTTTGCGCCAGAAGGAGTGCATTCCCTTCCCGCGACAGAGATCACTCTGCAAATGTGATAGTTATTGGCTGCGAAACCTCCCCGTAAACGTCTGCAATGGGTCACAAGGAACTCTTTCAGCCGCCGGATCTGGTGCAGCGCCCGACAGACAGTCCGCTCGGCCACACCCACCGCTGCGGCAATCTTGGAGATGCTGGGAAAGGCCCGCCGCTCCCGGTTGCTGGCGGCCATGTACAGGTACAGGCCAATGACAAAGGCAGATGGTGTAATATGAGTATTTTTGAGGTAGTCTCTCGGGATGTAAGTCCATCCTTTCTTAGGCAGCGGCTTGACGCTGTACTCCGTCGGGCCGTAGACCCGGCGGCCCAGTCTTATGCTCCACACATAGGTGCGCTTGGCAGTGATCCACCCGGCTTCCTCTAACTCTTGCATGGCTCTTCCTATTGTGCTGACGGAACAGCCTGAAAGCGCAGACAGCTTGTTCAGGGATTTGTGACAGTAGCCCAGCGGGGTGCAGTGGGCGTACAGCACCGTCGCCACGATCCGGGCCGTTAAGGTGAGCTGTACACCACAGATCAGCGCATTTGGCACTTTGAAAGTCTGTTGCTTTTTCATGCTCCTTCTACCTTTCTGAACCCCAGCGCAGCCGCCCTTTGTGGGCGGCTCCGCTAGTTCTTAACAGGATCACTTACGGTACGGCGATGCCTTGCGCTTGCTCCGATTTAGCTTCCGCAGCTGTTCCAGCGTCTCCGCGACAAAGGGGATGCGCAGTTCCTTCAGCTTCTGCACGGCTGCCGCAAAACGCCTGGAATTAGAATAAGCCACGGTGGCCCCCACCGCCCCGTTGTCCTCCAAATAGTGAATTCTGCCGTAAGTTGGCCCTTCCGGCCCATCTGTCTCTGTGGTTGGAAGCTCCGAATGCCGCCGGACCACCGCCCGCCAGCATTGCAGATACTCGTTCCAGTCCTTCCCATACGGTACGGAAAGAACATTGAGACAGTTTTCCGGCACACCGGCCTCCTTCAGCGCAGACAAATAGGCCGCACACTGTTTCTGACCGGCATCATCGTTGTCCAGGCAGAATGCGATCTTATGGATGCCGGGATGTTCCTTCAGAATCCGCTGAATCGGCGCAATCGTGTTATTTCCACTCATGGCCACCCGGAAGCACCTGTCCCAGGGCGCTCCCACCAGCTTCTGGAGGGTGGCATGGCTCATGGCGTCAATGGCGGATTCAAAGACATATAGCCAATCTGCGCCCGGCGTCCCAGGGATCAGAAAGGGAATCTCTTTATTGCTTCCCGGCACCTCTCCTTTGTAGGTGGAAGATGCCGCACAGCCCCGCAGCGAGATGGAGCGAATCACGCCGTGTTCATCCACCCCGGCAAAGGCTGCGTTATGATAGATCTTGCCATCTGGCTGTTCCCGAACCGACTCAAAAATTCTGCCCTGCTTCACCAGCTCCCGAATGATCTGGTAGTCAATCCCCCGGGTCACCGCCAGGTAGCGGAAGGTGCGCCGCATATCCGGAGCCCTGGTGGGGATCTCCAACGTTTTGGGAGCAGCGTCCTGCTGCTGCGGCGTGTAATCCGGGTGCGGCATGGAGAACGCAGGCGCACCAAGATCCACGCCGTTCAAAATGAGCACCGCCTCGGGCAGCGTTTTCTCTTCATAGTACATGATAAATTCAATGGCCCGCCCGGAATACCCCCGGCTGTTCCAGTACCAACGGCCATCCGCCAGGAATACCATGCTGTCGTGCTCCGCCAGCGTCCAGCGCCTGCCGCCGCCCTTCAGGTTGTATCCCCGGCTCCTGGCATATTCCAGGGCGCTGGCGGCCTTGGCGACGGCCAGCTGCTCCTGGTTATAGTGCAGCTTGCCGCTGCGGGTCACATTGGACCAGCGGCGGTTTTGTTCGCTCATGTTTCTCATTCCCCTTTAAAAAGATCAGGGGCGGCATCGCTGCCGCCCCTGTTGCTGTGTTCTATTGTCCCGGCGTCACATAGTCCAATGGGTTCTGGGGCACCCCGTCCACCTCCACCCGGAAATCCAGATGGGGGCCGGTGGAGTGGCCGGTGCTGCCCACGGCGGCGATGATGTCCCCCTGATTCACCACTTGTCCCCGGGTCACATAGAGCTCGGAGCAGTGCATGTAGGTGGTGCATATGCCGTTGCCGTGGTCAATGCGAATCCAGTTGCCGGCGGAATCGCTGTAGGATGCCAGGGTCACGGTGCCGCCGGCGGCGGCATAGATGGGCGCGCCGGTGTCTGCGGCGATGTCGATCCCCTTGTGGTCTGTGGAGCCGACACCTCCCGGGGACTCCCGGGGGCCGAAGTAGGATGTAATGGTGGTACTGTCCACCGGCCAAATCAGGGAGATCGCAGAGGTGGTCATCAGCTGGTCGTAATACTCGTAGGCGTAGGCCAGCCGCCGGTCCAGATGGGAGCCGGCGCCGTTGGCGCAGCCCTCATAGAAGGCCATCCAGGAGTAGGCGGCATAGGCCACATTGGTCTCCGCCATAAATGCTTCTGGCGTGGTATTCCGGTGCTCATAGAGGTCCTCGCTGAACCCTGGTGCGTTGTCATAGTAGCGCCCCCGTTCCATCCAGCGGCCCGTCCAGTGGCTTGTCCCCGGCTCCCCGCTGAAAGCCCAGCGCAGCTGGGTGTCCAGGTCTCCGTAAAACAGCCCGTTGGCCTCGCACCAGTTCATGAACCGCCAGTATTCGTCGCCGCTGCTGGGGTCTGGGGATGTGGTGGTAAACTGGAAGATGCCGATGTTGCGCTCGTAGGGGTGGTAGATTCCGTCCAGCACCCCGATGGTGGAGTAGTTCCAACCGCACTCCGCCTTGATGTTGCCCAGAATGGCCGCCGTGGCCTCGGTGGTGAAGCCCAGCCCCAGCAGATAGGAGGCCACCTGGGCCGCGTCCTCCTCCAGGGCGCCCACGGAGCCGTTCCAGGAGCTGCCCAACAGCTCCGCCCACAGCGCGTCATTCTCTGAACTTAACAGCTCCTCCAGCTGGGCTTGCATATCATTGGTCATAACGTTCAGATCCGCCGCCATCTGTTCTGCCGTCTTGCCGGAGACATTGATCTGGAGGATGGTGGTTGTCACCTCCTGATACACCGTCTCCGTCTCCCCGGTGGGCTGGCCGGTCTCCTCGTCAATGACTTCCACCTCCACTTCCTCCGTATGGGTGGACTGACTCTTGGCGGCGGTGACTGAGGTCATCTGCCAAAAGACACTGGACAGGCGCTCCAGATGATCTTCGTCCATGGTGGCCACATCCATGGGATTTTCTGCGTCATTGGTGGTCAGCACCGCGTAGACCGCCAGCACATCCCGCCAGGCCGGCTTGGAGCCATAGACCACCACACTGTCATAGGCCTGCTGTTCCGACTGGATCTCATCCAGCCGCTGTACATACTCCTGGTTGATGGCCGCCATGGCCGCCTGAATGGTCATGGAGCTGCCCGACTCGTTGGCGAAGAACAGCCCAAAACCAGAGGCCAGCAGAATGGCGATCAGGGCGGCCACCAGGATGATGCAGAGCAGTCCCGCCCCGCCCGCGGCGATGAGGGCGCCAATCGCTTTTCCGGTCACGGCTGCCGCTTTCAAACTGGTGCGCACCGCCTTGCCCGTCAGCCTAACTCCTTGCTTTCCGGCCTTGGCCGCCGCCTTCTGCTGCCGCCGGAAGGCGGCGGCTTTGCGCGTCCGGTTGAGCGCGGCCTGCACCTGCTTTGTCAGCCTGCGCTGTTGCCGGACACTTCTCCGGCGGAACAAGCGGGGCGCAGGGTGCTGCACCGGCTGCCGGACCTGTGCCTGCCGCCCCGGCGGACGGTTGCCCATCCGGATTCTGTCGGTCTGCCTGGTGCGCCGAAAGGCCATGTCCGTCTTTTCCACGGCTGCATTGCGGGTATGTTCCGGCGCAGCCGATACAGCTCCACTGGCATTGACCGTTCCGGGATCCGCCTGAACCCGACGCCTCTTTTCATCGCTTACCCGTCTGCGCCGGAACAGCTTCTCTTTGGCCCGGCGCAGCCCCCAACCGGCTGCCTGCTCCGCAACATCCTGCACCTGCCGGCTGCTCTGGCTCTCCGGAGTCTGGGCGGTGGAGGAGCCGTCAGGGGCTCGGCGGTCTGGCAGGTTTGATTTGACTTGCTCCCGCAAATACCGCACCCGGAAAAACTCCGTCAGGCGCTTTTTGTTGTCCGATTTGCCCATAGGGATCAGTACGAGACGGAGAGGTGTGTTCCGTCGGCTGTCGGTGTCTGCAGCACCCGTCCCGCCTCTTCTCCGAATTTGGTCGTCATGAGGCGATAGAGCTTGGTATCTTTGGGCAGCTCATTGCGGAAGGGGATCAGGGACTCCCCGTATTTCAGCAGCCCGCAGCCAGAGGACACGTTTTTGACATACTGGAGCTGGGTGTCCGTGATGTGGAGCAGCTCGCTGAGGCGCTGCCGGTCCGTATCACTCTGGCTCAGCATGACCACAAACTCGCTGTTGGAGATCATGGCCCGGGAGCGCGCGTGCTCCAGGATGGAGTCCACGTTCTGGGTGATGGCTGTGGGATAGGCTCCACGCTTGCGGAAGCGCCGCCAGGAGGAGTCGAAGAAGGCAGCGGAGTGCTCGTTCTCCATCATCACATGGAACTCATCGATGAACACATGGGTCTTGATCCCCAGCCGCCAGTTCCGGGACACCTGGTTGACCATGGCGTCGGACACGATGGTCTCACCGACTTCCTTCTGGGCCTCACCCAAGTCCTTGATGTCGATCACGATGAACCGGTTCTTCATGTCCACGTTGGTCTCATGGGAGAACACCCCCTGGGTGCCCACAGTGAAGCGCTCCAGATAGAGGGCCAGATCTTTGGCCTCCTGTTCCGGCTGCTCCAGCAATTTCTCCCGCACCCTGCCCAGGGTGGGGACTGTCCCTTTCCGGTTTTTCTCCGCGTAGACCTCCCAGCAGCACCGGGCGATGATGGATTGGGCCTTGGCCCAGTCGATCCCCCCGCCGCCCTGCCGGGCCAGAGCTGCAAAGAAGGAAAGGACGAACTCCGTCTTGTCATCCAGGGATCCCCGCACGTCGCCGTAGTCATCGTCCATGTCCATGGGGTTGTAATGCTGATCTGAGTCGGCGGCCAGCCGGATGACCTCGCCGCCGAATGCCTCCGCCAGCGTGGTATACTCCCGTTCCGGGTCGCAGACAATCACATGGTCGTCGGTGAGCAGCAGGATGGAGGCGATCATCATCTTGGCCATCATGCTCTTGCCGGAGCCGGGGACGCCGAAGATCATGCCGCCGCCGTTCTTCAGGTTGGCCCGGTTGGCCAGAATCAGATTCCCAGAGATGGCATTGATCCCCATGTAGACGCCTCCCAGTTCCTGCACCTCCTGGACGCGGAAGGGGGCGAAGATGGCCACGTCCCGGGTCACCCGGGCGGACATCAGATCCACCCGGCGCACCCCAATGGGGAGCGCAGTTTTCAGCACGTCCATCTGCTGATACTCCGCCACACCCAGGGTAAAGCCGCGCTCCAGCGCCCGGGCGGTCAGGGCCTGGGTGTCGATTTCCAGCTGTTCCAGGCTGTCCGCAATCTGCACAAACAGGATCTCCATCATAAAAAGCCGCTGATCCTGACGCTCCATGGCGTCCAATGTAGCAGACACTTCTTCCCGCTGCTTCTCCAGTTCATACGGTGCCATTGTCGTGATATTGCCGTTGTCTATCTGCCGGCGGCTCCAGCGGGCGATGTTGGTATCCACGCCCAGCGACTTGTTCCGCACCGTGCGCAGCGCGGTGCCATTGGGCACCGGCACCACGTCAATGCTCACCAGCATCTTTCTGTCCAGCTCGCTGGTCAGCTCATAGAGGATGCTGTCCCACGCCTGGGTGGCGAATTTCTTCACCCAGAGCATCCTGGCGTACTGGCGGCCCAGCATCAGATAGTCCGGCTTCTGCAAAACGCTGTCCGGGCAGATGTAGTCCCGGAAGTCGTACCCACGGCTGCGCATTTCAGCCAGGTCGAACCGAAAGCTGCTCTCCTCGTCCTTACGGTAGAAGTCGTGGAGCAGCCGCACCCGCTCGGTGGCATCCAGCTCAGTGCACAGGCTGCCCATCGCGCCGAACTGCTGGAACAGGGAGTTGCCGATCCGGCGCAGCGCCGCCCGGGCCTCCTGAACGGTGCGCCGGTCCACCGTGACGGTGATGTACCGGTCCTGAAGGATACCGCAGCCCCCGTCCGTCCGGTCCAGCAGCAGCTCATTCATTTCCGTCCGGTACCCATCCAGGGCGTCCCCCTTCATGGGGTAGAGCACCTCCTGCTCGAAGCGCGCCCGGTTCATCCGGCGGTTCATCAGGGTGATCTTGGCGGCGGAGCCGTCCTCCAGGCTGTTCAGCAGGGCCTGATAGTCCCGCTGAAGCACCTCCCTTTCCTCCAGGGAGGCGATCTGATAGTTGATGTCGGAGCATTTCCAGGTCTTGCTGTACCGTGTCCGCCCCACCTGGAACACCCCGTCCTCCCAGATCGTCCTGATGGGGATGATGTCCTGTACCCTGCGGGGCGGCACATATCGGTCTTTATCAGGCTTCGCAATCAGATCCAGTGACTTCATCCGCATTCTCCTCCTTTCCCACAACATTGACTTCATCCCAGAGCAGATTGACCAGCAGGTCGCCGGTCCTGAATTTTAAAACCTTTGGCTCCAGGAAGGTGAATTTGAACCAGGCCAGGGCAAAGCGCTCAAAGCGCTGGCCGTTGATCTTGACGAAACCCACCGCCGCGAAGGGGACTACCCCGATGCAGCAGAGCCAGCTGGCCAGCTCCGCCCCGACGCGCGGGCTCAGCACCATCCACAGGGCCACAGCGACAATGATGCCCAAGACGCTGCAAATAAACTGCCGCATGTTCAAGCCGAAGAAAATGGTCTCCTGGTATTCCCGGATGTCCTGTCCTATCTCAGTGTGCATACCAATTCTCCTCTCTCAGATACCGATCATTTTTTGTACCAGTGTGTCCGCCAGCCGGATGGTACCCACCAGCACCAGCATGTTGAAGATGAGCTGGCCCATATAGGTGAAGATCATGGACTGGGCGCTGGCGCTGGGGTCTATCGCCGGTGCCGAAGAGGCATAGGCGGAGTAGATCACACAGGCCAGTACGATCACCGCCCCCTCCAGCAGCACCGCCGCATAAGAGCGCACGAAGGACACGCCCATACTGGTGGTGGGCTGGCCGGCAAAGCCCGCCAGTGGGATAGGAGCCAGGGCGGTCATGATGTAAATTTTGAAGAACCGGGCATAGACGGTCAGCAGCATAAAAAAGCTGAGCACCGTCACCACCAGCAGGCACACGAAGCTCAGCAGCCAGGCCCCCAGCCCGGCAATGATCCCGATCCCCTCCGCCGCCGCAGAGATCTCCTCCGGAAGCACCAACGCCTCCGCCGCCGCAAAGCCGCTGGCCGACATGATGGAGGTCACTAACCCGCTGCCAATCCCAATGAACTGCTGCATCAGGCCCAGAGCATTGGTCACAACCACCTTGGCCAGTACAAAACGGATCAAAAGCTGAAACGCGATCTCAGGACGGCGAATCTCTGCAAAGGAGCCATAGGTTTTTACGATACCGGCGAAAAAGAAGAGCACCAGTAGCGCGATCCCGATGCCCCGCATCGCCTGATAGACACCGACAATCACCGTCCAAATGCCGCCGCCCCGGAAATCTTCCGGGGCGGTGACGATCAGGGTATAAATTTCCGAGAACTTCTCATTCCACATGGATAGGGCGTTGTTCAGGGAATTGATGATCTGTTGTCCCATTGACTACACCATCCGCCTTTCTCAACAATTACATGGCTCCAATGGCCTGCAAGATCTCCTTGGAGAAGATGATAATCAGGCTGCCCACCAGGGTCAGGACGCCCTGGAGCCGCTGGCTGGGATCATGGCCGGAGATGGACATGCCCAGCTGTACAATACCCCAAATTGCGCCGGCAATGCCCACCAACCGCACGATACTGAAGATAAAATCATTCAAGTTAGTGAGTATGGTAATTGCATCCCCCTCGGCAAAAGCGGGAACGGCAAATGCCACAGCCAAAACCAAGGTCAGCACAGCGCCGAGATAGATCTTTCTGACCTTCCTGATTCCGCTTTTCGGCGCGTGAGAGACACCCGGATAATTTGTTTTCTTGTGATTCATGATAAATCTACTCCTCTTCTGTAAGATATCGTTTTGCTGCGTCCTCTTCAGACAGCAGCTCATATTGCGGCCCCCCGGTTTCGGAACGCTCAGATTCTTTTCTCCCGGAGGATTCCACCCGTGTCTGTTGGATGGCTACAGTGGCCACCGAATGGTTTACCACCCCGTGCTGATAGGGGTCGGCCCCACCCTGGACAATTTGGGTGGCGTTGGGATGCTTCTTCAAATCGTATTTCAGATCAATCACGGGAGGTTCGCCCCGAATAAAAAGAAGTGCGCAGCGGTTGTCCAGCCTGCGCACTTCATCCGGGGTCATCAGCTCCCGGCCCCCAATTTGATAATTTGTCGAATAGCTGCCGTTGCGGCCCCGGCTGCGACCATAGGTGTTCGAGTCGATGGTCTCCTTGCCCAGCAGCTCCGAGATGTACTTGTGGGTGCTCTGCTCATTGCCGCCGAGATAGGCCAACTCGTCCAAGTTGCCCACGATGCTCTCCCAGTTATCTTTGAACAAGGCCTTCAACTGGGCCAGGTTTTGCAGGATGATGGAGACGAAGACGTTCCGTGAGCGCATGACCGACAGGATCTTGTCGAAGTCATCGGGCAGAGCGATATTCGCAAACTCGTCCATCAGGAAGTGGACCGGCACCGGCAGAGCTCCGCCGTACTCGTCATCCGCCACCCGAAAGAGCTTCTGGAACAGCTGGGTGTAGAGCATGGAGACCAGAAAATTAAAGGACGTGTCGTTGTCCGGGATCAGGGCAAAGATGGCCGTCTTCTCCCGGCCCAGCCGGTCCAGCTCCAGCTCGTCAGTCCGGGTCAGAGCCGCCACCTCTGTCAAGTTGAACTTGTCCAGGTGGGCGATCAGCGTAATCTGTATGGATTTCAGAGTTTTGCCCGCAGCGGCCCGGAAGTTTTTGTAGTATTTCACGGCCATACTGTCCGGGTCCTGCTGCTCCAGCTGATAGAACAGCGCCTCTACCGGAGAGGGCATGGCCTCGCCGGTGTTCTCCTCCTCGATCTTGTCGTACCGGATCAGCTCCAGCACTGTAGCGAAGTTCCGCTCCTCCGGCGGGGCCTGCTCCAGCAGGAAGAAGATCAGGGCCAGCAGGTAGATCTGGGCCGCGTTCTCCCAGAAGGGGTCCTGGGAGCCGGTGGATTTCTTGGGGGTGGTGGCCTTGAACAGGTTGGTCACCAGCTGCTGGACGTCGCTCTCCCGCTCCAGATAGACAAAGGGGTTGTAGCAGTGGGAGCGCCCCATGTGGAGCAAATCGAGCACCTTGAGGTTGTACCCCCGCCCCACCAGGAAGTTGCCGCAGTCCCGCAAAATCTCTCCTTTGGGATCGGTCACGACAAATGAAGTGTTGCCCTGGATCAGGTTGGGCTTGACATAGCTGTAGGTTTTGCCCGCGCCAGAGCCGCCGATGACTCCGGTGTTCAGGTTGCGCCGGTGGACGCCGGTGTTCAGGGAAATGCTGATATGGCGGGTCAAAATTTTGTTTTGCTCCCGGGGCCGGCGGCTGTACTTCCGGTTGACCTCCCCGACCTCGCCCCAATCCGCCGAGCCGTACTCCTCCCCCCGTCGGTAGTTCCGCCGGGAGGCGGAATAGACCACCATGCCCAACCCGAAGGCTGTCTCACATACCAGCACCGTCCGCAGGCTGTCCGGGCAGAGGGTGATGCGCAGCGGGTACTGGATGGCCCGCCCAAATCCTTGCAGCATCCCCGGTATGCCGGAGGAGACATAGGGGGCGATCAGGAGGGCCAGCCACAGGACGATAATTCCCAAGATCACCGACGGGAGCAGCAGCTGGCGTTTCTTTCTCTTATGGGACACGGTGCTCACCTGCCCTTCGGGGTGGAAGCGTCCCTGCCGATGTCCAGGGACTGGGGCGTATAACCGGTCTCCCGGGCGATGCGGTGCAGCTGCCGTACCACGGAGGGCCGGGCCGGCATCTCGTGGACAGAAGTGGACTGGCGGTTAGGAGCCGAACTGGCGAAGCCAGGCTGTGACCGACTCTTTTTCCCGATGCCGGCCCGGCCCTTCCTCTTCTGATTTTGGGACGGATCCTGACGCTTGTTCTCCTCGGTCCGCCCCGGGGTAGGGTTTCCCTTCTGTTTTTTTCCAGCGGTTCCCGGCCTGGGTCGCTGTGGCCCTTCGCCGCCACCCGAGCGTCCACAGGGAGCATGTTATAGCGCTCCACAATGCGGTTGATCTTGGGTGCGTCCTCTGAGCGCACCAGCAGGTCTATGACGCCGTCCTTGACCCGCTTGTCCCGGAGGGCACAGTAGGTGATGCCGTAGCGCCTGGCCTCCCTGGTAAAATCCCTCATGGACTGCTCCGGGACGGAAAATACCGTCAGCTCCTTACCCGACCGGAGCATACTGCCCAGCCGCATGGCCCCCCGGGACTTCTCATGCTGCCCGGCCCACTTGGCCATGGCCAGCAGCAGAGCGGCAATCCGCACCGCCGCCTTGCCGGAGAGCACCAGGGCGTACTCCATGCCTCTCAGGCTGATGGTAATGACCTGATCGGCTGCTTGGGTTTCCATCAAAAACACCTCCTATTTTTATGATGTTCCAAAATGACAGCCTGCCGCTGCCGGGGAATAGAAAACCCGCAGGCTCTGGCGATCTCGTCGCCCAGCCTACGGGTTATTTTTCGGTGTAGAAAGATAAATGGTCATGCTCTCAGCGCTGTGATCGGGACGACAAACACTCCATCAGGCCGCTGATAGGCCGCATTTGCCATGCCGCACAGCACACACAGCACAGCAGGCGGCTTTCCATCGGGGTCTGCCTCAATCTGCCTCTGGATGGCCAACAAATTGTCCACCGCGGCATCGATCTGATTGGCCCCCAGCTTGATCTCGAAGGCACACCACTGGCCGTCGGGCAGTTCGATCACCGCGTCGATCTCCTGATTTTTATAGTCCTGATAGTGGTAGAGATGAGCCCCAAAGGACTCGGCATAGATTCGCAGGTCCCGTTCACACAGGGCCTCAAAGAGGAACCCCAGGGTCTCCAAATTTCCCAACAGTCCAGCAGGGGTGGCCTTCAACAGGGCGCAGACCAGAGAGGGGTCGGCAAAATGCCGCTTCTCCGCCTGTTTCACCCGCACCGAGGAGCGGATACTGGAGGAAAACGGCGGCTGATTTTCCGTGAGAAACAGCCGTTGAAAGATATCCAGGTAGGCTGCCACCGTGTTGGCGTCGATGTCCTCGTCGTCCACCGCCTTGATGTCTCGCATCAGCGTCTTGTTGGTGGCAGTGGTGCTCTCGTTCCGGGCCAGGGAGCGCAGCAGCAGCCGCATCTTCTGGGTATCCCGCTTAATTCCATCGATCCGGTACACATCATCGTCGATGACGGCATCCAGATATTGCGCTGGAAGCAAGGCCGCCTGTTCCGGCGGCAGGCCCAGGCTCCCTGGCCAGCCGCCCCGGACGATCAGTCCAATCAGCTTCTTCAAGTCCACCTCACCGGTCATGGCGGGCGTCAGCGCTCCGTGGCACAGCTGCTCCAGCGACACCTTGCCGCTGGAGTCCCCGGACTCCCACAAGGACATCGTCCGCATCCGCAGCCGGGCAATGCGCCCCGCACCGCTGTGCAAAATGCCCTTGTGGTTGGGGGTGGCGGAACCGGTGAGGATAAACTGTCCCTTCCGGGCCGTCTGGTCCACCTGGTAGCGCACGGCATCCCAGAGAGGCGGCACCTCCTGCCACTCGTCAATGAGGCGGGGCGTCTCCCCCTCCAGCACCAAGGCAGGGGACAGCTCTGCCAGCTGGCGGTTCTGGAAGTTGCCAGCTGGGTCGCCGAGGTAGATCTCGCTTTTGCTGTGGTAAGAGGAAGTCCAGGTCTTGCCGCACCATTTTGGCCCCTCAATGCACACGGCTCCAAAAGCGGAGAGGTATTCCTCCACCTGCCGGTCGATGATGCGGGGCCTGTAGTTTTGTCTGTCCATGGTGTTTGCCTCCAGTCACCGCTGTGATTCAGTGCAATTATTATATTCTATTCATACGATTTTTACAACTCCATTCAGTTGCATTTTTTATTTCTGCTCAGTCCAATTTCGATCAAGCAGAAAATTTTTTTGTAAAGGAGCTTGATATGCTCTGAACGCAAAAAGGGACAGCGACTCTGCTGTTCCTTTTTTGCGGGTTATTTACGTTCTGCCTGAACGATGCCCTCGACATCCCTACCGCCGTAGAAAATTCGGATCACGGTCACTGTGCGTTTTTGGGTGTCTATTGCATAATAAACGACAAAATTGTCTACTGGCACTCGGTGCATTTCCATGCTTCTCCACGGTTCCCAATCCACAATGGCATAGCGCGCCGGCATAAAGTCCAGAGATCGGATTTCCTTTCGGATACGGTTGACCTGCCCTTCGGCGGTATCCGGCGCTTTGAGATCGAAGGCAATGTAGGAGTAAATCTCCCTCAGATCGTCTTTGGCTTCCGGGGAATAGATAACGGAATAGGTATCGCTCATATACCGAACTCCCGATTTAATTCGGCATCCACCTCATCTGCCGTATAGGTTTTGCCGGATTTCATGGATTCCACGCCTTTCATAAGCTCTGCGTCCAGCTGTTCACGGCTCATTCCGCCGACTGCGGTAGGTTTTGTGGAGGGCAGGCGCAGTTCAAAGGGCATCCCCTTTTTCAGTACAATCTGGCTGTAAAGCATCTGGATTGCGCTGGATGGGGAAATTCCAAGTTGAGAAAGGATTCCTTCTGCGTTTTCTTTTAGCTCTGTATCAATACGGGCATAAACTGCGGACGTATTTGCCATATCTATCACACTCCTTTGGCTATATTATATCCATTTTCTCTTGCAAACGCAAGCGATTGCAAGCAATATTTAAAATTTGCTTGCTCATCCCTATTCTAACGCGACATCCTGCCGCTGCCGGGGAATGGAAAACCCGTAGACTCTGGCGATCTTATCGCCCAGCCTACGGGTTACCCTTGTAATGTCGGCGCGGGTCGCCGCGCCTCGGTATAGTCTGTCCTTCAGCCACTCCCGCTGGGAAAACCCCGCGCCATCTTTATAAACACGGTATAAATAGTGGTTGGTGCCGTCGTGGTGGATGGCGTCACACCGCAGGTCGCCCAGCCGGTCTACATACCAGGTGGTGTAATCCGTATCCCCATAGAGGCAGTCCCGGATGTTGCCGCTCTGGATCTCCTTATACCCCATGTGCCTGCCATCCCAAAGGCCCAGGTCGGCAATGACCAGGATGGGCTGGTTTAGCCGCACGTTGAGGTTGACGCGCACATCCTCCAAATAGCAGTCGTTGAGTTCATACATGAGGGCGATCCGTTCCGACTCGGGCAGGTCCGGGTAGTCCGCCTCCAGGTCGGCCCGACAATCCTCATAGTCCAGGTAATAGTTGCTCCAAATGATGTGTTTTTCTTCTTTCATTTTGCTTCACCTCGCTGTTTTGCCTTGGCATCTTGTATGACACCTTACTTTCATGCAAATCTAAAATCGCACTTTAGATCTGCATAAAACTTCAGGCTCCCTATGGTGGAATGGACGCTGTGTATTTATCTCAGGAATTCTCTTTGCTCGTGCTGCCGACGCAGTGCTGCCCGCACCTGTTCATTGCCCACGCCCTCCACTTTTTCCGCCACCGCCTGGTATTGATCTGCAATGCTGTCGCACAGGCGGATCTCCTTGCAGAGCTGGCGGCACTGCTGAGAGATAACACTGATCTGCTCCCGGTTGGCCTGATAGGCCTCCGGGTCTCCGCGGACGGAGGCCAAACGCTGCCGACGGTTCAGTTCCTTCCGTCGGTCTTTTAAAGCGGCCAGCTGTATCTCGACAGCGGCCCGATAGTCCCGCAGTTCCGCCAAGGTGCCGATCTGGTGCCGGCACAACAGCCGGGCCTGCTCGGAAATCTGCCGCAGCCGCGTCAGGTCTTGTTTTAATGCCGGGCTGACCCGAGTGCTGGGCCGCTTCCGCCTGGCCGGGAGAATCCCCAGCAGGAAGCAGTAGCGGATATAGAGGGCCTGGAGTCCGTAGAGTCTCTGTTTGCCCCGTTTCCAAGGACGGAACGGGCCGCCCCGGTAGTGCATGCGGCGGGGCTTTCTCTTCAGGGGTTTCACCTGCCACTGCTCCGCGATCCTGCGCCGGATGGCCGCCCGGGTATAGTTCGCGCCGAAGTTGCGCTCCAGCCGGAGGAACCGCTGGGCTTCCGGCGCGCGCACGGACAGGTCCTTGCCCTGTTTGATCTCATAGCCCTTGGAGCGCAGGATCGTGAGGAAATGGCTGTCCGTCCTGGCCTGGCGGATGGCCGCATCCACGTCGGCCTGGACAATCTTCCGCCAGGACATCCGGCCCGGGGTGTAGTCTCGGACTTTGGACGGTTGGGGCTGGGCGATGGTGCGAAAGCCGTACTGGAGCGCCAGCTCGTCTGACACCCGCCGGAACTCGGCGTAGTCACTGGCGCTGCGGTAATACTTTTTCCCATCCACGAAAGAGACTGTGCATACCACAAAATGATTATGGATATGGTTGGGGTGATCCACATGGGTGGCCACCAGCACTTGATACCGGTCCCCCCAGAGTTTCTGGGCCGTCTCCACGCCGATCCGGTGGATCAGGTCGGGCGGCCCCTCCCCCTGGGCGAAGGACTGGTAGCCGTGGTAGGCCGCGGTGCCGCCGGTCTTCTGGAACCTGCGCTTCGTCCAGCGCATCTCCTCCACCGCCGTGTCAGGATCGCAGTTGATCCCGGAGACCAGCTGGTGGACGATCCCGCTGCCGTCCTTCCAGGTGGTGGCGCTGTCCCGGGCGGCGTAGTCCGCCACGGCGTGCAGGTCGTAGACAGAGAACTCGCCCTCGGTGCCGCCCTGCTGCTCCATGGTCTCTGAGACCGTCTTTTGATCCTGGGCGTACCGGGTCTTTTGGGCGTTGCCGGCGTAGCGCACCACCGCCGCCACATCCCCCTTTACCCGCCACAGGCTGGTTACTGGCATAGTAGGATCCTCCCTTTGCAAGAAAAAGCAGAGCGGTTTGAACCACTCTGCTTTCGATTGACAATTCAGTTGGTGTGAGAGAATATCAGCGCATTCACAGAAGCTCTTTCGTTTTCCGGGCCAGATAGAGCGGAAGATTGGTAATATCTCCATCCTTCCGATAGCCCCGCTTTGAAAACCGCAGCGCGTGCTCAGGATGGTGCGCGGCGATATACCGCTTAAAGGACGGCGCCGACTTGTTTTCTCCGCCCTTGGCTTCCACAGGGATGATCTCCATCCCGTTTTGCAGCACAAAGTCTATTTCCATCTGCTTATCTGAATAATAGCGCGGCGCAACTTCAAACTGTCCCAGCAGCTGCTGCAGAACGAAGTTTTCCGTCAGAGGGCCTTTGAATTGAAAGTCGGCTTTCAACAATATCGCGCTGTTATCCACGCCGGCCATATGCTTCAGCAGACCTGTATCAAACAGGAGTAACTTGAACTGATCCAGCTTGTCAAAGGCCGCCAGAGGATGCTCCATTTTAGAGACGTTGTAGACCCGGTTCAGCATTCCGGCGGAGACCAGCCACTCGATCGCCTCTTCAAAATCTCTGGCCCTGCCCCCTTCCCGGACTGCTCCGTACATAAATTTTTCATTCGGCTTGGCGAGCTGTGAGACAATGCTGCGAAATACCATCAGGATGCGCCCGCTGTTCACCTTGCCGTTGTGCTTGGAAAAGTCATTCTCATAGACTTCCACCAGCTCTTGCTGAATCTGAGAAATCTTCGCCGGATCCTTGTGCTTGATCCAGGATGCGACGCACTCGGGCATGCCGCCGATGATGAGATAGTAGTCATAGGCCTCCAGCAGCCGCTTGTGAAAAATCTCCTCTATTGGCTGCTGCTTCTGAATCTCCTCGTAGTACAGGTAGAGGGAGGGATCAATGGCCTCCAAAAATTCGTCAAAGGTCAGCGGTGTGATCTCCAGCAGGTTGACCATTCCCACGGGGTAGGACTTCGGCTGTGCCAGCAGGGTACCCAGCAGGCTGCCGGCCGAAATAACATGATACTCATTGGCCCTCTCTTTGAAATATTTCAGGGCGTTCAACGCCTCCGGGCACTCCTGGATCTCATCAAAAATGATCAGGGTCTTGCCCGGAAGAATTTTTTGGCCGGAGATCAGCGAAAGCAATTCGATGATCCGATGGGGATTTTTATTCGCCTGGAAAATCGAATTCAGCTCGTCCTCTTCGTCGAAGTTGAAATAGGCATAGCTGTCATAGAAATTCTGCCCGAACTCCTTCATGAGCCAGGTCTTCCCGACCTGCCGGGCGCCCTTCAGCACCATGGGCTTGCGATCCTCGCTGTTCTTCCAGGCAATCAGGTCCTGTATTGCGTTACGCTTCATGTGAACGCCTCCTGCTTTGGTGTCGCAACAAGTGTATCACATTTTTCCGGCTTTTTAAAGCTATTGCTCTCACATTTTTCTTTGAAAATATAGACTAAAAATCACATTTTTTCAAACTATTCTCTCTCGCCCCACCGATTGCTCTGTCGCACACAATAACAAAATGGATTTCATTCCATCTTTAAATCGAATTTGCACTCTGATGGGAATCGATTCCCATTGACACAAATGAAACTGTGGTCGGTAGATGGCGGCTCTAGACCTTACCATCGGAGCTTTTGTGGCGCTTTTTTCCTGGTGGCGCATCTGCATTTGTGCGCAGGGGCGCATCCCTCATGACTGCGGCTATGATTGCCTTCATCTGGCGGATAATCTCCTGCCGCAGCGTCTCCAGCCGTGCGGCGCGGGGAAGCTCGTCCCGCTGGATCAGAGCGTCGCGCAGCAGCGTCACCTCAGCCTTCAGCCGGGAGATCTCGGCCATCATGGCCTGATATTCCGCCGGCGGAAGCGGCTGCGGCATTTTGCCGGAGATCAGTACTCGGAGATAAGCGGAGCGGCTTAAGCCGCTTTTTACGACCTCTCTATCCAGTTGGATAAGCTCGTCAGCACTCAGGTAGCATTGCACTTTTACCTGCCGTTTTCTCAAATCCGTTCACCTCTTTTATTCGTCCTATACGGGGGTTAGGGGGTGTCCCCTTAACACGTTGTGGATGTACTCATCCTAAAATGGGAGTACATCCACGATGCTTGCTCAGAATATTGCATAGCAGGATCTGCATACAGATACTAACACATAATAACTGTTTTAGAAGACCTTTAATAGTTTTACTTGATACGAGCTTCTCGCCATGCTATGATTTTCTTCCAGAAGGGAGGTCTCGTTCTCGTATGAATCTGGAAGAACGCTATGCCATTGACCGTTTAGCTGCCGAGGCAGGCGGTTACTTCACCCCACCCACACAGGATGATATCGCTTATACCAATCTCCTGTTCGACGTCTGCCGTCAATTCAACATCCGCTACTATTCCGCAACCGCCAAAGAGAAAAATTTTGTAGAGGAAGTCACCCGTTTGACATGGGCAAGAATGCAAGAGAAAAAGACCGGCATCAAACAGGATGTGCGCCCGGCTTTCTCAGCTTGAGGCCGGTATTGCGTTTCATATGCTGAGTCGGAAACCTCTATTTATAGTTGTTTCATTTGAAATATCCGCCGGATCAAATTGATTCCGGCGGATTTTCTTATCCATCCATTTTTCGCCTATCTCTCCTGCCGCTCTGGCTCTCCGGGAGTGTAGGGCAGGGCAATGATTTCATCCCCCCACCGAAAGAACTTTTCCGGGCGGAGGAACTGATACCTGTACCGGGTGATCTGTTCCTCGGACAGGCTTCCGAAGTCCTCACCGCTGCAATCGCAGAGAAAGCACGGCCCGGCGATGATGTCCCAGATCTTGCCCCTCTCATCCCGCAGCGCCCGGTTCAGCGGCATCCCGTTGAGCTTGCCCTCCTCATTGCAGATGAGACAGACCGCCTCTTCAAAGGGATAACAGGCTTCAATACTGCCGCCCACCACCTCCTGCATCCCCTCCAGGGATGCGTCGATTTCCGTCGCCCGGACCTGCCTGCCCGGCTCCAACAGCACGACCTTCATGGTCTGTTCCGCCACATCGAAACCCTCCTCTTTGCCTCATACCGTTATCGCTCCCTCGCTTTTGGCGTGGGGCCGCGCTGCCCGTCCGCTGTCCCCGCCCTGGCCCGCTGCCGGGCCACCGCAATCCGTTCCCCCATCGTCCGGGGCGGATAGGGCAGCTGGTAGTGCTCCTTGATGTCCCGGATCAGCGCCATGCACTGCCTTTCTGGCACGCTCCGCAGCTTGTCCATCACCCCCTGCGCCGTCTGCCGCTGTTCCGGGCTCTGGTTGTATTGGGCCGTCCAATCCAACCAGTCAAACACATCTGCTTTGCTCTTTCCAAACGAACGAAACAGGCACTGCTTTTCCTCTTCGATCAGCGCGATGGAACTTTCCTCCATCCCCGGACCAGGAGATACCGTAAGGACAGCATCCAGCCTCTGTTCATACTCCTGCTGTGGCATCAACGCGGCGCACATCTCCATATAGTCGGCGGCACCCTGGGCGTCCTTGATGGCATGGATCAGCAGATTGGGCTGATCCCGGATGCCCTGAATCCAGCCCTGTACATACGCCTTGTGGTTGTCGATGTGCTGTTGGGACATCTCCGTGGAAAGGGAAACGCCCATGAAGCAGGAGGCCATCTCAGCCACCAATTCTTCATAGGCGTATGTGTCGCTCCCAAAGCCGCCGCTCTGGTTTCGGTTCAGCCGGCTAGGATGCCCCGTGGCGTGGGCCAGCTCGTGGAGCGCTGTCGCATTATAGGCATACTCACTTTCAAAGGCCGACGGCTCCGGCAGGTGGATTTCATCTTGTTTGGGCCGGTAGAATGCCTGATCCCCGCCATGGATAATGGGCACACCCATGTTCCTGGACAGACTGCTCACCAACACATCGGCCTCAATGGTTGTCTCCGGCTGCTGCGGCTGTTCCAGCGCTGGGACTCCCTCCACCAGGCTGGCATTGAAAACCGGTGTGTAGCGGGTGGAAAGGCGGAATTCGTTCTGATCTCTACCCTCTGTAGAGAGTGCTTTCCGGTATTCCTCCCAGGTCACAGCCTTCTGGTTGACTGTATCATAGGGATACCAGTATTCCACCCAGACCGCCTTGGAGCCGGCCTGGAGGTGCCACTTCTGCCCCGGATGGTACTTTCCCTTTTTGTCCATGATCTGCACCATGGTCATCCAGCGGGGATCGTGATACCCGTTGACCAAGGCCACCAGCGACAGGTAAAACGAATTGCTGCCCCGGTATTTGGCCCCGGTGACAATGTTGTAGGGGGCTCCATTCCGGCCCGACTGGGTCCACTCCTGGCGCCACTCCAAGCCCTTTTCCTCCAGCACATGGGCGAACATATCCGCCAGCTGCTGCCGGTACTCCTCTTTATTTTTCGGTTTGCTCACGCATCATCGCCTCCCATTCCTCCGCCGTCAGCGTCTCCTCGTCGATAAAGATAATCTCTTTGTTGTCTGTCATAGCAGATTTTCCTCCCGGTGTTAAATATAAGAAAAGCGCCTGTCAGTTAGACAGACGCTTTTACTGTAACTATGAAATTAGAGATTCATGGATTCGGTCAAAGGTGTCATACTCAATGTTCTCAAAAATGAGTTCCCGATAACTCTCACGCTCCTGCATCCGGTCCCGTCCCATCCCGTCCGAACCCCTAGGGGCTTTGGGGGAGGATAGGACAGGATTTGATCCTTCCGTACTTGGTGAATCCGTATTTTGTTCTTCAGGATTTCTTTTCTCTTTACTTAATTGCGGCCGGTTTTCCAGACATGGGTTATCCATATCCGGGTTTTCCGTATCTGGACAAGCCGTATCCGGCTCGTTCTCACACGGCTGGCCCGTGTCTGGGGAATGGGGTGTCTCGTAGATGACATACTCCACATCCACGATCTTGCCCTTGCTGTCTCGCAGCCGATTGCGGACTATGTACCCGGCTCGCTCCAGCTCCTTCAGGGCGAAGCCTATGCTGTCTGTGCCCTCCTTGCAGATCTTCGCAAGGCCCCTGGTGGTGTAGTTCCAGTCCTCCGGCAAGGACAGCATCATGGAGAGCAGCCCTTTGGATTTCAGGGACAGCCCCGCGTTGCGCAGATGGTGGTTGGACATCACCGTGTAATCGCGGGTTTTCTCAATGCGGAATACCGCCATAGTATCACCTCCTTTCGGCGGTCTAAAAAGTGTTGATTTTATAATAAAAGGTGGCCTCTATGCCGCCCGGCTACCTCGGAGGGGAAAACCTATGGGCGTTGACCTTTCGACCGACTGTGGATGAAAAACATGGAATTTTCGACTCCTTTTGGGTCAGTTTCGAGTATGAAAACACACCATAGGGTTGAACCTATGGTGTGCAAGGATTGTGTTATAGACCATTTTTATTTATGTTTTGCAATTGTTTTTTGCCTATTAATCAGCTATAATTTTCCTACAGACTAATTGTGACAATTTTTTCGTAGACTATCTCTTACATTTAAGGTGGAGTGTTCTATGGCTCTTCGAGCGGATCAGCGAGATTATAAGAACGCATTTCAAAAGCATCTGCATGCCTATACTAACTGGAAGGCTACTGGTAGTAGTGCAAGTAAACGGCTTATTTTAGCATATTGCGTGGAATGTGGGCTAAAATATGTAATTATGAAACAAGAAAACATATTTCGAACATCCGAAGCCCAAGATGATATAGCAAAAGAACTAAGTTCACATGACTATCGTAAGTTGTTAAGGCGATTAAAGCAAGCCGGAATATATGAATTTCCCACGATAAAAACTAATCACTGCGAAAATGTCCACCCAGAAACTTATCATGAATTTTGCAGATATTGTATTAAGCCGGAAGATAAGTACGTAGGAACTATCCAACAATACGACAAGACATTTGAAGAAATTGTTGAATGGATTGAGGAGCACATATGAAAATGAAGTTTTACACTTGGAAAGATATTGAACGATATTTTTTATTATACCGTGCTTCATGGGAAGATACGATCGGCTCTATTGACGTATACCCTACTGATATAACAGTATATGCAAGACAAGGTACATGTGAAAAGGCATGGGAAACCATTCAAACGATGTTTGGTGCAAACTATAATCCTCAAAAAAAAGAAATCAAATTGGACATTGGAAATTATGCATTGCCTATCGATGTTCAAGAAAGCGAAAGTGTGCCAAAAGGCAAGAAAGTATTGCCTCTATTTGAAAATGTTCTGTATCAAACATCATCATATCCGACTCAAAAGCCTGAGCCATTAAGTCATCAAATAATCGCTTTTCATTCATACAAAGGCGGCGTGGGTAGAACATTGTCCCTTTTGGCGTTTGCTAAGGCTTGGTCAGCAGTTTTTGGTAATAGCGACACTAAAAGGCTCTTAATTATAGATTCTGATATAGAAGCTCCAGGCATGACTTGGCTTCAAGAAAATCGTTCCGATGACACATTTAGCTATTTAGATTTGTTAGCACTGATTCAAGATAAAAAAGATGTTGATGAAATAGTTGATTTAGCTTGTTCAAAGTTGAAATTGTCTACGATAACTGTTGAAACAACTTCTCGAAAGATTGAGCATGTGTTTATTCCCACTTATCGTTATGAGGAACAGCTAATTGATCTATACGCAACGCCGGAGAGCATTGTAAATAGTAAGGGAAAAGAATATATTCTTGCTACAGTTATATCTAAAATCTGTGAGCGTTTGGGTTTATGTGCTGCTTTAGTCGATTTGCGTGCAGGAATCAGTGAATACTCGTCTACGCTTTTGTTAGATTCTCGTGTTAAAAAGTACTTGGTAACATCTACTTCAACACAATCAATTCTCGGTACTCAAATGCTTTTAAAGTATTTGTTAAAGGGACTTAATATAGGAGAATATACTGTACTGCCTGAAATTTTCCTGAATATGATTCCAGATGCACTGTCAGAAAATGATAAAAGTGATATAATTGGAGAATTGCTTCAGTGCTATGAGCAAGGGGGGGGCGTAGACTCCGATCTGCAGCTTACTGATAATGTTATTACTGAATTGCCTTTTGCAAGTGAACTAATCCATCTAACCTCTATGCATCAGATCTTCCAGAACTTAAATGGGAGAGGACTTTATCTTAATCTTGAGGAGTTGATAAAACAGAATTATATCGATGAAAAGCCTCTTGATGAAAGTAGTATCAAGGAAGAAAGCCGAGATACTATTCTAAAAAAAATAAATGAATTGGCCTCTTCCCAGTTAACTGCAGAGGGAAATGCAGATTTTGATGTTCTCATGACAGAAGCTCTAAAGTATCTTTCCAGAAAATATAATGATTCAGTCCCAGCAACTGTTGTAATGGGGGCTAAAGGATCAGGAAAGACCTTTTTGTATCGGAAGATGAGTGAATCTAGAGAGTGGACAGCCTTTTGTAAAAGCATAGGTGAGCCTGTAAACGATACTGCTACTGGGTTCTTTCTGCCGGTTATTGCTTCAAGAAATTCCACTCAATTTATGAAGACATTAAAATCGTGTATTAATAATTTAAACAATCACATTTCTGGCTGTAGCGTAAGCGAAAGTATATTTTGGGATAATTCCACAAAATTAGAGCGCGAAAAAAATCAGACTACGGATTGGCTCTATTTTTGGGAATTATTGCTTGTAAAATCTATATACCCTCAGTACTCTAGTTTACAAGAAGTCAACAGTGAACTGGAAGCCAAAAAGAAAAAAGTGATTTTTTTGATTGATGGGCTTGAAGATATATTTGCACATATTTCCGCTGACGAAAACGAGCAAACTGCAGTAAAGGCTTTGTGCCAAGACATTGTTGCACAATTGATAGCTAAATACTCCAACATTGGAATAATTGTATTTTTGCGGCGTGATATGGCACAATCATCTATTACAGTTAACTTTAAACAGTTTATGCAAGCCAATGGACAGGCAGAGTTAAAATGGTCGTCAAGCGATGCACTAAGACTTGTAGTTTGGCTTGTTTCAAAAGCTGTGCCTCGATTCTACGAAGATGTAGAAGAGATAGAACAAGCATCTCAAAAAGTCATTGATGATGCCCTTGTACGTTTGTGGGGAACTAAACTCGGAAAATCTTCATCTAATGAAGCATATTCATCTAGGTGGATTTTAGCAGCATTATCTGATTTTAACGGGCAGTTGCAAGCAAGAGATATTATTCGATTTTTACAACATGCGACAGCATCTCCAAAGAAAGCAATTTATAATGATCGCATTATTATGCCAACAGAAATCAGGGAGGCAGTTTCTACTTGCTCAACGGAAAAAATTGAAGAGGTAAAGCAGGAATATGCGACGCTTAAGCCGATTTTTGAAAGACTTCAAGATTTACCAGAGGAGCATAGAACTCTCCCGCTATTGCCTGAGTATGCAAAACTAACTAGTGACGAGGAACGATATATGATCCGAGAGGGATATTTAAAAAGGGAAGGAGATAAGTTTTATCTGCCGGAAATCATTCGCCACGCACTGAGATTCAAATATGGGAAAGGAGCTCGTCCAAAAGTTTTAGCACTCACATTAAAGAAATCATAATCATTCGGACTATAGATAGCATAATAAAATTTTGTGATGGAGCGCCATAGCTATAGCTTTTATGCTTATGGCGCTCCACTATTTATTCACTTTCCTCGTCCAGCCCCTCCGCCCTCAGCCAGTCCTCAAAGGACTTTCTGGAGATGCGGATCATATTGCCGATGCGGATCGTCTTGAACAATCCGAAGTTGGCGAGTTTATAGGCCGAGGCGCGGCCGATACCGAGAATGGCTGCGATGTCATTCACGGTGTATGTCCTGCTTTGGGGCGTCCCTTTTTCGTTGGTCGTGTCAGTGCTCATAAGATTAACCTCCCTATTCTAATATCATTTTGAAATGGTCCCTGGAAGCCCTCTGTCACAAGGGGTTCCTGCTAATACCTTGCTAATACGACATTTGAAAAGCCATTGTAAGGCAGCATATTTCAGGGGAATTTGTGCAAATTGACTTGCTTCCAGGCAGCACAATTTACGAAGAAACAATATGGGAAGATATGATATGAACCATTTACGAAATGGTGCGCCATACTCCTAACGGCTTCGAACTATTAACGACCTCGCTACATAAGGTATTTTTTCTCTTTTATGCGTTTACAGTACTGTATCGCGTCATTTTCTCTCAAAATATTGAAAAAAATATCACAAAATCCATATGGGAGACTATTTCCAAGCCTCATACTCATTTTTAAGGGGAATCGTTCGAATCCATTATTCGCCCTCTCACTTATAGAGGTAGCACAAATATAGCGGAAACTTATGAAGCAAGCAGGAGAGCGTGGCGCTCATGCACCACGCTCTCCTGCTTATACTCTATCGTTATTCCATACCACGGTAGCCGTGCTTTTCTGCATGGCCAAGCAGATAAAGAAACGCGAAGGCCGGGATACGGATCAAATCTTTGCCGCTTTTCGTATTGTGGACGCCAAAGTCATCGGCAGTTTTGGTCACCACGATGGAGGCTGCGGCTTCTCCGCTCAACTCTACGATCGCAGAATCATCCGGGATAGGGGCGCCCTCCCGGTATTTCACTTCGATGAGGATGTTCTTGGAATTGGCATATTCCACCACAACATCGACTTCTTTTCCTCGTTTGCCGCCGCGATAATATCCTACCGACGCAGCCTGCTGATAATAAAATGCAGCTACATGCTTGTAAACTGCGGTTTCCACCACCTTCCCCATCTCGACCGGATCGCTCAGCATAGAGTCGTCCATTAAAACCGCATTGCGGATCGCCGCATCAGCAATATAGATTTTAGGACTCGCTTTCAGGACCTTTTTTCCCCCCATATTGACGGGCCAGCTCTGATAAATTAAGTTAGCACTTTCCAGATATTCAATATAATTTTCTACGGTAGGTCTGGAAACACCATTCAGTTCCTTCGCAATCGCTTCGATAGAGACGATCTCAGAAGAAACATTGCACAGATAAAGAAAGATTCGCTCCAACTCTGTCGCATTGCGGATCTTATAAAGGGAGGGCAGATCCCGCTTGAGTACTTTGTCTACCACATCTTCCCGCATAATCTGCTGGGCCAGAATGTCGTTATCAGCCAGAGCCAGTTCGGGAAACCCGCCCACTTGCAGATAGCGGTTAAAGTGATTCTGCACCTTGGAGAGCTGCAGCATGATCTGGGTGCGTTCCTGCTGGGTCTTATATACCAGCGGTGTGATCTTTAAATTGTCCGGCAGGTCGGGACGATCCACATTCAGCAGTTCACAGTACTCATAGAAGGACAGCGTGGGAACCTGGATCGCCGACCATCGACCAGCGCCGCTCTCCTGGCTCCCTTTGATCAAAACCGGACTGGCCGAGCCGGTAGCCACCATTTTGGTGTCCGGCTGCATATCGTAGATCGTCTTCAGCCATTTGTCCCAATCCTGCGCATACTGGATCTCGTCAAAAAAGTAGTAGACATCCTGCTCCGGATAGATATTTTCGTGATAGCACTCCAGAATCTCATTCATGGCGCTTAACTTCAGCATGGGATGATCCATGGAAATAAAGACGATCTTCTGAGGCGGCACGCCGTTTTGGAGCAGAGCCTCGATCATCTGGTACTGTATGGTGGTCTTTCCAACTCGTCTGGTTCCTGTTAAAACCACTGTGCGCCGGATGTCGGTCTGATTCAGGCGCTTCATGGCCTCGTAATAGGCAAAGCGCTTATAAGTTTTGGACAGTTTGGGGTTTACGACTCCGGTTTTCCACCAGGGGTTGTAGGAAACCAGTACTTTCAGCAATCCTTCCTTGCTGATGATGGCCATACAACCACCTCCTCCAGTAATATAGTAGCGCTAATTTTCATCTTTGTCAACAATTATTTAAACTATACCTTAAATAATTGTTGACAAGTATTGATAAATGCATCACTATTCTATCCAACTTAGAAGGTGAGTATACCTTTGCTTTACCACCGGTGTCTCTTGTGCTGAGGCCCTTTACTCTCTTGATTCTTTTCGTGTTCCCGCTTGCCCAGAAGCTCGTCCTCTTTTGCGATCGTAGGGTCGTACCAGTCTGCTTTTGCTCGAGCCCAAGACGCCCATGCAGAAAGGTCCTGCTCTGCATGGGCTTTTTCCATGGCAGAAACATAGGAACGGATTCTGCACGCAATATCATAGTCGGATGCGCAGTTGACAAGGGCCAGCGTTCGATCAACTTCTGCATTATACCGTTGACGCTGCTCCTCCCGCTTTCTTTCCTGCTCCTGGCGCTGCCGCTCTGCCTCCTCCCGGGCCAGGCGTGCTTGCTTCACCTGCTCCGCCTCACCATAGATGGAGAGCATCATATCTCCCAAACGGTCTTCCAGGACATAGGATCGGCAATCCCGAAATGTTTTTGCGCCATTGACACATAGACTCAAGCGGCCATTGTAAACGGAATCATATTTACGAATTTGTGGCTTTGTTGCCCAAGAGTATTTTTTGCGCTTTTCTTCATATTCTAATAGTTTGAGATTTTCTTCTTTTGTTGGGGTATGTAGAATCTGGTCAGTCGACTCAGAAAATGTGAGCGTGACTGTATCTTGTTCCCTTGCAAATTGCAGATCATTCGTCAAACGCCATCCCAGAGGTATCATAGCTTTGGCCAGCGCATCGATCAATCGAAAGATCCTCGGTTGCTGCTCTTCTGAAACCCCTTCGGCGAATGGAGGCGGAACTTCCCGCCTCCCGCGATTCCAGTTTGCGCCGAATTTCCGCTCCTGCTGGCGCTTCCTCTTGTTCCATTCTGCGATCCGTTTTCGGTGCGCCACGATTTCCGGCCGCATACGGGCGTGTTCCTGCGGCAGCAAGATCTGTGCCGCCACATTCAGCACCACTTGCCGCTCTTCTTCAGGCAGAAATTCCAGAGAAGCCATGTCCTTGGCGGGATTGGCCCGGCGGCTGATCCCGGTTTGTATCCCCAGTTTTGTCTGTTCTTTTCCGGGCGGGAAGGATGTATCCACTGGAGAAGATACACTGGAAGGCTCGGAGGCAGTTTCCTCTTGGAGGGGGAGAACTTGCTCTGTTTTCTTTGCATCTGCAGTACTGGGCAATGTCTCCTGTAGCAGTTCAACGACGGCATCCCCATCCCCAGAGAGAGGCGTCTGTTCCACGGATTTTCCGAAGTTGAGTTTGGTCCAATATCCAGAGGGAGGGACAGGGATTTGGGCCGCCTTGATTTCTGCCAGACATTTGGCATATGGGATACCATATTTTCTGGATACACCTGCCACAGATATTTTCCAAATCTCTTCATAAAGTTCCTTTCGCGTCAGACGAACCGTAGCGGACGACATCACTGTTCTCACCTCCCGTTTATCCAAAACCGGTGCTTTTCTCTCTTCGCTCTGAAAAGGCTGTGTTTCTGGTGATTCAGTATCTGCAAGGATCGCTAAAAACTGTTTTATCCCTCCAATTCCTCGTTTTCTTTTAATAAAAAAACCAAATCGCGTTTCATCTCTTCAAATTGACTGATGATAGTATTCAGGTTCTTTTCAATATTCTGGACCTGCACCTCATTGATCCTGCCATGGTTATAGGCGATCAACCGCTCCGGAATGATGTTGTAACTCCAGCTCTCGCTGTATCCATCTTCCTTTTTGATGGCGAAACCGATTGGAAGAACATTGTTTCTCATACCCAAGGTCACCATCATGGGGGATATACCAAGATAGTCTGCGGCAATCTTGGCTGTAATTTTCGGCATTGCCCGGATCTCATCGTCCGTATACTTTCCCATACACTTCACTTCCTCTCTCTTGGGGGAATAGCAGTTTCACTTATATTGTGATTATATCATAGAGAGAGGTTATATGACGGAAAAGATTTGAATTTAACGAAATTTTCACAGATACATTCAGCGCCTTGATACCATAATCTGCACGGCAGCGGCCCCGGAATCAGAGAACCGGGGCCGCTGCTTCTTGTGGCCGAGCAAGCTAAGTCATTCGTGTTTTACTGCTCGGAACTGCTCCCTTTGCGGTGCTCCTTGCACGCCAACAAGACGGCCATACAACCACAGGCGGCCAACAGGATAGCAACACAGATCAGGATCGGAGCGGCATCCCCGGTCTCGGGTGCGGCCGGCGGAACTATAATTTCCACTGTCTGACCCTCATCGTTCCAGTCTTGATGCACCGCCACAGGCTGGACTTCCACATCCTCGCCCTGGTATAGCGCCTCAAATACCACCAGCTGGTGCCCGGCCAGGCTGCTGGCATCGAAGGTGAAGGAGACCTCCACGCTACCCTCCGCGGCTTCCGCCACAAAGGCAGTCACAGTGGTGATGGGCTGCCCCTGGGCGTCGGTCACCGCCAGGCCGGTCGTCTTGTCCATCAGAGTACCCACCAGCGTATAGGTCTGACCTGCCCGGAGATTGGTGTAGGTCACGGTGTCCAGGATAGTCACGCTGGAACCAGCGGTGGCCCTGTGGGTGCCGCTGGCCTGATCCACCGCGTTGGTGTGGATGCCGGGGAAACTCACGCTCTGATCTGCATCATTTATATCCGCATGGGTGCCGACTTCGATGCCCTTGTAACGCAGGGACTCAAATGCTACTACAGTTTCACCAGCCAGCAGGGAACCATCAAAGCTGAAGGTCAGCGTCACGCTGCCCTCGCTCTTTTCAGTGGTGAAGGTAGTGGAGGCAGCCACAGGATTGCCCTGGGCATCCACCAACAGCTCGCCGGTGGACCGGACGTACAGGACGCCATTGACCGTGTACTGCTCTCCCACGATCAGGTTGGAGTAGAACACCTTGTCCAGGATAGTGACCGTCTCATCCGCAATGGAGGTGTGGTCACCGGACTCAGCGTCAATGGCGGTGGTGGCAATTTCAGGAATGTGCACCGTCTGATCCGGGTCGGCAAGGTCGGTGTGGGTGGCATACACGGTATCGTGCATGCTTAGAAACTCATAGATCACCAGCGTTTTGCCCCCGTGAATGGATCCGTCGAACACAAAGGTGTTGTCTACGGTGCCATCCGCCGTATCTGCCCGGAAGGAAGTTGTGGCGGTAATGGGATTGCCGTTGGCGTCATACACCGGCAGCCCTGTGTCAGCATCCATCAAGGTACCAGTGAGCTGATAATTTCGCCCGGGCTGGAGATTAGTATAGGACACGGCATCCACAATGGTGACCGGGTTCTGGGCATATGCAACATGATCGCCGGTTTCCACATTGCTGGCATGAGTGTCAATGGCAGGGAAGTGCACCGTCTGCTCCTGGTCCGCCAAATCGGCGTGAACAAGAACCGGTTCATCGCTCATTTCCTCACCATGGCCCGTATACAAGGTCTGACAGATGACCACAGACTGGCCTGCCAAGGCGCTGCCGTCCAGTACGAACTCCATGCGCAGGGAACCGCTGCGGGAGGTGGGCGTGAACTCCCGGGTAACAGAGATGGGGTTGCCCTCGGCATCCGTCAGCACCGCGCCGGTGGCCTGATCGACCAGGGTGCCCACCAAGGTGTAGTCAGTATTGGCCTGCAGGTTTTCATAGCGCACAGTGTCAATGACCACGGTACCGCTTTCAGCAGGTCCCCACCGAGAGTTGGTGGACTCCAACACAGCGCTGGTACTCATGCGCATCTGGAAATTCTCAATGTTATTGAAGTCCACAGTATAGCCGTCTCTGGAGATTGTCAGAGTACCAGTCCACAGGATATAATCCTCATTTGCCTCACATGGCTGCTCCTCCAGGGTGTAAGTGCCGTAGGGCAGGGCACCGACAGAATCATCGGGTTCACCAGCGCCGAACCAAAGGCCACTGCCCACCGTACCGCCGTTGGTGTCCTGGGTGTGGGGAATCCAGGAGGCGGCGGAGCTGTAATAGCCGTTTTCATCGGTCACAAAGTAGTGGGTCTCGCCGGTGGCGTCATTGGTGATTTGAAAGGGCACGCCTGCCAGAGCAGTCTGTGTATCCCCGTCCACCTTGCGCAGCTCGAAATCGCCTCGGATGATGCGGTTGGAGATGGAGTGGTCAAAGTCGGCCAGATCCACCACCACGCCGTCTTCCACGATGTCAAACGCCTGGGAGGTAATGCCGTCAGAGGTGTAACCGGAGGGCGGGACGGCCTCCCGCACCTCATAGTGGCCGTAGGGGAGTAAATCAGCGGCAGTCTCAAACAGGCCGTTCTCATCGGTATACCCGGTATAGATCACCTGGCCATCGGTATAGGTGATGCCATTGACCACCACGTTACCTCCGGTGCGGTTGACGATCTCAAACTTCGCACCAGCCACAGTAGCCTCGCCCTGGCCCACATGTTCCTGGCTCTCAATGTCATACTTGTACAGCTTGACTCCGCCACGAATGACCTCATTAGAGATGGCGTGCTCGAAGTCAGTCAGATCCACAATCACACCATTTTGCTCAATGGAGAAAATCTGAGAAGTGGTGCCGTCTCCGGTGTAGCCGGTGGGAGGGGTGACCTCGCGTACTTCATAGGTGCCGTATGGGAGCAGATCTGCTGCCGTTTGGAACAGGCCGCTGTCGTCTGTCTTGGCGGCGTACACAACCTCGCCAGAAGCATAGCTCACACCATTGACCAGCACCGCATTGGCGCTGCGGTTGATAATCTCAAATACAGCACCCTGGACAGTTGCACCGCCCTGGGGCGTATGCGACTCCGTCTCAACGTCGTACTTGTACAGCTTGACGCCGCCCCGGATGACCTCGTTGGAAATGGAGTTTTCAGGGGCGGTTAGATCCACGATGACGCCGTGCTCGGAGATGTCAAATACCCGGGAGATGGTGCCGCCAATGGTGTAGCCTGTGGGCGGGGTCTGCTCCCGCAGCTCATAATGGCCTGCGGACAGCAGGTCGGAAGTGGTCTGGAACAGGCCGGAGGCATCTGTGCCGCCGGTATAGACCACTGCGCCGTCGGCATAGCTGCCGCCATTGACGGAGATGGTCCGGCCCGTGCGGTTGACAATTTCAAACTGGGCGCTGGCCAGCGTGGCGCCGCCCTGGGGGGTGTTGGCGCCGGTCTCAGCGTCGCGCTTGCAGATCTTCACGCCGCCCCGGATCTCCGTGTCCTGCTTGGTGTAGGCGTTGCCGCCCCGCAGATAGCCGGTGCCGCCCGCCCCGTCCTGGGTGACGTTCAGCAGCACCACGCCATTGCTGTCGGAGACGGTCTGTCCGGTGGCATCATTGATATAGCTGCCCTCCAGGGTGTAGCCCTCCGGGGGCTTGGTCTCCTGGACGGTGACCGTGCCCAGCGGAAGCACCACTGAAGTGCCGGAGGGGTTGTGATAAAAATCGTCGCCGGAAACCTTGTAGTTGTCTGCGAGGATGGCCAAATACATCCCCGTGGCCTGATTGTATTTGGTCTCCACCACCCAGGTCCGGGTGGGCACGGCGGGCAGCTGTTCCACAGCGCTGTACTGTCCGTCATAGTAACACACGGTGAACTGGGCCCCTGCCAGTGAGGGGACGTCCCCGTCGGAATCAGCGGCAATCTTGGTCAGAGTGAGGCCCACCGGGTCGTTGGCGGGCTCCTCCGTCACCGTGACGCTGACCTGGGTGGTGTCCGCCGTCACGGGGTACACCGTGGCGTCCAGCTGATAGCCCGGGCTGGCCGTGATCTCCTTCAGCCAGTAGCTGCCCTGTTCCAGCTCCCCGGTCGCGCCCTCCCCGTTGGCGCCGGTGGTGATGGTGGTCACCAGCTGGGTGCAGCCGGCGTCGGAGTAGACGCCGTAGACCGCCCCCTCCAGGGAGTAACAGCCGTTGCCGCCGGTGATGCCCGGGTTGGCGGAGCGTTTGACCAGGCGAATTTGGGTGTACTCCACCGGCGGCTTCTCGTTGGTGGGGATCAGCATGACCTGATATCCGGATTCGCCGGTTTCATAGAGGCCATACAGGGAGTCAGAGCCCTGGTCCGCGATGGAGACCAGATATTGAGCCGCCGCCAGGGCCTCCTCCGTCCCGGCGCGCCCGGTGGTGCGCAGGTCGTCAATGGAGATGTCGCCGCTCTTGTTATAGGGGGACACACACCAGAGTGCTGCCTGGGTGGCCTGCCGGGCCTGATTGGCATCCAGCGCCACGCCTCCGATGGTGGTCTGGTTGGGATAGCCCGCATCCAGTATGGCGGCGGCCCGCTCATCAGCATACCCCAGGAACGTATACACCTGTGATTCACTCGGGGTGGCGCGCCCCTGGGCAAAACAGTAGGCTGTATTCCCGTTCTGATCGGTGTGGATCGTCCCGGCGTTGACCCCCAGGCCGCCCTTGTCGGTGATCAGATTGGTGCCCGTGATCCGGGTGGTGGTAAAGGTGAAGGTGTCCCCGGCTCCCAGGGTGGAGACGCCGGGGCCCTCCAGGGAGACCAGCATCCGGGGCAGGTCCTCCCACCGGTAGCCCTCCGCCAGCGTGCAGCCCTCGGTCAGCGTCAACACAAAGGTCAGCAGGGAGACGCCGGCGGGGTCTGTCTCATAGGCCCGTTGATCCGCCGGGTCGCAGCTCCAGGTGATGGGGATCCTGGTCACAGTCCCGTCCGTCAGCGTCACCTGGGCCTCGGTGGGCAGCAGCCCAATCATGTCCTGGACTGTGGTGCCTCTCTCCCCGTAGACCACGCCTCTCTCCATGACATCATAGGAAATGTCGGCCACTTGTACACTGTCCGCAGATGCCGCCCCGATGTCCGATGCCTGGGCGGCGCCGGGAAGGGCCAGGCTGGCGCAGAGTGCCAGAGACAGGAGCAGGGATATGGCCCGTTTCAATTGGATGGACTTCAAAAATGATCTCTCCTTTCGTGGTGGTATCTATATCAAAACATCCCGGACGCGCCGGGATGGAGTTTCCAGCAGGGAAAAGAAAAAGGACGGTAGATCCCGCAAGATCTATCGTCCCATTTCGGTTTGCTATGTTCTTTTTTACTGGGTGGCTCCGCAGGCGCAGCGGCAGCCAGTCACCACCTGTTCCTCCCAGGCCGCCGCATCCACGACCCAGACCTGCTCTGTCACAGGGTCGTGATGGATTGTACCTGTCTGCACCCTCTGATTGCTGTAGGAGGCCATGCCTTGGTGCTCCAACAGGATATGGACGCTGACCTCCTCCTCGGATACAAAGGATGCCCCGCAGGCGCCGCAGATGTTTCGGTACTCATAGACCGGCTCGTCGCAGGCTTCCGCCACGGTGCGGGTCTCGTAGTGGCCCACCTCGTCGTGGTACACCGTGGCATAGACCGGCTGCCAGTCGTGGGTGTGCCCGTCCTGCTCGTCCATGTCGCCGGCGTCCGCCGCGCTGGGCTGTTCCGTTTCCGGTGCCGCCCCATTGGCGCCGCCGGCGCTTCCGCCGTCCTGGTCCGCCCCGGCAGGTTCCGGCCGCCCGGTTTCGGCGGAGAAGCTCGCCTCCCGCTTGTCCGTCTCTGCCAAGCTCACGTCCTGACTGTCCTCCGGTGCCGGGGGCTCCACAGCCCCGGTTTCATCTGACGTCTGAATCGTCTCTCCTTGGTCCGCGGTCTCCACAGCCTGCTCCAGGACGGGCCGCGCCAGCCCTGGGGCGCTCTCCGCCGCGGCCTTGCCCACGGCTCTGGCCCCGCAGCCCGCCAGCAGGCCCAGACAGATCCCTCCGGCCAGCACTGCCGTCCAAACTCTGCTCCGCCTCATCCGGCCCCCTCCTCTCTGGCATCCAAATCGGGCTCTGCAAGGCCAGTATAGTTGACCGCCGCCGCTCTGGCAAGGATACGGGGCCTCTGGCGCACTCTATAAGGCATAACTTTTGAGCGCATCCGCCTCAAATCCTATAATAACTGCTCTACCTCGCTCAATTTGGCGAGCAACGACTGCTTGCGCTCGTCGCTCAGGTCTGCCGACTCCTGCACCGCGGCATACATATGGGCATAGGCGGTGCTGATGCCGGCCCCCGGTTCGCAGAGCTGGACGGAGACCCCATTGAGCGCGGGCACCAGCTCCACATAGCCGCCGGGCTCCAGATGGTACGCCCTCCTCATGTCGATGGGGATGACGATCCGTCCCAGCAGGTCAATTTTCCGTACCGTTTTCATCGGCGATTCTTTTTTGTGTCTCATGGCAATTCCTCACTTTCACGATTGTTCAGGTTTCCGGTCACTTCTTATCCTCTGTGCCGCAGTGCAGGAGGCTGAAAACTACGCCCCCAAAGGCCGCGCCAAGGGCAAAACCGATCAGCAGCAGCAATAGGTCCATCTGGCATACACCCCCCTTCTTGTACATTCCAAGCAAAAAAGCATGGCCGCCGTGAAGCGCCATACTTTTTCCCGTCTTTATCATTACATTGAACTTTTCTCTTATCGCTCCTGTCCCCGCTCCCTTCTGCGCTGCCACTGTTCCAACAGATGGATGATGGTCTCCTGCATCTTTTGAGGCGTGTAACCTCTGGGGAAATACCTGCGCAGGGTGTCGCCAGTCAGGGTGATTTTCTCCTGTTCGCTTTTCTTTTCCTCCCCCAGGATGGCCCGCATCACATCGGCGGACAGGCGTCCCTCCTGGCTGAACCTCTTCAGGCGCTGGGCCTGGGAGAGGGACGGCGTGGACTGTTCGCTGGACATCACATCCAAGAGCTGCTCCTGTTCCTCTTTCGTGAGGAAAGACAGCTCATAGGCCGGATTCAGGGCGATTTTCTTCTCGTCCACCATATCCAGCAGGGTGGGGACCAGCTCGGTCAGGCGGATATAGCGTTGTACTTGTCGCTGGCTTTCATTAGCCTGACTTGCTACCAAAGAAATAGATGTCTTTAACTTCTCGCCAAGTTGGCGAGAAGTTAAATCAGAACGTTCTCCCTGATGCTTCAAAGCCTCCAACTTCATCTTATAGGCGAAGGCCCGCTCACTGGGCAGCAGGCTCTCCCGCTGCAAATTGCTGTCCACCATGATGATGGTGGCCTGGTCGTCGTCCAGGTCCCGGACAATGACCGGCATAGTCTCCCGTCCCGCCAGCTCGCTGGCCCGACGCCGCCGGTGGCCAGCGATCAGCTCATAACCGCCATTGGGATCTGGTCGGGCGATGGCCGGCACCAGCACACCGTACTGCCGGACACTCTCCGCCGTCTCCAGCATGGCCTCGTCATCCCTAACCCGGAAGGGGTGGTTCTTGAACGGGTGCAGCTCCGACAGCGGAACCTCCAGCACCTTCTCCCGCCGGGCGTCAGCGCGGCTCGCCTCGGTGGAAAACAGGTCATCGACTGACGCAAGCTCTATTTTTCTCCCGTTGCTTTTCAAGATGTAACACCTCCTTGGTCAGATTTTCATAGCTCTGGGCCACCTTGCCTCTGGGATCATAGGCGAAAATACTCTTCCCCTCGGCGCTGGTCTCCTTGGCCCGGACGGAATGAGGGATTTCTGTGTTGAACACCTTGATCTTGCTACCGTAGGTCTCCCGCAGCAGGGCGGAAATCTCCTTGGCAAAATTGGTGCGGCTGTCCACCAGGGTCAGCAGAATGCCGTCGATCTGTAATTTGGGATTCAGCTGCCGCCGCACTCTCCCAATGGTGGACATCAGCTGCTCCAGCCCTTTGGCAGGCAGATACTCTGCCTGGACCGGGATAATAATCCGGTTGGCGGCGGCCAAGGCATTGACGGTGAGCATCCCCAGGGAGGGCTGACAGTCGATCAGGATGTGGGAATACTGGCCCCGTACCGTGTCCAGGTACTGCCGCAGGATGGTCTCCCGGCTCATGGCGTTGACCAGCGAGACCTCCATACCGGAGAGCTGGATGTCGGCGGGCATCAGGTCAACGCCCTCGCTGTGATGCAGGATGCCCTCGCCGGGTTGGATGGGCTCGTCCATAAGGATGCGGCCCATGGCGTTGGCCAGGGTGAACGGCAGCTTGTCCGGCTGAGGCCAGCCCAGGCTGACGGTCAGGCTGGCCTGGGGGTCTGCGTCCACCAGCAGCACCTTCTTTCCCGCCCGGGCAAGCCCGATCCCCAAATTGGCGCAGGTGGTCGTCTTGCCGACGCCGCCCTTCTGGTTGGCCACTGCAATGATTTGTGTATTCATCCTCTCTAGTCCCTCCTATTGCGGCATCTCCACGTTTTTGTTTTATGTAGCAAAACAGACGTCCATTTCTGAACGCCTGTCGTTATCGCAATTTTTACTTTGACCGGAACGCACAATCGTTGATTCAGAAAACGAACGGATGGTATGATAGGAAAATGGAGATCTTGCTGAGGGATACTGCGGAAATGCTCAATTGAAAGTCGGTGATGAGTGGCCGCTTGTAATTTTTTGTAAATCGCTTACAATAAGCGCGGCGCTACCCCCTCAAGCATCAAAATCCGGCATCCATTGCGCCCCAATGCTTTCCTGGCTTCACTTACATTAGTGGCGGCGCGATACATAGGAGCGGCTGATGCCGCACTGGGCTGCAATTTCCCGCTGGGTTCTGGGGGGCTTGCCGTCCAGGCCGTAGCGGCCCACAATGACCTGCCGCTCCCGCTCCTCCAGCACCTGTTCCACGCAGACCCGCACTTTCCTGCAGGCATCCCGGGTATCCAGCTCCTCCAGCATGTCATCCTCCACCCGGATCAGATCCAGTATGGACAGATTGCTGCCGTCCCCGTCAGTGTCCAGGGTCTCAGACAGAGAAACCTCCCCCGCCAGCTTCCGCGTCTTGCGCAGATACATCAGGATCTCATTTTCGATACATCGGGCCGCATAGGTGGTCAATTTGATCTTTTTGTCCGCCCGGTAGGTGTTTACCGCCTTGATCAGGCCGATGGTGCCAATGCTGATCAGGTCATCCACGTCTCCGGTCTGGGTGTAATACTTTTTAACAATGTGAGCCACCAGCCGCAGGTTGTGCTCGATCAGCTTGTTGCGGGCGGCCATATCTCCCTGGGCCGCCTGTTCCAAAAACACCCGCTCCTCCTCCGGTTTCAGCGGCCGCGGGAAGGAACCGGTGCCGGTATTCATCCGCAGTGTAAAAAAGTTCCCCTGGAAGAGCAGCAGGGCCAAAACAGATAGCATATGCGTCAGCTCCTTTTTCATGAGTGACATATCTTATTCCCCGACCGTATGTCCAAATTCCTCCCCCAGACAAAGCCCAGGCCGCCGAAAACCGGTACAAAAGTGCGGGCTCACCTTCCGGCGGCCACGCTCATGCGGCGCGCCTCCTGCTTCGTTGGATATTTTGCCAGCCGACCAGCAGCCTGCATAGAAAGCGGTCAGCCCCTGGCGTTGGCCTTCAGGTATCCCTGGATGCCGTCGGCGGTGGACAGTCCCTTGGCCGCCTGGGCGGTCTCCTCGGCCCACCACTTGTAGATCCTGGCGCGGGTGGGCAGCACCGCCGAGACACACACGGAGAACTCATCCAGCCCCCAGCACATCAGCATGGGGATCAGACATTGGTCGGCGGCAGCCTCGCCGCACATGCCCACGGGAATATAGGCGGCGTGGGCGGCCTGGATGACATTGCGGATGGAGCGCAGCACTGCCAGATGGAAGGTTATGTACAGCTTCTCCACCTTGGCGTTGCCCCGGTCCACCGCCACGATGTACTGGGTCAGGTCGTTAGTGTCGATAAAAAACAGTTGCTCTCTTGGGCCAGCAAGTCGGCAATCAGGGCGGCGGGAGGCTACACCATGATGCCTAGGGCGATGTCCCTGTCATAGGGCAGTCCCTCGGCCTCTAGTTCCCCCTTGCACCGCTCCAGCATCGCCTAGGGCGGACACGACTAGGTCCACTGCGGCCTTCAGTACATCCTGCTCCTGATCGCCTGAGCATCGGATCTTGATCTCTCTGCCCTGCTTGATGCAGGCGGCCATCAGGTGTATTATTCTCTTGTCGTTGAGGGACTTACCGTTGAAAACGATGGTGACGTCGCAGGGGTATGCCGCCATGGTACTGACAAACAGCCGGGTGGGACGCATGTGCATACCTTGAGGGTTACAAGTTTAGTCTTTGCAGATACTATAATAAAAATTCCTTTCTGTCCATCATTTCGTTTTGACACAGTTGGAAACGGCTCAAGTCGATGCATTCAGTCCTTCTTTTTTAGCAGGACACAACCGAAGACCATAAACAGGGCATCGACCACAGCGGAGCCGACCACGCAGGCGGGCAGTACGTGTAGCGAATCGGCCGCGGCGCAGGGGATGGCGCCTCGGTAATAGCGCACAGGCCCATGATATAGTTGACTAGGCCAGACTTGCACTCGTCAGGGGTGAAGCGGTTTTTGAAGAAGGTGGTGCCCAAGGCGATGGCGACAGAAAGCACCATGCTGCCTACTATGACGGCGGCCATAACGTCTGAGTCCTGTCATGGTGGCCAGAGTGAGAGTGCAGAATACATAGGCCACCTTGTTGAAGGGGCCGCCTATGTCTATGGTCATTATTCCAGCCAGCACAATACCCAGCATGATTTTACTGCCCTCGCCCATAGCCTCCAGGCCGGACCGGAGTACAGGGCGGTGTTGATGGCGCCCACGATGGGATTGATCAGGCATATGAACAGGCAGATGACCAACAAGACTATCGCCGGGTAGATCAAAATTGGGTTCAGCCCCTCCAGAGATCAGGGCAGTTTGTCGCACAGCTTGCACACGCCCAACATCAGGTAGTCCGCGGCGAAACCGGCGATCAGGGCTCCCAAGAAGCCAGCGGACACGAAGCTGCCGGCGAGGCTCAGGAAGGTGGCTCTGGGCACGGCCAGGGAACCGCCCAAAACCCACCATTAGGCCCGGACAGTCGGCAATGGCCATGGCGATATAGCCCACCAGGCTGGGCAGCATCACGTTGAATGCCACGTTGCCGATGTTCCGGAACTAGGCGGTCACCTGGGTGTTGATGGCGAAGTTTGCGTAGTCGATGGAGGGAGCATCCAGCAGGAAGACTAGGGCGATCAGGATGCCGCCGCCGATGACGAAGGGCAGCATGTGGGACACGCCGTTCACCAGCTGCTTGTACAGCTTGCAGCCGAAGCTCTCGTTGTTCACCTCAGCCACAGTTTCGCCGGTGTGGTGATAGTCGGACACCGGCGCCCGCAGCACTGGTTTGCCGTCAAACCGGGCCAGATCTACCTCTTTATCGGCGACAATGATGATGCCGTCGCAGTCGGCGATCTCCTGCCGGGTCAGCACGTTCTTGGCGCCGCCGGGGCCCTGGGTCTCCACCTTGACGGAGATGCCGATCTCAGTGCCCTTCTTCTCCAGGGCCTCGGCGGCCATGTAGGTGTGGACAATGCCAGTGGGGCAGGCGGTGATGGTCAGAATTTGGGGGCCGGCCTGGGCGGAAACAGAAGTTTCTTGGGGCTTCTCCTCCGCCGCCTCCTGGACCGGGCTGTACTTGGCGGTCTCAAACTTGTCGATGACGGCCATGAAGGCGTCGGCATCCTGAGCCTGCCGCAGCTGAGCGGAGAAGTTCGGGTCCATCAGCAGCACCATCAGGTGGGACAGGATCTCCATATGCAGATTCCCGTCCATGGAGACGGCAATTATAAAGAGCAGGTTGGAGGGCTGGCCGTCCATGGCGCCGTAGTCCACACCCTCCTTCAGGATGCAGGCCGCCAGACTAGGGGCGCTGACACAGTCGCTCTTGGCGTGGGGCACCGCGATGCCCGCCTCGATGACGGTGCTGGTCTGGGCCTCCCGGGCCATAATGACCTTCTTGTAGGCCTCCCGATCCGTCAGGCAGCCGCCCTTGACCTGGAGATCCACCAGCAGGTCAATGGCGGATTCCTTATCCTGAGCGGTGGTGCCTAGGGCGATCTTGTCTCGGCTGAGCAGATCAACGATTCGCATAAAACCAATCTCCTTTTTGTAGTGTATTAAAAGGTATTTAACAAAGCCATAATCTGATCTCCGGTGGCCAGGCCGTCGGAGAAGGCGGTGGCGTTGCCGGCGGCGGTGCCCAGACGCTGGACATAGGCGTAATCCCCGGTCTTGAGCAAACCGACCACGAAGCCGGCCACTATGGAGTCCCCGGTGCCTACGGAGTTGCGCACCTGGCCCTTGGGCACTCCCAGCCGATGACAACCGCCGGTCTCATCCACCAGCAGGGAGCCGTCCCCGGCCATGGACACTAGTACGTTCCGGACTCCCCGCTGCTGCAACTGGGCGGCGCAGTCCCGGATCTCCTCATCGGTATTCAGGGTGCGGCCGAAAATCTCCCCCAGCTCCAGATTGTTGGGCTTGATTAGGAAGGGATAGTAGGGCAGCACATTGCACAGCAGATCCCGGGTAGCGTCCACCACGAAATGGATGCCCCGGCCCTCCAGCCGGGCCAGAATCCGTTCGTAGATGTCCCCGGGCAGGGTGGAGGGCACGGAGCCGGAGACGATGAGCACGTCATCCCGCTCCAGCTTGTCTAGCTTCTGGAACAGCCGGTCCAGGACGGCGGCGTCAATATTGAGATCCTGGCCGTTGATCTCGGACTCCTGGTCCGCCTTGATCTTCACGTTGATCCGGGTCAGCCCCTGATCCATCCAGATGAAATCTGTCCGGATGCCCTCCCGGCAAGCCCTTCCTCTAGGGCCTGTCCGGTAAAGCCCGCCAGGAAACCCAGGGCCACGTTGTCCACCCCCAGATGGCTCAAAACGGCGGAAACGTTGAGGCCCTTGCCTCCCAGCTGGATCTCCTCCCGGCTGGTGCGGTTCACTTCCCCCACTTGGAAGCCACATAGTCCAGGGCAGGATTGAATGTGACGGTGTAAAACATAGGATTATAAAACCTCCTTGACGATGGTATGCTCCAGATATGCCCGATCCGGCAAATGGTCGGTGATGATACTGGCCTTTTCCAGGGGCAGCACCGAGGCGGCGCTCACCGTCTCAAACTTGCTGCTGTCGGCCAGGCTGTAAGTGAGATAGGCCCGCTGGGACGCCTTCCGCTTCACCGCCGCCTCCGGGTCCGGGGTAGTGAACCCCTGGCGCAGGGTAATGCCGTTGATTCTCAAAAAGGCCTTGGTGAAGTTGTAGCCCTCCAGGTCGGTCAGGGCCTGGGCCCCCACCACAGCGCCAGTGCCCGGCTTCAGCGCGCCTCCCAGCACATAGCCTTGGAATCCCAGCTCCGGCAATCGCAGGGCGCAGGCCACTCCGTTGGTGACAAAGGTGGCCTTGGAATGCTTCTGATGCTCCACCATCCGGACGGTGGTGGTGCCCGCATCCAGATACACCACATCCTCGTCGCTGATGAGCTCCGCGGCATAGCGGGCGATGCGCTCCTTTTCCGGCTGGTGCATCCGATCCTTGGTGCCCACGTCGGGCTCCTCCCTCAGGAACTCGCCGCCGCAGGCCACTGCACCGCCGTGGACCTTGCTGAGTTTGCCCCGCCGGGCCAGGGCGTTCAGATCCCGGCGGATAGTGGCCTCCAAGGCCCCCGTCAGCTCGCACAGCCGGGGCACTCTCGCCGCCCGGTGCTCCTCCAGCTCCTGAAGAATTATCTCAAATCTCTGTTCCGCCAACATGTCTGGCCCCTCCATTCCGCGCAGATTTGATTCTCTTTATTTTGTTCTCTCACCATAACACCGTATTCAATCAATTTTAATCACAAAAAATCACCCGGTTTTTTGTGCATTTTGAATAGTGCTCTCCCGCAGACCCCCCAAGCCTTTCCAGCACCCCTGAAACAGCAGTCATAACCACCGGCTAAGCCGGTGGCTTGAGTAGGCCCTATAAGGGCCTATTACCGGCATGCGTCTCAAGACGCACTGAATTTTATTTCACTCGCATCATTTGCCCTGCAGCCCGTAAACGGGCAACCGCTGTTCTAACGAAAGTCTTTCTTCACTGATAATTTGCTGTTAGCAGCTCGCTTCGCTCGATGCTTGAAGCTAAAGCTTTTTTACGGGGCTCCTCCACCGGCTGAGCCGGTGGTTTCCCTATCCAATAAAAACACGTCCTGGGAGTGGTCAGCCTCCCAGGGCGTGGATTCAATCAAATTCAATCAAGTTGTCAGTTTTTATTAGGCAGCACCGCGGCGATGGCGGCAGCCAGGGCGTTGATGGGCATGGTCTGAAGAATAATGTTGCCGGGGCCGGTGACCACGGTGTGGAATACGCCTTCCCCGCCGAAGAACATGTTTTTCACGCCCTTCACCGTCTGAATATCCAGGGAGCAGGAGGCGTCCATCATGGCCAGATTGCCGGTGTCCACGATCATCTGCTGGCCGGGAGCCAGAGAATACTCCTCCCCGTGGCCGTCAATCTCGATGAAGGCCATACCGTTGCCGGAGAGTTTCTGCATAATGAAGCCCTCGCCTCCGAAGAAGCCGGCCCCCACTTTATTCTGGAAGAACACCGACAGCTCCACCCCGGGCTCCGCCGCCAGGAAGGCGGATTTCTGCACCACCACCGGCCGGTCCGGCGTGATGCGCACCGCCCGGACGACGCCGGGAAAGCTGGAGGCAAAAGCGATCATGCCGGGGCCTCCTCGGGCGGTATAAATGTTCTGGAAAATGCTCTCTCCGGAGAACAGGCGGCCGAACACCTTGCCCACGCTGCCGCCGGCGGAGGTCTGCATCTCCATATTGGGGGTCATCCAAACCATGGAGCCCCGTTCTGTGATCATGGCCTCTCCGTTTTCCAGTTCGCAAATGACAACCGGAGTGGGCTCGCCTTTAATCGAATACCTCATACTGTAACCCTCACCTTTCTAGTTTCATTTGTATGCTGTCAACCGGGGATATAGCATGGTTCGATTATACTAAATATTTTTACGCCCTACAAGCCGAAGCGGCGAAAAAAGGCGAATTTTCCGCCCTCATAGCTGCGGTTGCCCCGGCATAGTCTGATGAAAAAAGGGGGGCTTGCCATGACGGAACTGGAATGGGAGATCGGGCTGTGCCTGCTGGAGGGGCTGCGGCGGCAGGAACTGTTGACAGAGGCCCTATGGGCCGAAGCCCAGCGAAGCTGGGCCCGGCGGCGGCCGGCGCCCATCCGGGAGGATTGCGCCCCATGACCCTGCGGGAGCTGCGGGAACAGCTGTGCCAGGGGCGTTCCCTCTATGAGCTGCCCCTGCGGGTCACCTTTTACGCCCGGGTGTCCACCGACAAGGAGGAGCAGCGCAACAGCCTGGAAAACCAGGTTCAGTACTACACCGACTTCATCCGGAAAAATCCCAGCTGGACCTATGTGCCCGGCTATGTGGACGAGGGCATCAGCGGCGCCACCACCTGGAAGCGGGAGCAATTCCTGCGGATGATCCAGGACGCCCGCCGGGGGCTGTTTGACTACATCATCACCAAGGAGATCTCCCGGTTCTCCCGCTCCACCCTGGACAGCATCCGATACACCCAGGAGCTGCTGGAGCACGGGGTGGGGGTGTTGTTCCAAAACGACAACATCAACACCCTGGACACCGACAGCGAGTTTCGGCTGGTGGTCATGGCGGGGGTGGCCCAGGACGAGGTGCGCAAGCTGTCGGAGCGGCTGAAGTTCGGCTTCCGCCAGTCCATCAAAAACGGCCATGTGCTGGGCAACGACCGGCTCTGGGGCTACGACAAGAGGGACTGCAAGCTCACCATCAACCCGGAGCAGGCCCGGGCGGTGCGGCTCATTTTTGAACTGTACGCCACCGGACGATACGGGGTGCGCTCCCTGTCCCGGGAGCTGACGGCCCGGGGTTACAGCAGCCTGGAGGGCAACCCCTTCAACCAGACCACCATCCGCCATGTGCTCACCAACCCCAAATACAAGGGCTGGTACTGCGGCAACAAGACCCGGTCTCTGGACTACCGCACCAAGAAGCAGGTTTCCCTGCCCCGGGAGGAGTGGGTAATGTATCGGGATCCGGAGATTCCCGCCATTGTCTCCGAGGAGCTGTGGGATCGGGCCAACGCCATCTTTCATGCCCGCAGCGCCCGCTCCAGGGCCCACGGCCAGGGGGGCGGGGTCAAATACCCTTACAGCGGCAAGATTTTCTGCGGCATTCACGGGGACTGCTTTCACCGCCAGTGTCTGCGCACCCGGGAGGGTGTGAGCGAGTACTGGCGGTGCAAGCGCTACCGGGACCTGGGAAAGGCGGGCTGCCCCCTGCCGGCCCTCCGGAGCCGGGAGCTGGATGCGGTGCTGGCCGCCCTGTTTCCCCGGCTGGTCCCCCATCCGGAGCGCATCCTGGCCCAGGTGCTCCAGTGCATCCGGGAGACCCAAGGGCGCCAGGAGTCGTCGGAGACCCTGGACCGGCTCCAATCCCAGCTCCGTCAGCTGGAGCAAAAAAAGGACGCCCTGCTGGAGCTTTACGGCGCCGGGGCGGTGACCGCCCGGGAATTCCAGCAGCGAAACGACAGGTTCAACCGCCAGATGGCGGAGCTGGAGGAGCGCGTCACCGCCCGGAGGGCGGAACTGGCCCCGTCGGAGCCGGACCGGGCCGACCCGGCCCGGCTGGAGGAAGTTCTGGGGCGGGAGCTGAAGTTCCAGGGCCCCATGGCCTCTTTTTTGGCCGCCACCCTGCTGGACCGGGCGGTGGTGCTGGAGGGCAGCCACCAGCGAGAATTGGATGTGGTACTCTACCTGAAGTCGGGCCAGGAGGTGCCGGTCCATTTCAGCCGCCGTCCCTTTTCTTTTTCTATCGATTTTTCAGAACCTTAGGATGGTCCCGCTTTTCTGATAGCAAATTACTAGTTGGCAGTTTCCAATATTTCTCCCGTATAAATTACTTCCAATTGACAAGTACATTCTTTGTTGAAGAACCAATAATTTCCGGCAATTAGGTCTGCCAAAGCCAGCTTGTTACTGCAATAACAGGAAACACAATTTTAATTGATTGCTTGTAGGAATGGTTGCAATACGTAGTCGAATCATGTATAATTGCAAATAAATAAAACCTATTTTCGGCCCAGCTGTACCCCCACCCCCGACGGATATCTTTTCTTTCACACACAAGTCTTACGAATCATTCCGATCCTTTGTTTGTATTTTCCCTTTGACGGCTTTCGGCAACAATGATTGAAATTGTGTCTTTTTATAATGTATAATTATTTTTTTGTCGTATACTAAAACTATCTATTAATATTACAAGGATGACCAGAGACAACGAAAAACACTAAGCTTTTGTCACACTGGAGCCTAAACTTAAATCTTGCCTTGATCCGTCAGCTTTCCCAGGATATCATCGGCCGGCTAATTGTACCGGCATGAAACTGGACACTAAACTAGGTTTATGGTGCAATAATTGGTCCAGTATCAATGAGGCTCTGATTGCCACCTTCTTGATATTAGTCTGTCTGTTGGATCAATTGAAGCCAACTTGTACAAATTACAACTTGGCTCTACCAATGACTTTAAGTGCAGGAGAACTTGATTGCATGAATTTAAAAGCATGGATCAAATCAGCGGAAAACGCCAGAATCCGGCGCGCAATAGACCAGGGAGACCACCTATGCCGGCAAGACTGGGTGCTGTTTGGCGTGCTAGCGCTGTTTTGTTATGTCAGTTTTACCCAAAATGATCTCTTCATTACGGGCAATCGCAGCTGGATGCTGTACGAAAGTTCATTTTTTGATTATTACGATGTGCTACATGCCTGGACCGGAGATTACGGTGCCAACTACATGCTCAGCACCTTTTTGCTGTATGCGGTCTGGATCCTCCCGTTAAAGCTGCTGGGATTTCAGCCACCACCGAATGTCATGCAGGACCGGCTCATTTATACCATGTGGTATAAGCTGCTGCCCGTCTTGTTTTACCTGGCCAGCGCGTATCTGCTGTATCGGATTGCGCTGGAGATGGGGCTGAACGGAAGACGGGCCAAAGTCTGCATGTTCGCCTTTTTGACCATGCCGGTGGCGCTGTTCAGCCAGTTTATCTTTTCCCAGTACGACAGTTTCTGCGTTTTCTTTGTGTTGCTGGGAGTCTATTTCTATTTTCGTGGAAACCCCAAGGACAGGTGGCGGTTCTGCCTTTGCTTCGGTATTGCGGTCACTTTTAAGTACTTTGCGCTGCTGATTTTCTTCGTGTTGCTGCTGCTGGAAGAGAAGCGGGTTCGGATGATTCTGGCCCAGAGCGCCTGTATGGCGGTCCCCTTTGTCCTTGAGTTGCTTCCGTTTGTCCATTCCCAAGTCTTCCTTCAGAGCGTGTTCGGCTTTAACGCTCTGGACTATGCCACCCATGCTGATTTCTCCACAGCCCGTGGGTCTGTCAGTTTCTTTCAGGCGGCCTGCTGCTTTTTTGTGCTCTGGGCCTATTTTGTCCACCCCAAGGATCGGGAGGATCGCATTCGCTGGGGGCTGTATCTCAGTTGCGGCATGTGCTTCGCACTGTTTGGGCTGGCAGCGTGGCATCCCCAATGGCTGCTGTTTGCGGTGCCCTTTTGGGTGCTCAGCGCCTTTATCAGCCGGCATTTGGAAAAATTCCTCTGGCTGGAATTTGGGTTCTTACTCGTGTTCTACCCCTTTGTGGTGACCCACTGGCAGGGAAATGTGGACGAGGAGCTGCTCCGTCATGGGATTTGGAAGTATTTGTTGGTGGAGCGGACCGAATACCTGTCCATGGCGGATCTGATTTCCAAAATAGACCCCAATATTCTGTATACTGTTCTTCTGGTACTGATATTGGTTTTCTTTGTGTTCAAGCACCCCAAATATACACTGGAAAAATTAAACGAGGACAATGGCAGGGACTACATGTGGCTGATCCGTCTGCGTTTGGTGGCTGCTGTACTGTTGTTCGCTGTCCCCGCTTTTATCTGTATGTATGATACAGTAACACACACCTATATCACTCCGACGGCCGCCGCCCCCACCCAATGGGTGGACGTCTATGAGGGAGATACCTGCCGGCAGTATTTTTCCGGTGCGGATGGCTCCCTTCAGTATGTGGATATCCGCATCGCCACCTATGGCAGGGAAAATACCTGTGATCTTGCGCTGACGCTGAGGGATGAGACCACCGGCGAGGTGTTGGCTACCGTTTTTGCTGATCAGGAGGAAATGAGAGACAGTGAGATGTATCGCTTCCACTTCTCGGACGTGGAGCTGAGCCAGGACCACGATTACAGTGTGGCGCTGTCCTCGGATGGCGGTGCGGAAGGCAACTGCTTTGCGGTGGGGATTGCGCCGGATCCAGATCCCACCGATGATCGGTACAGCTCAATTGATGGCATTGAAGATACCATGAATTTTTGTATGACGGCACAAGTGGCCAATCATTGATATACTTTTGGAGGAACAATATGAAAGTTGTGATTTTAGCCGGAGGGTTCGGCACCCGGATTTCAGAGGAGTCCCAATATAAGCCCAAGCCCATGGTGGAGATCGGCGGCATGCCCATTCTGTGGCATATTATGAAGGGTTATTCTCATTTTGGATTTAATGATTTTATCATTTGCGCCGGATACAAGCAGCATATGGTGAAGGAGTGGTTCTCCAATTATTTCCTCTACACCAGTGATGTGACCTTCGACTTTACATCCAACAATAAGACAGTCATCCATCATCGCCACGCAGAACCCTGGAAGGTCACCGTGGTGGACACCGGTCTGCACACCATGACCGGCGGCCGGATCAAGCGGATTCAGCCCTATGTGGGGGACGAGCCCTTTCTGATGACCTACGGTGACGGGGTCTGCGACGTGGACATTTCCAAGCTGGTGGAGTTCCACAAGGGCCATGGTAAAATTGCCACACTGACCGCCGTGGTGCAGAAACAGGAAAAGGGTGTGCTGGATATTGGCGCAATGGGGGCTGTCAAAAGCTTCCGGGAGAAACAGGTCAATGACGGTGCCGCTATTAACGCTGGCTTTATGGTGCTGCAGCCGGAGATCTTTGACTATCTGGAAGACGACCAAACAGTTTTTGAAACAAAACCCTTGGAGCGGCTGGTGGAGGAGGGGCAGCTGATGAGCTACCGCCATGACGGCTATTGGCAGTGCATGGACTCCATGCGGGAAAAAATGATGCTGGAAGAGCTGTGGGAATCGGGGAAAGCGCCATGGAAAATTTGGTAAGCGATATTTTGGAATTTTATCGGGGCAAGCGGGTGTTTGTCACCGGACATACCGGGTTCAAAGGCAGCTGGTTGTGCCGTATCCTGGTAAACGCAGGGGCCCAGGTCACCGGCTATTCTTTGGAGCCGCCCACCCAGCCCAATCTCTTTTCCCTGGCGGGGCTGGAGGGAAAGATGACCAGCGTAATTGGGGATATCCGGGATTTTGAAACCCTCAAGGCGGCTTTTGACGCGGCTGCGCCCCAGGTGGTGTTTCATTTGGCGGCTCAGCCCATTGTCCGGGACAGCTATAAGGACCCTCGCTACACTTATGAGACCAACGTGATGGGCACCGTCAATCTGCTGGAATGCGTCAGATTGAGCCAGGGCGTGGAGAGCGTTTTAAACGTCACCACAGACAAGGTCTATTATAACAATGAGTGGGCCTGGGGCTACCGGGAAAACGAGTTTCTGGATGGATTTGATCCCTACAGCAACTCCAAATCCTGCTCGGAATTGGCTACCCACAGCTATCAGCGGAGCTTTTTCTCCGACGGGACTGTGGCGATTTCCACCGCCCGGGCGGGCAATGTGATTGGCGGCGGAGATTTTGCCAATGACCGGATTATTCCGGACTGTATTCGGGCGGTGAGCCAGGGAAAGACCATCGGCATTCGCAACCCCTATTCCACCCGGCCTTACCAGCATGTGCTGGAGCCGCTGTTCGCCTATCTGATGATTGCCGCCATGCAGGCCAAGGATTTGAAATACGCCGGCAGCTACAATGTGGGCCCCGACGACTGCGATTGCGTCACCACCGGCGAACTGGCGGATTTGTTTTGCCGCAGCTGGGGCCAAGGAGTCCAGTGGGACAACCAGGCGGAAGCCAACGCTCCCCACGAGGCAAATTTCCTGAAGCTGGACTGCAGCAAATTGAAGGCCACCTTTGGGTGGCATCCCCGCTGGCACATCGGCGAAGCGGTGGATATGGTGTGTGCCTGGAGCCGGGTATGGCTGGCGGGCGAAAATATTCCCGATGAAATGGATCGAGAGATCAGAGAATACATGGAGGTTTGACTGAAATGGCACATTGGAGCAATGAGGCGGAAGCCCGCCAGCAGATTAAAGCGCTTGTAGCGGAGTATTATCACGATTTCAAGGAAAATAAGGCTCAGTTTCAGCCGGGTGACCGCATCTCCTATGCTTCCCGGGTTTTTGACGAAAAAGAGATGTGCGCCCTGACCGATGCTACGCTGGATTTCTGGCTGACCACCGGCCGGTTTGCCGATCAGTTTGAGAAGGAATTTGCCGAATGGATTGGAGTCAAGTATGCCCATCTGGTCAACAGCGGCTCTTCCGCCAACCTGATCGCCTTTTCTGTTTTGACAGCCCCCGAACTGGGAGAGCGCCAGATCAAGCCCGGTGACGAGATCATCACCGTGGCCTGCGGCTTCCCTACCACGGTGACCCCCGCCCTCCAGTATGGCGCGGTGCCGGTGTTTGTGGACGTGACGGTGCCTCAGTATAACATCGATGTCAGCAAACTGGAGGCAGCCCTGAGCCCCAGAACCAAGGCTGTCATGATCGCCCACACCCTGGGCAACCCCTTTGATCTGGCCACGGTCAAGGCCTTCTGCGATGAGCATAACCTCTGGCTGGTGGAGGACAACTGCGACGCTCTGGGTACCCAGTACACCATTGACGGCGAGACCCGGTTCACCGGCACCTGGGGCGATATCGGCACCTCCAGCTTCTATCCCCCTCACCACATGACCATGGGCGAGGGCGGCTGTGTTTATACCAACAATCCTCAGCTGCACCGGCTGATCCTGTCCTACCGGGACTGGGGCCGGGATTGCATCTGCCCCTCCGGCCACGACAACTTCTGCGGCCACCGGTTCGACGGCCAGTATGGCGAGCTGCCCCGGGGTTATGACCACAAGTATGTGTACAGCCATTTCGGCTACAACCTGAAGGTGACGGATCTGCAGGCGGCCATCGGCTGCGAGCAGCTGAAGAAGTTCCCCTCCTTCATTGAGCGCCGCCGCCACAACTGGGACCGGCTCCGCGCCGCCCTGGCTTCCGCGGAAGACAAGCTGATTCTGCCTGAGCCCGCCCCCAACAGCCGCCCCTCCTGGTTTGGTTTCCTGATCTCGGTGCGGCCTGAGAGCGGTCTGGACCGCAACAAGGTCACCCGCTATGTGGAGGATCACAATGTGCAGACCCGTCTGCTGTTCAGCGGCAACCTGATCAAGCATCCCTGCTTTGACCAGATCCGGGGCACCGATGCCTATCGGGTGGTGGGTGAGCTCACCGGCACTGATTTTATTCTCAATAACACCTTCTGGGTGGGCGTATATCCCGGCATGACCGACGAGATGATCGATTATATGGCGAAAGTGATCAAAGAGGCAATCTATAATTAATTTGCATCTTTTGGGGACTATAGCACCATTCTTTTGCTTTTAAAAAGCACGGTTTGATCATCGTTTGTGCGTTTGCCGTACTCACTTTATACCGAAAGGCGGAGCATATTTTGTCCGAGAAAAGGATTGAATGGATTGATGTCTTAAAAGGAATTGGCATTATTCTGGTAATATTGGGGCATACTCACGTGCTGTTCCGAACGTATATTTTTTCTTTTCACATGCCATTGTTCTTTTTTATCTCCGGTTATCTATTTACCATTGACCGATACAAGAATTTTGCAGAATTTGCTTGTAAAAAAGTGAAATCTATATTAGTCCCCTATCTGTTTCTTTGTATTGTTTCATTGATTTTAGCATTTATTGTTTCCGGCTCTGAAACAAACCCGCTTGAATTTGTAAAACAAATTGTCATTTCAAAAAGAAACGCAATGCCGGTGAATCCAACCTTATGGTTTTTAACATGCCTGTTCGCTATTGAGCTGCTTTTTTATCTGCTCACAAGAGCATTAAAAAATGATTTGATAAAAAGTGGATTCATTATCGTTCTCTCTCTTCTTGGATTCAACGTTTCATTGAATGCCACTTTACCATTTTCATTTAATCTTTCTTTGTATTATTTATTGTTCTACTTGATTGGAAATCTAACCAAGAAGGTCAAGGACAACCATGCTGTAAAATACATCGGTTTTGCTTGTCTTGGCATTTCAATTGTTTTGCTCATCTATCCTTCTTACTTCGATGTTCTGCAATCTACGTTTGAAACAAAAGGCTATTATGTTTCATATGTATATTCTGTGCTGATTGCAATGATTGGCATATTGGGGTGTATGTCTTTAAGCCGAATCCTAGTACACTCGCAGTATCTAAAAAGGCTGGGGCAAAACACCATACTAATTTTTGCAATACATATTTTTATTTTGGATGGTGCCTACTATCTCTTGACATCTTTAGGTTTAACAGTAAACCAAGGATACAATATTTATGGGGTTACCATTACCATTGTTTGTTTAATCGTTCTAAAACCCATCATTCAATTTATTAACAATTACTTTGGGATGTTTTTGGGAAAACTTCCTTTCAAAGCTAAAAATGATGTTGATTGCCATCAAACTTTGCCCTAAACCATGGCCGCGTATTATTACAGAAGCTATATCCCTTATTGCCTTGGAGCTTTATATTGAAACGGATCGTTTTTAACAGTTTGCTCCAACCTGCGTGTTGGGAAAAAGCTATCGGGTGACGCAAAATCTGCAATTTGGATCGCATTACCAAAATTACCCAAAACAATAGGAATTCACCAAAATGTTAAAAAACACTCTTTTAAATTCAGGCAGTTCCATTCTCTATTTTTTCCTTCAATGGCTCACCACTGTCTTGTCCGTACGGTTTGCCAGCTTTGAAACAGCGGGCGTTTTTGCCCTTGCCATATCTTTTACTAATATTTTTTACTTCTTAGCTTTATTTGGAATCCGGAATTTTCAAGTCAGTGACGTGACCAATACGTATTCCAACGGCCAATATGCTGCAGCCCGTCTTGTGGCGGCTTTCATCGCATTGGTGGGCTTTCTGTCTGCTGCATTTCTGACTGATCTGTCTCCGTATGTCTTTGGATGCTATTTTATCTACATGATCTTTAAGCTATTTGAGGCATACACGGAAGGATATTTTGCTGTCCTGCAAAAGCACAACAGATATGGAATGCTGGCCGTTTCCTATTCGCTGAAAGGCATAGTTTCTACTGTAGCCTTTGCACTAGTGCTGTGGTTTACCCACGACTTGTTGGGTGCAATCGTGGTAATGACTGTCGGATATTTTGCCGTTATTTTAGTCGTCGATCTACCCATGATCATTCGAATGGGCCCCTGCAAAATACAACTACGCGGTTGCGCAAAAATCCTTTATCACTGCATCCCCCTGTTGTTAATCTCTCTATCCGTCCCCATTATGAATTATATAACGCGTTATGCCATTGGGCTGAAACTCAGCGAATATGATGTGGGACAATACTCTTCGCTGTCCAGTGTCATCGTCGTCATGAGCACTCTGGCGGGAGCAATATTTGTTGTTTTTATTCCGGAAATAAGCCTCTGGCGAAACCAGGGCAAGTGGGGCAGAATACGCCGCCTGATCTTATGGGTATTGCTGTTCATGGCTTTAGCAGGCGTTGCGGCAGTCATTGTTGGTAAATTGCTTGGCGCATTTGTGTGTGTGCTGATTTTTGGCGAAGAAATCTTAGACAATATAGATCTGCTCATCCCTCTGCTGATTACAGCAACACTGCTGATGATTAAAAGCTTCTTTTCCGCTTTACTGGTGTCAATTCAGCAGAGGAAGCAATTATTAATCGGCGAGTGTTGTGGAACCTTAGCATGTGTACTGACTGCAATTCCTCTAACCTCCATCTATGGAATGCATGGCGCCAATTTTAGTTATGCATTGGGTGTGATATTGCAGATATTGACGCTCGGCGCATTTACGCTGATTTTTATACGGCAGTCTGAAAAAGGAAAGGAACACCATGAAGAAAACGTTGCGTAATCTCTCCAAAAGCAAACTTTTGCTGGTGCTCGTATTGATTGCAATTTTTTCACTTTATTGGGTGCGGGTGGTAAATTTGGACCAAGATCTGCCCGCATGGGGTGTGGTCAATTACCAGCCAAAAGACGAGGGGTGCTATTCCTTACTTGCAGTCTATGAATGGGAATACGGCACCATTGCTCCCGAAAATCCCCTGGATTCCAGCGGCTCCACCATGTATACCCAGGAGCATATCAGAACGAATTTGCTGGGTAATATTCTGGGGATTGCTGGATTCCATATTTTCGGAGACAATTATTACGGTCTCAGAATGCCCATGGTGGTTCTCGGCTTCTTCAATCTTGCCGTGATGTTGGCCGTGTTGTTATTGCTTCGACGACAGTATGGAAAACACACCATGGCAGAATTGTGGGGAATTGCGGGACTTATTTTGTTGGTTTCCCTGCATTTTTATTTCTATGTCTCTTCAAGAACCGTGGAGCCTTCCACCCTCAGAATGTTTTTTGTGCAGCTGCTTGTCCTGATTTGGCTTTGTCTGCGAAACCATCCTAAACTCTGCTTTTTCCTGATGGGGGCATGTATCACCACCTCTGTCTTTCTGGTTTATATCACAAACATCTTTCTATATCTGGCGGTGGGACTCCTCCTTCTGATGATATGGAAAATAGAGGGATTCCGGGCATTTATCCGCAATACGCTCTTCTTTGCATTGGGTTCCTTGCTCTTGTTGTTTGTCGCTGAAGCATATTACCGCCACTTCTGGGATTGCTCCACACTGGGTAATTTCTTTGGGGCAATCGGGCTGTTTACAGGGATCGATGGCTATCAATTAAGTACGGACGGCGGTTTGTCTGGCCTGATTGTCGGCGCAATTAAAGGTACGTTTCAGTACTTCAGTTCCTTTGTCTTGCTATATGCTCCTGCGCTGCTGGCTCTCTCTGTGGCGCTGCTGCCTGTATTCTTTTATCAGGTTGTTTCCCAGAAAGATAAAACGATGTTTTTCATGCTGGCTGTTCCCGCATGCTTCTTGCTCCAGACAATGGTTTCTCAAGATTATATCTGGAGAAAGTTTCTGGTGGTGGCTCCCTGCTTTATCTATTTGGTATTTTGGGGATTTTTGCAGAATGCGGAAATTTTTGAACTGTACCAGCGCTGGACGGCATTTTGCGATCGTTTCTCCGGAAAATGGAGAAGCAAAAGTTTGAAGTGCCTGCCGTTCATCTATCTTGTTTTGTCCCTGTTGTTTACCCTGTTCATGGTTTATTATCACTTGGTGCGCTGCACTGATCTGGGTAAATTGGATATGACCACCATTGATAAACTGGTGATCCTTTTGTTTGGTTGTATTCCGTTGATCGTATGGGCATTTTTGCTGGTACGCAAAACATACCGCAACCAGAAAATATCCATTTTAATGTCGGTCTGCCTGTTGGGTGGAGCTACCCTTGCGCTGAATCTTTGCATGTTGGGATACCATGTATGGATTCACCCCACGTTTGCAGAAAGAGATATGATGGTCAGCCTATCTGATGAGTATGATCTGGACAATGAATATGTGATTGGCGATTGCGTGATGGGCATTACTTTATATAATGACTTAAAACTTGTAATCGTTGATTATACCGATTATGCAAATCTAATGGTTGACAATCCTGGTTTAAAACTCTTTATGTATTCCACCGACTCCGCTGGGATGAGAGAGTATCTTGACACGACGATTTTTTCCACTTTAAGTGATTATACTGCAAAACAGATTTGCGTTATTCCAGGTACTCTGCAGATACAAGGCAGCATAAGAGACTTTGCCCTGTATGAAGCCGCTCTGCGCAAGGACGTACAGAAGGAACTTCAGGAAGACGTAAACGACCGTATGCTGTATGTGCAGGAACAATACCGAATCTTAGAAGAAAATTCCGAAGGACTGTCTCTTGAAGAAATATCAGAGCGAAAAGAAAAATTACAACAACTGCTTGCGGAATATTCCTCTGCATACGGTGATCAATATGGGGATATTCACGGCGATATTACCACGCCCTTCTATGTAGATATCTATGGGGATATTTATGGCGACATTTATGCCCCAATCTATGGAAGAATTTTTGGGGATGTCTATGGCTCAATTTATGCACCGGTAGAGGGAGATATTTACGGCGATGTCTATGGTTCATTTGACGATGAGACCGACGGCCAGGTGCATGGAACGGTATATGGATAACACCCCCAGACTGTTTTTCTAATGAAGTTCGAGGTTGATGATTGATGAAAAAACTGATTTCCATTGTGTCTGGCTGCTATAATGAGGAGGAAAATCTCCCGCTGTACTATGAAGCCATTTGCAAAATCATGGATTCCTTGCCGCAATATGATTTTGAATGCTTGCTGGCAGATAACTGCTCCACCGATGATTCCGCCCGGGTTTTAGAAGAGATTGCCTGTCGTGACCGTCGCTTTAAGGTAATCTTTAATTTAAAAAACTACGGTCCCGACCGCTCTGGCGCTAACTTATTTTTCCGGGCCAGCGGAGATGCAATCATTAACCTAGCAAGTGATCTACAGGATCCGCCAGAACTCATCCCCGTTTTTCTGGAGAAGTGGGAAGCAGGCAACAAAATTGTCTGGGGTCAGCGGGAAAAAGCCGAGGGCAGCCAGATGATGGAATGGGTTCGCAAACTTTATTATCGCATTATCTGTAACATTTCGGAAAACCAGGAAGTCGAACGTGCCAATGGGTTTGGATTATATGACCGGGAAGTAGTTGATTGGATTAAGAAGGTCGGAGATCCCGTGCCCTTTATTCGAAATTTAGTGACAGATTTTGGGTACACACCATGTTTGGTTCCCTATGAACGCCGGGCTCGTAAAAAAGGAAAGAGCAGTTATAACTTCTTTCGCTATGTAAATGATGCATTGGCGGGTATGGTGGCCACTTCCCGCGTCCCTCTGCGGCTGGCTACCTACCTGGGTTTTTTCACTGCTGCAATCAGTTTTGTGCTGGCGTTAATCTACCTCATTGCAAAGCTGACAAACTGGTATGGATTTGATGCAGGTATCGCGCCACTGATTATTGGGCTTTTCTTCCTTGGCTCAGTTCAGTTGATCTGTTTGGGCATTGTGGGAGAATATATCAGCGATATTTTAACGCGTGTTAAACACCGCCCCCTGGTAATCGAACGCAAAACACTAAATTTTGAAAAGAAAACGCAAGAAGAAAAATTGTAATTTTTGCTTCACTGATTGGATTTGAGCTGTTTTGAAAACAAAAAAGGAGTGATTTTATATGAAAGTGTTAATTACTGGTGCCGACGGCTTTATTGGCAGCCATCTGGTTGAACTGATGCTTGAAAAGGGCTATGATGTGCGGGCCTTTGTTCAGTATAATTCCTTTGGTACCTGGGGCTGGATTGACAGTTTCCCCAAGGAAAAGCTGGACGCAATTGAGGTGTTCCCCGGCGACGTACGGGACCCGAATGCCGTTCGGAAAAGTATGGAGGGTGTGGATGCTGTCATGCATCTGGCCGCTCTGATCGCCATCCCCTTCAGCTACTATGCCCCTGATACCTATGTCGATACCAATATCAAGGGTACTTTGAACGTGTTGCAGGCCGCCAAGGATCTGCATCTGGAGCGCGTATTGGTGACTTCCACCTCTGAGGTCTACGGCACTGCCCAGTATGTCCCCATTGATGAAAAACACCCCTTCCAGGGTCAGAGCCCCTACTCTGCCACCAAAATCGGAGCAGACCGGTTGGCTGAGAGTTTTTACCGCAGCTTTAACTTGCCCGTCACCATTGTACGGCCCTTTAATACCTTCGGCCCCCGTCAGTCCGCCCGGGCGGTAATTCCTACCATCATTACCCAGCTTTTGTCCGGCAAGCAAGAGATCAAATTGGGTTCCCTGGCTCCCACCCGCGATTTCAACTACGTCAAAGACACTGCCCGAGGCTTTGAGGCCATACTGCGCAGCCCCAGCACCATTGGACAGGAGATCAATATCGCCACTTGCCGTGAGATTTCCATTGGTGAACTGGCGCAAGAGTTGATCCGCCAGATCAACCCCAACGCCACAATTGTCTGCGATGAGCAGCGGCTGCGGCCTGAGAAGAGTGAGGTCGAGCGGCTACTTGGCTCCAATGAGAAGATCAAAGCCCTGACGGACTGGACCCCCTCTTATACCTTCGAAGAAGGCCTCTCCGAAACGATTGCTTGGCTTCGTGAACATTTGAGCCAATATAAGCCAGATATCTACAACATTTAAAAAGCGAACATTTTTGTTTGAATTTTGGAGTTGATCAATAATGATTCCTTTGAGTGTACCTAATCTTAAGGGCAATGAGCTTACCTATGTAACCCACGCAGTGGAAACAGAATGGGTTTCCACTGCCGGGCCCTATGTGGAACAGTTTGAGGAGAAAACCGCCGAATATTGCGGTGCCGCTGGGGCTGTTTCCTGCCAAAACGGAACTTCCGGTCTGCATATCTCCCTCTTGCTCTGCGGTGTAAAGCCCGGAGAAGAAGTCATTGTCCCCACTCTTACCTTTATCGCTGCGGTCAACCCAGTTAAATATGTGGGGGCTGAACCGGTCTTTATGGATTGCGATGACGGGCTGTGCATGGATCCTGACAAACTGGAAGAATTTTGCGAAACGGAATGTGAACTACGGGACGGCGTTTTGACCGATCGCTCCAATGGCAAGACCATTCGAGCCCTGGTGGTGGTGCACGTATTTGGCAATATGGCTAAAATGCCCCGCCTTTTAGAGATTGCAAAACGCTTTCATCTCAAGGTAATTGAAGATGCCACGGAAGCTTTGGGTACCTATTATACCAGCGGCCCTTTGTGCGGAAAGTATGCAGGCACCATGGGGGACATCGGTGTGTACTCCTTTAACGGAAACAAGATCATTACCACCGGCGGAGGTGGCATGATCGTCTCCATGGATCGGGAACTTTTGCAAAGGGCAAAGCACCTCACTACCCAGGCCAAAGCAGACCAGTTGAATTTCATCCATGATGAAATCGGATACAACTATCGCATGACAAATTTACAGGCTGCACTGGGTTTGGCCCAGTTGGAGCAGTTAGATGGCTTTATCCGCACGAAGGAAGAGAATTATTTGCTCTACCAGGTGAAAATTGCCGAAATTCCCGGCCTGTCGTTCCTGCCCTTTGACCAGGGCATCCGCTCCAATCACTGGTTCTATTCTGTCCTATGCGGGGACGATTTCCCCATGAAACGTAGTGATCTGATTGCCCAGCTCTCTCAGAATGGCATTCAGACCCGTCCTATTTGGGGGCTCATCCATCAGCAAAAGCCTTATCTGAACAGCAAAGCCTATCACATTGAGCGGGCAATTTACTATTGGGAAAAAGTTGTCAACGTTCCCTGCAGCACCAATTTAACAGCTGACCAAGTGGAACAGGTGGTTTCCCAGCTGAAAAAGTTGGCGGGCCTATGAAATCTGTTTGTATTGTCACCTCCACAAGAGCGGATTACGGCATCCTGTCGGGCTTAATTCGGCTGTTTCATGCCTCTCCCGCGGTAGAGTTGAGGCTTGTTGTCACAGGAAGCCATCTGTCGAAACGCTTTGGCGACACCCAGCAGGAGATCTTGGGGGACGGCTTTCCCATTGATGCAAGCTTTCCCATCCTGGAAGATCAGGACACCCCAGCTGCCATGTCCCGTGCTATGGCCCGTTTGCTGGAACAGCTGTCCGTCTATTTGGAGCAAAGAAGACCCGACCTGGCCATTTTACTAGGAGACCGATATGAAATCTGTGCAGCCGCAGAAGCTTTTCTGAACGAGCAGATACCCATTGCGCATCTGCACGGGGGCGAGTTGACCGAAGGCGCTGTGGACGACTGCTATCGGCACAGCATTACCAAAATGTCTTATTTGCATTTTGCCAGCACGGAGATCTATCGCCAGAGGATTATCCGTATGGGCGAATCCCCGGAACGGGTTTTCAATTACGGTGCACTGGGGGTGGAAAATGCGACCAAAATTCCGCCTATGTCCCGGGAAGAACTGTCTGAATCCATTGGGTTTGACTTCACTCAGCCGTATGCCCTAGTTACATTCCATCCCGTCACCCTGGAGCCCAATGATATGAAGCGGCAGGTGGAGGAAGTCTTTTTTGCGCTGGAGCAATATCCCGGCAAACTCAACTATCTGATCACCAAGTCAAATGCAGATGCAGGTGGTCTATGGATTAACGATTGGCTGGATGCTTTCGCCGCTGACCGCTCCTCCAGATTCAAAGTAGTTTCCTCCTTGGGTATGCGTCGATACCTCAGCGCCGTACGCTATGCCTCTGCCGTGATTGGAAATTCTTCCAGCGGCATTATTGAAGTCCCCTCTTTCCATGTTCCAACCATCAACATAGGAGATCGTCAAAAAGGGCGGGTGCAGGCCCAGTCTGTCATCAACTGTCCTCCGGAAACAGAGGCCATCATAGGGGCTATTACCTTTTCTCAACAGGCAGAGACCCTTGCACGCTGCCAAGCAGCGAGAAATCCATACGAAGAAAACAATACCGCTTTATCCATATTCACCAAGATTCTGTCCGTATTGGAATCAGACAACATCAACTTGAAAAAACAGTTTTATGAAGGAGATTACCGCACATGAATGTGGAACACCAGGGACAAAAAACAAAAATCCTGGTTGTGGGCGGAGGAGGCCATGCAAAAGTCGTTTTAGATGCGTTGCGATGCAATTCCTACGAAATTGTCGGCATTTTAGAGGCAGATGTCCATCTGGTTGGTACCGACGTTTGCGGCATTCCACTCATTGGAACGGATGCTGACGCCTGGCGTTTTTTTCAAGAAGGCGTCACTCACGCCGTTGTGGCCATTGGCCATCTGGGCAATTATTCTGTACGAAAAAAATGTATTCAACGTCTACTGGAGATTGGTTTTGAACTGGATACCATTATTCACAAAAGCGCTGTTGTTTCTCCCTATGCCCAGCTTCAGCAAGGCACCGTGGTGCTGGCAGGTGCTATGATAAATGCAGGTGCTAGAGTGGGTGCCCACTGCATCATCAACACCGGTGCCATCGTTGAGCATGATGTGGTTCTGGGCGAAAATGTTCATGTTGCTCCCAAAGCCGCCATTTCCGGCGGGTCAACGGTCGGAGATAACTGCCTGATTGGCATGGGAAGCAGTGTCATTCAGGGACGAACCATTGGAGACGACTGCGTCGTCGGCGCCGGAAGTGTGGTAATTCGCGATATTCCGGACCGCACAACAGTCGTGGGGGTCCCTGCAAAAGTAATTAGAGGAGGCGGCACATGTCGGTATATGTAATTGCAGAGGCCGGAGTCAATCACAACGGCAACCTGGAAACAGCAAAGCGAATGATTGCCGCAGCAAAAGAAGCAGGCTGTGATTGTGTTAAGTTCCAGACGTTCCGTACCGAACTGCTTGTCACAAAGCAGGCAAGAAAAGCGGACTATCAGGTCAACAACACAGGAAATGAAAATTCTCAATACGAAATGCTGAAAGCATTGGAGTTATCGCAAAATGAATTTGAAATTTTGAAAGATTGCTGTTTGCAGGAGGGCATCGACTTCTTATCCTCTCCGTTTGACAACGAATCAGCCACATTTTTGCACGATCTTGGCCTTTCTTGTTGGAAATTGCCTTCAGGCGAGATAACCAACGAGCCTTTGCTCCGCCAAATCGGCAGCTATGGTCAACGCGTCATTCTATCTACCGGCATGTCAACGCTGGAAGAAGTGGAGGCCGCCGTGGAATGGCTGCGGGAAAATGGCAGCTCTGATATTACCCTGCTCCACTGCACCAGCAACTATCCCACCGCTCCAAAGGATGTTAACATGCGGGCAATGCTCACCCTTCAGCAGCACTTTCATCTGCCGGTAGGATATTCCGACCACACAGAAGGTATTGAGATCCCGCTTATGGCTGTTGCTATGGGCGCTTGTGTGATTGAAAAGCATTTTACTCTGGACCGCAATATGCCCGGTCCTGACCACAAGGCATCTCTTGAGCCCGACACTCTGGAGCGCATGGTTGCAGGAATCCGGAGCATTGAATTGGCCTTTGGCTCGGGGGAAAAGGCCCCCACTCAGGCCGAGTTGTCCACTCGGACGGCAGCCCGGAAAAGCATTGTGCTCTCCCGGGATGTGCCTGCGGGCCGACCTCTGACCCAGGCGGATATTCTGCTCAAACGGCCTGGAAACGGCCTGCCCCCCTCCTGTCTGCATCAGCTGCTGGGCCGCTCCTTGAAGCAGGCGATGCCCCGGGATACGCTGCTGCGTTTTGAGGATTTGACTTGAGAAAGGCGGTGTTGCGGTCATGAAAACCGCATTGCTTACCGGAAGCACAGGCTTTGTAGGGCATAATGTCATTGATATTTTGCGTCAGGATTACCAACTGCTTACCCCAAGAAGAGCAGAACTGGATCTGAGAAGCCTTAACAGCGTCCAGCACTATTTTGACACACACCAGATCGACGTGGTGTTTCACTGTGCCAATCCTAATCCAGTGAAAAATGCTGCAGAGGACTCTGCCGACCGGATGACCGATGACAGCCTGCGTATTTTTCTGAATCTGTATGCCTGCCGTGAGAAGTATGAAAAAATGATCTATTTGGGCTCCGGCGCAGAGTACAACAAGCAGCTGGAAATCTGCAATATTCGGGAGGAGGACTGTTTTCGTTCCCCGCCTGGAGATTCCTACGGCTTAACCAAATACACCATGAATCTGTTGGCCAGCCAGAGTGAAAATATCTACAATCTCTGCCTGTTCGCCTGCTATGGGCCGGGAGATCATCCCTCAAAATTCATTACCCATTGCATCCGCTGCTGCCTGTCCGGACAGCCGGTTACCATTCGGCAAGACTGTAAATTTGACTATATTCACGTCTGGGACCTGGGTCGCATGATGTCCTGGATGGGAACGCACCCGCTCCAGCATCATATGTACAATGTGTCAGGCTGTGAACACGCTATGTTGTCCGACATCGCAGGTGAGGTCTGTAAACAGATGCAGGTTCAATCTCCTGTGGAAATTCTGTCCCCAGGGCTTAATCGGGAATACACCGCAAATGGACAACGGTTTTGGACGGAGAGCCAATTGCCGCTGCCTATGTCGCTTCGCGCAGGGATTGCGCTTCAAATTCAATGGGAAAAGGAGCAAATGAAACATGAAACAGCGTGTGGCTGATATTATGATCCAGACCCTGGTGGATCGGGGCGTGACTGAGTGCTTCGCAGTGGTAGGCGGAGGTGCTATGCACCTGGATAACGCCTTGGGCCTGAACACTAAGATCCACAAAACTTTTAACCATCACGAACAAGCCTGTGCCATGGCAGCGGAAGCCTATGCTCGTCTGACCGGAAAACTGGCCTCGGTCTGCGTAACCAGCGGCCCTGGCGCCACCAATGCCATCACCGGTGTCATGGGCGCATGGCAAGATAGTCTGCCCATGCTTGTCCTCTCCGGCCAGGTGCGCTATGCGATCTCCGTCCCCGCCTCCGGACTGCCGCTGCGTTTTCGGGGCATTCAGGAATTTGAAATCATCCCCTCTGTCCGGAATATGACCAAGTACGCTGTGATGCTCACCGATCCGCTGGCTGTCCGCCGGGAACTGAACAAGGCAATTGATATTGCCATGTCGGGTCGGCGGGGTCCTGTGTGGCTTGATGTGCCCCTGGACATCCAGAGCGCCATTGTTGATACCGACGACCTCTATGAGGACGAGTCTCTGCCCCCCCTGCCTCAGGTAGAATTCAGCCAGGTGCAGCAGGTACTTGACCGGCTGAGCTGCGCCAAACGGCCGGTGATCCTGGCCGGCAACGGCATCGTCAATAGCGGAAACCTGGCCGCATTCCGCTCGTTTGCAAAGCGGACCAGACTGCCTGTTATCGGTGCTTGTATCGCGGCGGATGCCATGTACGCGGAATATGACCGCTACTACGGCCTGTCCGGCTCCATTGGCCCCCGCCCCGGCAACTTCATCCTGCAAAACGCAGACGTAATCCTGGCTTTGGGTACCAGTCTGGGCTTCAAAACCACCGGCTTTGCCCAGGAGGGCTTCGCTCCCAAGGCACACATCATCTCTGTGGATGTGGATCCCTATGAAGTGCAGAAGCCCGGTGTAAGGGTAGACCAGTTTTTGAACACCACTCTGGAGCAGTTCTTTGCCCAGACCGCTCAGGTCCAGGAGATCCCGGTACCGGCAGAATGGGTGGATTACTGCAACGCCTTAAAGGCCCGCTTCTCTCCCTACGAACCCGGCCTGGGACTGCCTGATGACGAGCGGGTGTGCGCCTACTGGTTCTGGAAGAAGTTTGACGAAATGGCCCCGAAAGATGCGGTGTGCATTTTGGGGAATAATACGGCCAATAGCGCAAAACTGCAAATTGGCATTTCCAAGGAAGATCAGCGTATCGTTGCAAACAACAACTGCGGTTCCATGGGTGCCGATCTGCCGGAAGCCATTGGGGCTGCCACCGCACTGCATTCCGACGTATTCTGCCTCACCGGTGACGGCAGCATTATGATGAATCTGCAGGAACTGGAAACCATTCGCTATAATAAACTACCTGTAAAAATCGTGGTATTTTCCAATGATGGATACAACGCCATTCGTCAAACCAGCCTCAACTTCTTTCATGGCACGTTTGTAGGCTGTAACCAGGAATCCGGCATTTCCTTCCCCTCCTTCCAGTCAGTGGCCAACACCTTTGGTTTGCCCTACCATTGTTGCCACAACAATGGGGAGATGGAGGAGAGTCTTACCTGGCTGTTCCAGCAAACTGGCGCGGCATTGCTGGAGATTTATCAGCGTATCGACGATCCCGTTACCCCAAAGGTGATGTCCAGACAGCTTCCGGATGGCACCATGGCAAGTCCCGATCTTCAGGATATGTACCCCTTCCTGAGCGACGAGGAAATGGATCGCTGGATGAGCATCAGCAAGTGATAAGGAGAAAAACACATGAAAACGGTCATTGTCGTTGGTCTCGGTTCTATGGGGTGTCGCCGCATTCGTCTGTTGAAAGAAATCGATGCTTCCATTCAGATTGGCGGTATTGATACACAGCAAAGTCGTCGAGATGCTGCAAAAGCGCAATACGGTATCGATGTTTTTTCCTCTATTCAAGAGGCGGTTTCTGCATTAAACCCTTTTGCCGGCATCGTATGTACCTCCCCCTTGTCACACAGAGCTATTATTCTGGAATTGCTGGATTTTAAGATGCATGTATTTACGGAGATCAATTTGATCTCCGACGGATATGATGAGATGATCAGCAAAGCAAAAAAAGCTGGTGTTATGCTGTTTCTCTCCTCTACCTTCTTGTATCGCAAGGATGTCCAGTATATCATTCAGCGTGCAAAGCAAGGGCCCGTCAATTATTGCATTCATACCGGCCAATATCTGCCGGACTGGCATCCCTGGGAAGATTATCAGTCCTTTTTTGTCGGTAATAAGCGCACAAATGGCTGCCGGGAAATTTTTGCCATCGATTTGCCGTGGATCTTAAAGGCATTTGGAGACGTGTCTGAAATTCATGTGTCCTCGGGTCGGCTGTCCAAACTCAATATCGACTATCCCGATAACTACATTGTAAATTTGGTTCATAAAAACGGCTCAAAAGGTGTATTTTTCTGTGACATTGTCTCCAGAAACGGCGGAAGGCGTGCAGAGTTGTTCCGAGAAACGTTACACCTGATCTGGAACGGAACCCCGGACAGTCTGTTTGAATACAACATAGACACGAAAAAAATGGAGAAAATAGACACCTACCACGAACAAACGCAACATTTAAACGCTTATCTCAATTCCAGCATCGTGGAAAATGCCTATAAAGATGAATTAACAACATTTTTAGCCTCTTTGGAGCACAAAGCTGTTCCCCGCTATACCTTTGAAGAAGACGAGAAAACCATCGCTTTAATCGATAGAATAGAAGGATCTTTATGAGGGTTTGTTTTTTTGGCCTTGGCTCAATTGGAAGACGTCATTTGGCAAATTTGGCTCATATCTGTACACAAAAGAAGATACCGTTAGAGGTTCATGCGGTTCGCAGCGGAAGCTCGGTTTTACCGGAAGATTTGCAGCCTCTCGTCCAGGCACAGTTTTCCGAAGCGCCTCGGGATATATGGTATGACGCCATTTTTATTACCAATCCCACTTCAATGCATTGGGAATCGCTTGAGGCCACCAGACATATGAGCAACTGCTTCTTTGTTGAAAAGCCTTTGTGCCAGAGCGGAACGCTAAATCTAGACACCCTACAATTGCCGGAAGAAAACCGATATTACGTGGCTGCACCGCTGCGATACACCAGCGTCATTCAATACCTCTGTCAGTTCTGCCGCACTGCCGATATCTATTCCGTGCGATCAATTTCGTCATCTTATCTGCCGGATTGGAGACCCAACACAGATTATAGAACCGTATATAGTGCAAAAAAGACCTTGGGTGGCGGAGTGTCAATTGATTTAATCCATGAATGGGACTATTTGACCTATTTGTTTGGTCTGCCGGAACAGGTCCTCACCCTACAAGGAAAGCTCTCTCATCTGGAAATAGACAGTGAGGATCTGGCAATTTATATTGCCAGATACCCAGACAAATTTGTAGAGGTGCATTTGGATTACTTTGGCCGCAATTTTTTGCGCCAAATCCAGTTGTTTACCAAAGAAATGACTGTCACTGGTGATATTCTCGATAACTGCATTTACTTCGGTGACAAGCAGGAACCGCTTCGGTTCCAGGAGGCGCCCAACGACAAGTACCTGCGAGAGATGGAATATTTTCTCTCTTTGGTGGAAAATCCTGACCAAAAGAGCACAAATTCCCTAGCGCACGCTATGGCTACTTTAAGAATTGCCGCGGGAATATACTGAACGAATTTAACTAAGAAAGGCTCGTGAATTGACATGGAACAAAAACTTTGTGTCCTGCCCGAGGTGAGTATTCGGGACGCGATCTCTGTCCTGGTTGAGGGGGGCAAAAAGGTAGTCTTTGTCGTATCACCTGATCAGAAGTTGCTTGGCATTATGACAAACGGTGATATGCGTCGCTTTCTGCTGACCGGAAAGTCACTGTCTCTGCCTGTTACTGATGCCATGAATCCGCATCCTACGGTATTTCATTCTGTGGAAGATGCCCAGGCTGAAAAAAGCCACAATGCTTATATCGTCTACCCGATTGTGTCCCCGGAGGGAATTCTGATGGATGCCCTGTTTCCGGACGAGTATGAAGCAGCAACTCAAGCCAGCAACACCCTGGAAAATGTCCCCTTGGTTATTATGGCAGGCGGCAAGGGAACCCGGCTGTATCCCTACACCAAGATTCTGCCCAAAGCCATTATTCCCATCGGCCAGTATTCTATTGTGGAGCGAATCATCCATTCCTTCCACAAGTATGGTTGCAAAAAAGTCTATATGATTCTCAACCACAAGGCATCCATCATTCGCGCATATATGAGTGAGGTGGATACACAGTGTGAGATTGACTATGTGCAGGAAACCCAATTTTCCGGCACTGCCGGTGGTCTATGCTTGCTGGAAGGCAAATTAAACAGCACGTTTATTCTGTCGAATTGCGATATTCTCATCAATGACGATCTGGCATGCGCTTATAAGACACACGTTGTCCAAGGGAACGCAATTACCTACATTTGTTCTATGAAAAACTACACTGTCCCTTATGGCATAATTGAAACTACCCCGGAAGGTCAGATCCGTTGTATCAAAGAAAAACCCCAGTATTCCTTCCTGGCCAACACCGGCGTCTATATTTTGGAACCTTCCGTGCTGAAGGAAATCCATGCCGGAGAATTCATTCACATTACCGATTTGACCACCCGCTGCATTGAAAAGGGCATGCGGGTTGGTGTATTCCCTATTTCCGAGAAATCGTGGTTGGATATGGGGCAGCTAGATGAATTAGAGCACATGCGCCAGGAACTGAATGTAGACATCTGAGCACTTTCACGCTTCAAAGACTTTCGTGCCATACGATGTGGAATCATGTCATTGGCCTGGGCGAAAGTGACCGGTTTGCGGCGATAATTGCTTTTGCCCGTATATTGAATTTCATTTTGTGACAGCAATACCCCCTGATGTAGTCCGTTTTCCTACATCAGGGGGTATTTATATCATATCTGCCCCTTTTTACTGGATCGCCTCAAGCGTCAGCAGTAAATTTTGGAGTCCATTTAGATTTTGTGGGATACAGCAAAGGCAGTGCGGTTACACTCCACAATGGTGCCGGGCCGTTTGCAGTTGCCAATCATATAGACGCTAGGCGCCGTGCCATAGAAGTCCATGGCCTCCTCACTCCGGGCTCCCATGCCAACGGAGATGACGATACTGTCGGCGGGCAGGGCGACTTCCTCCCCGCTCTGGCTATGGTAGGTGACCTCGAAACGGCGGTGACAGTGACATTGCAGACGTGGAAATTGGGCTCCGCCTCCCACACATCCCGGAACATGGCCCGGTAATGGATCTTGGTGGCGTCGGCAGCCACCTCCCCCCGCATCTCACCACGGTGGCGTTGTGCCCCTTCTGGGCCAGCAACAGGCCGGGCTCAGTGCCCACTTTGCTGCCGCCAATGATCACCACATTTTTGCCCAGTTCATCATTGTGAACAAAGGCATCGGCAGCATAGTACACCTTGACGCTGTCCACCCCGGCAATGGGGGGCTTTGGTGGGCGCGCTCCCAGGGCTGCGATGACCACGTCGTACTGCTCCCCCGGACCATCTCAGGGGTGGCGGCGGTGTTCAGCTTCACGGTGATGTTGGGCCGTTTGCCCACCTGGGCGATCAGGAAATCCTTGTACTCCTTCAGTGTCCACTTGAAGGGGGCGTAATCGGTGTGTTTGATCATGCCTCCCAGGCTGTCGCTGGCCTCATAGAGGGTGACCTGATGGCCCCGGTCCGCCAGGTACATGGCGCAACACATACCCGCCTGGCCGCCGCCGATCACCGCCATCCGCTTGCCTACTTCCGAGGGCTCCACCAGGGAGTCAATGCGGTGTTCCAGCCCAATGATGGGGGTGACGGAGCAGACGGAGATGAAGGGATCCGCAGGCCCCCGGCCGTGGCACTTGTTGCACCGCAGGCAGGGCACAATATCCTCGCCTGGGCCCCACCAGCTTGCCGTAGCCGGGATTGGAGATCCAGGCCCGGGCCATGGCCACCATGTCGATCTTGTCCTCGGCGATGGTCTTGTCGCAGGTCTCCGGATTGTAGTAGCCTCCCACACTGGAGACAATCAGTCCAGGCACACTCCGTTTGATGTAGGCGGCATCCTCCAGGAAGGGGGTCTCCAGCAGATTGAAGAAGGTGGGGTGGTTCTCGTCCCCCTGGGAGGCCCGGATCTGAACGATGTCGATATACTTCTTGGCCTCATTCAGGAAGGCGCAATTGTCATCCAGGGTGTAGCCCCCCTCCACATCGCAACCGCTCCACAGAATTTCAATCAGCATTCCGTTGCCCACGGCCTCCCGGACCGCCTTCAGCTCCGCCAGGGGAAATTTCATGCGTTTTTCCAGGTTGTCCCCCAGATCGTTGGTGCGGTATTGGTGTGGTGAGGGGAGAGAAAAATTTCACCGGCAGGGTGCCTCGATAGGCCATATGGATACTCACCATATCATAGTTGAACATCTTCAAAATCCGGACCTGCTCCACATAGGAGCGGATGATCTTGTCCAGGGTCTCCCGGTCGTAGGCGTCGGGCAGGGAGTGGGCGTCCAGCCACTCAATCTCACCCCCTTCCTGTTGGGGCACCTCAAAGGGCTTGGTCACGTCTCGCGTGTCGCCGTTGACGCTGGCGGACTGCTCCACCTTGGGCCAGGTGGGCTTTATCAGAGGGTAACCGGAGGGAGGACCCTGAAAGATAGACATGGCAGTGATGGAATCATGGTAATGGATGACGTCCGCCAACTACATCAGGTAGTTCTGGCAGTTGCAGTCATAGAGATCGTAGTCGGGAAAATGGCCAAAATCCATGTCCACGGGGAACTGCTTCCCGATGGTATGGTTATTGATGCCCATGCAGGCCACCTCTGCCGCTCCCCGGGCCTTGTTGGCATAGTGGGCGATGACGCCATCCGCCGGGTAGGGCTCGGGATCCTGCAGGAAGTGGGACAGCGAATTGGACGCGATCATCTGGTTTTTGAACACGACCCCTCTCACACGAAGGTGACGAGCAGATGCTCATACTTGGACTTGGCCATATTGACTCCTCCTGTATCAGCCACTTCATTTTCTTCCATTGATCAACGTCAGCCCCTGGGGCTGGCGCTGATAAACGGGGTTCGGACGAACTTGTTCGTCCGAACCTGTTTTGGCTGAATTTGCGGTCGACAGCCGGTTACTGGATGTCTAGGCCTAGATACTTGCTGGTGGCGGCCAGGATGGTCTCCATCTGGTCGGACACACCGGCGGTTTCAGCGGCAGCCCGGCAGTCAGCATAGGACTGCTCGAAGAAGATCTGCTGCTCCTGGGTGGTCTCCTCCTCGGAGAGGTAGTACACCTTGCCGCCGGCCTCTTCCACGGTGGTGATGGCGTCGGTCTCCCCCTGGGCGTTCAGCTCCTGGGAATACCTGAGCAACCTCATAGAACAGCGCCTGGGTATCTTCGTTCAGGCTGTTCCAGGTGTCGGTGTTCACCAGCCACCACTTGCCAAAGGCATACTGATTGTTGATCAGGACATAGGGGGCAACCTCCTGCCAACTCATGGAGATGCCTGGGGGCAAAGGCCATCTGAGTGCAGTCGATGACGCCCTTGCTCAGCTGGTCATAGCAGTCCCAGGGCATAGTGCTGGTGGTGTTGAAGCCTAGAGCCTCATAGCAGGCCAGGTTGGAACCCACGCCCAGCACCAGGCCGGCCTTAATGGCATCCGCCAGGGAGGAGTACTCGTTCTTGAGGAAGTAGACGTTGCCACCGCCAGCGTTCAGACCCAGAGCCACCACGCCGTTGTTGGCCATCTCATCGGCGATGAGGGTGGCAGTCTCCTCGTTCTCAAAGGCGATGTAGTTGGCATAGTCCAGCGCGTCCTGCTGGGAGCCATACACGAAGCTGGGGAATTTGGTCAGGGGCAGCTGAACGGTGAACTCAGAGGTGCCGGTCATGCACATATCCACAGAATCGAAGCTCACAAAGTCCAGATTCTCGGCGGAGGAGCAGAGAGTGCCGCCGTAGGAGATGTCAAACTGCACCGCGCCGCCGGACTTCTCGGTGATGAAGTCGGTGAAGTGGACCAGCATGCCGCCGGTATCCACCTCGTTGTTGGCCACGGTGAAGGTCAGGGTGACGTTGTCATAGGACGCGTCGCTGGAAGCGTCACCGGTGGAAGACATGTCACCGCCGGAAGTGCTGCTGTCGCCAGAACTGCCGGTGCTGGAAGCGGACTGAGTGCCGCAGCAGCCGGCCAGCGCCAGCACTATGACCACTGCCAGCATAAGAGCCAAGATCTTTTTCATGTGATTGTTCCTCCTTTTTATGGTTGCAATGATACTAACGCCGCTGGGTCGGCGTATCTCACGGTAATCCCATCAGGCGGGGGATCAGCTCTACAATCTGTGGGAAGGTGCCCACGATCAGCACCGCCACCACATTCACACAGAAGAAGGAGATGCAGCCGGAGAAAATTTCCATGGGCTTGATCCGCAGCGTGTTGGACACAGCAAACACGTTCATGCCGATGGGGGCGTCATACCGGCCACATCGCACATCATGGCCAGCAGTACGGTAATGACATAGGGGTTATAGCCCAAGCTGGTGAGCAGCGGGAACACGATAGGCATGGTGATGATAATAGTGGAAGGGATGTCCATCACGCAGCCGCAGAAGATGTAGAACAGCACCACCAGGCAGAAAATGGCGAAGGCAGGCAGATTGGCGTTGGCCACCGTGTCCGCCAGGTGAGTCAGGGTGACAAAGCGGCTGAAAATGCCGCCTGCCACGATGATAGGAAACATACCCGCGTTCATCACAGCGCCGTCCCAGACACAGTGCCAGATATCCCTTAGAGGCACCCGCTTGATGAGGGCATAAATCAGCAGCGCCACCGCAGCCACCGCACCGGCTACCGTGGAGGAGAATCAGCCGCTCATGGTGCCGCCGATAATGAGCACAAACACCAGGACAATGGAAATCAGGTGCCGCAGGGATGCAATCTTCTCCTTCATAGAAACCTTGGGCATATCCTTGGTGGGGGGTGCCTTGTCCGGCCGGATGGTGATGACGATCTTGATGGCAATGCACAGCAGAATAATCATCAGAAAGCCCAGGGACAGACCGTACATCAGGGCGGTGCCGATGGACACGTCGGTCACCAGGCACCACATGATGATGGAAACGCTGGGGGAATCAGCTAGGATAGGCAGCCCGCGCCGGTAATCGTGCCCAAGGAGAGCTTCCGGTCATAACCGTGGCGCTACAGTTCGGGCATGGCGATCTTGCCGAAGGCCATGTTGCCCGCCACGGAGATACCTGAGCAGGCGCCGAAGGCCGCGTTGGCTCCCACCACCGTGAACAGCAGGCCGCCCCGAACTCGGCCCAGCCACTTATGCAGGGCGTTAAAGGCACCCTCTGCTATGCCGGTTACTCCTGCCAATGTTCCCACCAACATAAATAGTGGTAGCACCGCGTAGGAGTAGGACGCACCTAATGTAAATGGCGCCTGGGTCAGCTGGACAAACACCATTTTGGCGCCGCCGCAAAGATAAAAACCTGCAATGGAACAGCTGAGCATGGAGACGAAGATGGGCACGCCCACCAGAATCAGACCCACCATGATCAGGAACATAATAATGCCAATTGCCGACGCACTCATGACGGATCCTCCTCTCTCTTCTGCTGGTTGTCCCCGTCCTCCAACTCATCAAAGTTGGCTGGAGCCGGAGGCAGCGTATAGCCCGCCCGCTCCTCCCGGGGGATGATGAACTCCCGGATGGTGCACCACAGCATGGCCACCGCCAGGGTGATAAAGCCAATGGCTGCGAAGGGCCAGACCACAAAGGCCGTTCTGGCCTGGGACGACTTGGCCATGGTGGTGAACTTGTCCATGGTCAGAACCACCTCCCGCCAACCGATAAAGGTGCACACGGCGGTTCCCAGAATATAGGCCAGGAACATAATGACTTGCTGCACCAACTTGGGAAACTTGTCCAACAGCAGGTCAATACTGGTGTGGCCCCGCTCCACTTGGATAAAGGCGATGGCCAGGAATACCACGGGAATGTTCAGATAGGTGACCATCTCAGTGTCGTTGGCAATGCCAAATTTGAACAGTTATTTGGTCAGCACATTGGCGGTACACAGCACAGCCACGGCAATCAGCGCCACCGCCGAAACGTAGGACAGACCTTTGAACACATAAAACACACCCCGGTCAATCTTCTTGACCAAGGTGAGATCCCTGCCCTGTTCTCTCTCCATTTTCCCTCCTCCTTTTCTTTGCAGGCGACAATTCTTTGTGACTATTCATATCAAATTGCTTTAAATATTAAGGTCATTTTAGCAATTCAGACAAATGATGTCAAAAACGAATGCCGTCGGGTCCCATACGCTTTCCGAATCGTGTTCCCCCGGTTTGAACGATAGACCCTGTACATTTTTCGACAATTATGCTATGCTGAGACAAACAATACGCCCCAAGGAGGCGACGGGAATGACCTCGGAACAGATGCGATTTTTTCTGGAAGCTGCCCGTCTGCTGAACTTTACCGCAGCAGCGGAAGCCCTCTATACCACCCAGCCCCCCTGTCCCGGCAGATCATGAACTTGGAAAAGGAACTGGACATCCAGCTCTTTGTCCGCCGGAATAACACCGTAACCCTCACTGCCGCCGGCATGGAGTTTTACACAGGCCTGTCCAAGATCTACGCCGACTACATCGAGCTAACCGGCCGGAGCCAGCACATCGGCCAGGGCATCAGCGGCGTATTGCGGGTTGGACTGATGGAGGATCAGCTGCTCAACAAAATCCTGTCCAGAGCGATCCAGCGGTTTCAACAGATGCACAGCAATGTGACCATTCAAATCAGCTGCATGTCCATCAACTCCATTCGAAAGCAGCTGCTGGAGGGCCCCCTGAATATCGGGAACGTTATGAAAACCCGCAACGCCGAATTCAACCAGATGACCCCCATCCTCCAGTGAAACGAATCGGCCAATCTGGCCATTCAGTCCTCCGTCCATCTCCATCATCCGCGAGAAGGAGCTGAAGGAGATTCTGAGCCGGCACACGCTGCTACTCCCATCCCTGGGCAATTTCGGGGAGGCCGACGATGACCGCATTGAACGCTGGGTGATGGCCAACAATCTGGCGGATTTTCCCCAAAAAGTGCAATTTATGGAGAACATCCGGGACCTGCCCCCGTACATCTGTTCCGACCTGGGGGTGTCCCTGGTCAACGAGACCCCCATGATCAGCATTGATCCCCGGGTGTAGCTGATCCCGGTGGATACCCACCCCGCTTACAGCAAAATGGTGGTCTATCATCCGTATAACAAAAATCCGCTGCTGCCCGCCTTTCTCAAACTATTTGAAACAGAAAAGAGTGAATGATTATGCCTATGCTCACTCCCTTCACCAAGGCATCACCGTCCCCGACGTGGATGCCGCCGCCAAGTGGTATCAGGACGTCTTTGCGTTCCAGATTGTCAAAGATGAGTATACCGAGGCCTTGAACTGCCATATTATTTTTTGGGGCTCCGGCAACTTTGAACTGGAGCCGTTTCAGTACCTGGGCTCCGACGGCAAACCCCTGAGGGCAGAGCGCACCGTTCCCAACGAGGATATTAAGACCTGCGGCACCAAGCATGTGGCCTATCAGGTGGCGGACATGGCCGGTATGACGGCCCATCTCCTCTCCGGGAAAAGCAGGTGGACATTGCCGACGGTCCCTTCCCCATGGGGGCGACACCATCTGTTTCATCCGGGACAACTCCGGCATTCTGCTGGAGCTTATCGAAAAAGGCAGCTGACCTGCCGCTTCTCCCCAAAACGCGTAATACAGCCCGCTATGGCCGCTCCCCTGCCAAGGGGGGTAAAATTAGCCTTTCGCTTTCTCTGTTCTTCACAATGTGAGCCACCAGCCGCAGGTTGTGCTCGATCAGCTTGTTGCGGGCGGCCATATCTCCCTGGGCCGCCTGTTCCAAAAACACCCGCTCCTCCTCCGGTTTCAGCGGCCGCGGGAAGGAACCGGTGCCGGTATTCATCCGCAGTGTAAAAAAGTTCCCCTGGAAGAGCAGCAGGGCCAAAACAGATAGCATATGCGTCAGCTCCTTTTTCATGAGTGACATATCTTATTCCCCGACCGTATGTCCTAATGCCTTGGCAGCGCCAGAGAAAAACGGCATGAAAAAAGGATGAAAGGCAGATGAAAAAATCTTCTGACCTATGGACAGCGCAGCCCCCCGGGCGTACAATCAGATCAATCCAACCCATCATAAAGGAGGGCCCCCATGAATCTGAACAAAGCATTTCGCCGCTTGGCCGCCCTGACCCTGTGCCTTCTGTTGTTCTGCGTCCTGACCGGGTGCGGCGGCGCCAAAAGTCAGGTCCGCGCCACTTTGAACCGGTTCGAATCGGCCTGTCAGCAGTTGGACCTCAACGCGATGCTGGACTGTGTGGATCCAGACACCGCTGAGCTCTACCGTGCCGGCGCCGGCCTGGTGGGCGGCCTGGCAGGCATGGACAGCGAGGAAACCCTGGACGCTATCGCCCCTCTCCTCTTCGGCGAAAACTACACCTCCAGCGAAGTCCTCACCTCTCTGAAGCTGAAGGTGGACGACATTGCCGTATCGGGCAGCAATGCCACCGCACTGTGCACCCTGTCTTACACGGCTTCCAACGGGGAACCAACACAGCGGGAACTCACGGTTACCCTGATCCAGGCAGAAGTGGACGGCGCCCGGAATTGGTACATCTCTGACATCCGCTGATCCCCCTTTCCTACGGTCCTCAAAGCACAACAGAAAGGCCCCGTTCCCTCACACATTGGGAACGGGGCCTTCTCTTATTCATTTAATTAATATTTGCTTTTAGGCCTTTTCCGCCCGGATGAGCCGTCTCAGGGCTTCCACCGCCACCCGGACGGCGGAGTCGGTGTCGTGATCCTCCGTCTGATCCAGCCCGGCCTTCTCCCGCTCCTGGTTCCAGATGACGTGGAAGCAGCTTCCGCAGCGCACCCCCAGCGCGGCGGCCACGGTAAACAGGGCGGCGGATTCCATCTCGCTGGCCAGCACCCCAAGCCGCTTCCAGGCCTCCCACTTCTCTTCCAATGCATAGCTCACCGGCATCCGGCCCGGGGAGTGCTGTCCATAAAAAGAGTCCTTACACTGAACCACGCCCACTTTACAGGGCAGGCCCAGATCCTGCGCGGCCTGCGCCAGGGCGGCAGTCACCTCAAAATCCGCCACCGCCGGAAATTCGATGGGGGCGTACTCCCGGCTGGTGCCCTCCATCCGCACCGCCCCGGTGGCCACCACCACATCGCCGCTGCGCACATCCAGCCGAATGCCGCCGCAGGTGCCCACCCTCAGGAAGGTGTGCACTCCGATCTGATGCAGTTCCTCCATGGCGATGGCCGCAGATGGGCCGCCGATACCGGTGCTCACCGCGCTGACCCGCTCTCCCTCCAGTGTGCCGGTCCAGGTCGTAAACTCCCGATTGGAGCAGACGAAAGCCGGCTCGTCGAAATAGGCGGCGATAGACTGGCAACGCCCCGGGTCCCCGGGCAGAATGCACCAGCCCCCCGCATCCCCGGGTCCCAGCCCGATGTGATACTGCAGCGCCCGCTTTGTCATGTCCATAACGCCCCGCTCCTTTCTGCGTCCTCTGCCTGAGCAAAATCCTTTTTTAACCACAGTATACCCTCCCGCTCCCCGATTTGCAACCGCCTTTGATGGCGTAAGAAGTTATAAAGACATTTACGAAAGTTTTTTCCGATTTGGTATTGCAAAAAATGCCCTGACTTGCTAAAATAGGTATGTCATGTGGGAGTCGTGTTTTTCCGACTCCCTGTTTTTAAGAGTAAGGAGATGGGATTCTTGCAAAACTACATTTGGATTGGTTTCCTCGGCGCGGTGATTGCCGGCGTCTTTGCCTTGGTACAGGCAAAGAAGGTGCTGAGCTACTCCGAGGGCACCGAAAAGATGAAGAAGATCGCTTCTTCCATCCGTGAGGGCGCCAACGCCTACCTGAAGCATCAGTACTCCACGGTGGCCAAGGTGTTCGCAGTGGTCTTTGTGATCCTGCTGGTCATTGCCTTTGCCTCCAACGGGCAGATGCTCTCCAAGTTCACCCCCTTCGCATTTGTCACCGGCGGCATCTGGTCTATGCTGGCGGGCTTCATCGGCATGAAGATCGCCACCAACGCCAATGCCCGGACCGCCCAGGCCGCCTCTGAGAGCCTGAACCGCGGCCTGCGGGTGGCTTTCTCCTCCGGCTCCGTCATGGGCTTCACTGTGGTGGGCCTGGGCATGCTGGATATCTCTCTTTGGTTCGTCATCCTCTATTTCGGCTTCGGCATTCAGGAGGCCACCACCCTGGGCAACATCATGGTTATGAACGGCATGGGCGCCAGCTTTATGGCCCTGTTCGCCCGTGTGGGCGGCGGCATCTACACCAAAGCCGCCGACGTGGGCGCTGACCTGGTGGGCAAGGTGGAGGCCGGCATCCCCGAGGACGATCCCCGCAACCCCGCCACCATCGCCGACAACGTGGGCGACAACGTGGGCGACGTGGCCGGCATGGGCGCCGACCTGTATGAGTCCTATGTGGGCTCCATCCTGGCCACCTTTGCCCTGGGCGCCTCCGCCGGCTACGGCTTCAACGGCATGATCCTGCCCATGGCCATCGCCGTGGCGGGCATCATCTGCTCCATCATCGGCTCCTTCCTGGTGCGCACCAAGGAGAACGCCACCCAGTCTGCCCTGCTGAAGAGTCTGCGCACCGGCACCTACACTGCCGCCGTGCTCTCCGCCATCGTCTCCGCCGTGCTGTGCAACGTCATCCTCACCGAGAACAAGTGGGGTGTGTTCGTGGCCATCCTCTGCGGCCTGATCGGCGGCTGCGCCATCGGCTACTTCACCGAGTACTACACTTCCGACACCTACAAGCCCACCCAGAAGCTGGCCGCCTCTTCTGAGACCGGCAGCGCCACCGTCATCATCGGCGGCATCTCCCTTGGCCTGAAGTCCACCCTGGCCTCCATCCTGATCGTGGCTGTGGCCGTGCTGATCAGCTACTTCGCCGCCGGCGGCACCGTGGAGATCGTGGACGCCAACGGCCTGTTCACCGAGGCCTTCAACAAGGGCCTGTACGGCATCGGCATCGCCGGCGTGGGCATGCTGTCCACCCTGGGCATCACCCTGGCCACCGACGCTTATGGTCCCGTGGCCGACAACGCCGGCGGCATTGCCGAGATGGCCGGCCTGCCCGAGGAGGTGCGGGAGCGCACCGACGCCCTGGACTCCCTGGGCAACACCACCGCAGCCACCGGCAAGGGCTTTGCCATCGGCTCCGCCTCTCTGACCGCCCTGGCTCTGCTGGTCTCCTACGTCAACATCGTCCAGGGTAAGACCACTGAAGTGCTGAACTTCACCCTAACCAGCCCCACCGTGCTGGTCGGCATGTTCATCGGCGCCATGCTCACCTTCGTGTTCTCTGCCTTCACCATGAGCGCGGTCCAGACCGCCGCCCAGTCCATTGTGATTGAGGTGCGCCGTCAGTTCAAGGAGATTGCCGGCATCATGGAGTACAAGGCTGATCCGGATTATGGCCGCTGCGTCACCCTGTGCACCAAGGGCGCCCTCCACGAGATGGTGGTGCCCGCCCTGCTGGCCATCATCGTTCCCATCGTCACCGGCCTGGTCCTCGGCCCTGTGGGTGTGGTGGGCCTGCTGGGCGGCGTGTCCGTCACCGGCTTCGCCATGGCCGTGTTCATGTCCAACGCCGGCGGCGCCTGGGACAACGCCAAGAAGTACATCGAGGCCGGCCACCACGGCGGCAAGGGCTCCGAGTGCCACAAGGCCGCTGTCGTGGGCGACACCGTGGGCGATCCCTTCAAGGACACCTCCGGCCCCTCCCTGAACATCCTGATCAAGCTGTGCTCCACGGTGTCCATCGTGTTCTCCGGCCTGATCATCGCCTTCAACCTGCTCAACCTGCTGTAAGCAGCTGTGCCAAAGGGCGCGCCGTGTGTTCACGGCGCGCCCTCAGCGTGTCGAACTTGTTCGACACGCTTCTCGAAAATGCTGCGCATTTTCTCGAGGGGAAGCAGCCTGCTGCAGCGCACTTCGTCGTCGCAAGCTGCGTATCGTTTGCCCGGCCGCTTACGGCCGGGCGCATTCACTCCGCTGCTCCTCCTCTCCCTACCGCGACCGCTTCGCTGAGTCGCGGTAGGGCCCCCGATTGCTCGCACGTTTGCAGGCTGAGCAGTCAAAATTCCGAGGCGCATGTCCTCAGAATTTTGAAAATTTGACCTTATTTCGCCGTCAGCACATTGGAAAAGAAAAGTGGATTGCAGCCTACGGGCTGCGGACGGCGAAACTCTGCCGAGGGCTCTTTGCCATGAAAATCTTCTTTTCTTGCATAGCTCTATCCCTTTTCGACAGACTGAGGGCGCGCCGTGTGTTCACGGCGCGCCCTCTTCATTTCTCTGTTTTCTCCGCCATCGCCGCGGCGCTACCGCTGGACCACGCAGAAGGGGTTCCCATCCGGGTCCTCAAGCACCACATAGTCTGCCCCCGCCGGATACCTCCACAGTTTCTTTGTCGCCCCGAGGGCCAGCAGCCGCTCCACCTCCGCCCTCTGGTCCTCGGTGAACAGATCCAGATGGTGCCGTCTGGCCCTGGGGGAGGACACCTTGCTCAGGGACAGCTGGACCCCATCGCCGTCCTCAGGGACCAAAACCGCCCAGTCGTCAGAGGCGGGGTATTTCAGCCGGTAGTGCAGTGCGGCGCTCCAAAAGGCGACGCTGCGGGGAATATCCCGCACGCCCCAGACGACGGATCCGATCTCCAACATGGTCTATTCCTCCTTGAAATTGCCGTAATATGGTCTGCCTCTCCAGCCCAGAGCGGAGGATGCCTCCGACGCGGCACCGCTCTGCCGCTGTCCCCATAATACCAGATGCCGCCGGGAAAAGATACCGCCTCTCCCAGCTTTTCCAGCCAGGAACAGGCTGGACCGCCAGGCGCGGCGCACTTGTATCACCCCTGAAAACATGATAAAATAAGCTATATTCTCAAACAGGAGGGCGAAACCGCCCTGCCTTTCATAGAACCCAAGGAAAGATGGTGTAAATGCATGATCAAAGTCTCCAACCACAGCGTCGTCTATGAAAACGGCGCCTTCCGTCCCGCAGCGGAGGCCGACAGAGCTGCCGGCCGGACGAAAACCATGGCCCACGGCATCCTGTCCAGCCACAACACCTCCGGCAGTGAGGATGCCCTCCAGCTGAAGATGGACGCCATGGCCAGCCACGACATCACCTATGTGGGCATCATCCAGACCGCCCGGGCCTCCGGGCTCAAGGAGTTCCCCCTGCCCTATGTGCTGACCAACTGCCACAACTCCCTGTGCGCTGTAGGCGGCACCATCAACGAGGATGACCACGTCTTCGGCCTCTCCGCCGCCCGGAAGTACGGCGGCGAGTTCGTCCCCGCCCATCAGGCCGTCATCCACTCCTACATGCGGGAGCGCTATGCCGGCTGCGGCCGGATGATCCTGGGCAGCGACTCCCACACCCGCTACGGCGCCTTCGGCACCATGGCCTTCGGCGAGGGCGGCCCCGAGCTGGTCAAGCAGCTGCTGGGCCGCACCTATGACATCGCCTATCCCCGGGTCATCGCCGTCTATCTCACCGGCAAGCCCAACCCGGGCGTGGGCCCCCAGGACGTGGCCCTGGACCTGATCCGCACCGTCTTCCAGCCCGGCACCGTCAAAAACGCCGTGCTGGAGTTCTTCGGCCCCGGCGTGGCCAATCTGTCCATGGACTACCGCTGCGGCATCGACGTGATGACCACCGAGAGCGCCTGCCTCAGCTCGGTCTGGTCCACCGACGACACCACCCGCCGCTGCCTGGAGGTGCTGGGCCGGGGCGGCGACTACGCCCCCATGGCCCCCCAGGAGGGCGCCTGGTACGACGATCTGATCCAGATCCCCCTGGACCAGGTGGAGCCCATGATCGCCCTGCCCTTCCACCCCTCCAACGCCTACACCATCCGGGAGTTCAAGGAAAACGCCGCCGACCTGCTCCACGCCGTGGATCAGGCCACCCTGGCCCAGTTCGAGCTCAAGGCCCCCCCGGCGCCCCTGACCGAAAAGCTGCGGGGCGGGGAGTTCTATGTGGACCAGGCGGTCATCGCCGGCTGCTCCGGCGGCACCTGGCAGAACCTGGTCCGGGCCGCCGAGATTCTGAAGGGCCACTCCATCAGCGACATGGCCTTCGGCCTGTCGGTCTATCCCGCCAGCCAGCCCACCTTCCTGGATCTGGCCAAGCACGGCCAGCTGGCCGACCTGACCGCCGCCGGGGCCACCGTCCGCTCCTGCTTCTGCGGCCCCTGCTTCGGCGCCGGGGATGTGCCCGCCAACGGCGGCTTCTCCATCCGCCACTCCACCCGCAACTTCCCCAACCGGGAGGGCAGCAAGCCGGGCAACGGCCAGATCGCCTATGTGGCTCTGATGGACGCCCGGAGCATCGCCGCCACCGCCAAAAACGGCGGCCGGCTGACCGCCGCCACCGAGCTGAATTTCATCCCCGAGGACAAGCCCGGCGAGCTCTATGAGTACGACGACTCCGCCTACCGCAGCCGGGTCTACCGGGGGGTGGGCCATCCCGACCCCGAGGCCGAGCTGGTCTTTGGCCCCAACATCGCCGACTGGCCCGAGCAGGTGCCCCTGCCCGAAAACCTGGTGCTCACCGTGTGCTCCGCCATCTATGACCCAGTGACCACCACCGACGAGCTGATCCCCTCCGGCGAGACCTCCTCCTACCGCTCCAACCCCCTGGGGCTGGCCGAGTTCACCCTGAGCCGCAAGGACCCCGCCTATGTGGGCCGGGCCAAGGCGGTGAAGGCCCTGGAGCTCAAGCGCCGCGCCGGGGACATCGACGATGAGGTCAGGGCCGCCCTCCGGGGCTTCGATCCCGCCGACACCGGCCTGGGCTCCCTGGTCATGGCCCTGCGGCCCGGCGACGGCTCCGCCCGGGAGCAGGCCGCCTCCTGCCAGCGGGTGCTGGGGGGCGTGGCCAACATCGCCCTGGAGTACGCCACCAAGCGCTACCGCTCCAACGTGGTCAACTGGGGGATGCTGCCCTTTGTCACCGACGGCCTGGAGCAGCTGGGCATCGCCCCCGGCGACCAGGTCATCCTGAAAGGGGTGCGCACCGCCCTGGAGCAGGGGGCTGAGGACTTCCAGGCCACCCTGGTCCAGCAGGGCCAGGAGAAAACCGTCACCCTGCGGCTGCCCGCCATGACCGAAGAGGAGCGGGAGGTCATTCTCTCCGGCTGCCTGATCAACTACTACGCCAAGTAAACCGGTCTTTCCATTTCGATATCTCCCATTGTTTCGGCCTCCGCACCTCCCTGACCCATTCCCCCGGCGGCAAACCCTGTCTTTGCCGCCGGGGCTTTCTTTTGGAAGCGGACGGCCCTGGGCAGGAATCGTCCAAAATCGTTTTATCGGAACTTTTGGAAAACTATTTTCGCTAAAAAACGCAAAAAACCTGTAAAAACTGCCCTTTTTGCGATTGCAAAATTCCTTTCAATCGGTTATACTTGCCATTGGAGCAAATCTCCCCCGCTCCGTTTTTTCGACTGTAAACTGCGCTGCCCAGCGCCCCGCCCGCCCGGCCCCCCGCGCCCGGCTGTGCGGCGCCGGACGGTGTGATATGAGTAGAAGGAGGTAGCACATGAATTACACCATTCCCTTCGTATGTGCCTTCGGCATGCTCACCGTGTTCGCCAGTCTGATTGTCATCGTCATTCTGTCCTCCGCGATGAGCGCTGTCGTGCGCAAGCTGGAAAAGCCCGCGCCCACCGCAGCGGTCAAAGCGCCCGCCGCGTCTGCGGCTCCCACCCCGGCGCCTGCGCCCGCTGCCGCATCTGCGGCTCCCCAGCAGGATCCCCAGCTGATGGCCGCCATCACCGCCGCCATCGCCGAGGACATGGGCGTGAATTTCAGCAACGTCCGCATCACCGCCATCAAAAAAGTGTAAAGAGATTGGAGAGAACCGACTATGACTAAGCATTACAAAGTGACCGTGAACGGCGCTGTCTACGACGTCACCCTGGAGACTGATGTGGCCGCTGCCCCCGCTCCGGCTGCCGCCCCCGCGCCCGCCGCCGCCCCTGCTCCGGCGCCCGCCGCTGCTCCGGCGCCCGCCGCTGCCCCCGCCGCAGGCACCCAGATCACCTCCCCCCTGCCCGGCACCGTGCTGAGCGTCAATGTCTCCGACGGCCAGGCCGTCAAAGCCGGCGACGTGCTCTTTATTCTGGAGGCCATGAAGATGGAGAACGAGATCATGGCGCCCGCCGACGGCACCGTCGCCTCCATCAGCGTCGCCAAGGGCGCCGCCGTGGAGCCCGGCACCCTGTTGTGCGTGCTCCAGTAACCGACTGGAGGCGACACCATGACTGCTATCGTAAATTTCCTGGAGCAGACGGGGTTTTATCAATTTTCCCTGAATGGTAACTGGAAATGTCTCATCATGATCGGCATTTCCATGGTACTGATGTACCTGGCCATTGTGAAAAAATTTGAACCGCTGCTGCTGCTGCCCATCGCCTTCGGTATGCTGATGACAAACCTGCCCGGCGCCGAGATGTTCCACGAGATTCTCTTTGCCGGCGGCCATGTTCACTGGGAGCTCTTTGGAGGCACACCGGTCACGGCTGAATTCGTGGCAGGGCTGGAGGGTATCACCGATTCCCTGCGCGCCAGTTTTGAGGGGCTGATCGGCACCACCATCACCCCCGGCCTGGTGGACTATCTCTATCTGGGCGTCAAGCTGGGCATCTATCCCTGCCTGATCTTCCTGGGGGTGGGCTGCATGACCGACTTCGGTCCCCTGATTGCCAACCCCAAGAGCCTTCTGCTGGGCGCCGCTGCTCAGCTGGGCATTTTCATGACCTATGCCGGCTGCCGTCTGTCCGGCCTGTTCACCGCCGCTCAGGCCTCCTCCATCGGCATCATCGGCGGCGCCGACGGCCCCACGGCTATCTTTGTCACCACCCGGCTGGCCCCGGAACTGCTGGGCCCCATCGCCGTGGCCGCCTACTCCTACATGGCCCTGGTGCCGGTGATCCAGCCCCCCATCATGCGGCTGCTCACCACCAAAAAAGAGCGCCAGATCGTCATGAAGCCCCTGCGCCAGGTAAGCCGCAAGGAAAAGATCCTCTTCCCCATTGTCATTACTGTCTTTGTCTCCCTGCTGGTGCCCTCTGCGGCCCCGCTGGTGGCCTGCCTGATGCTGGGCGTGCTGTTTAAGGAGACCGGCGTGGTGGACCGGCTGAGCAAGACCGCCCAGAACGAGCTGATGAACATCGTCACCATCTTCCTGGGCATCTCCGTGGGCTGCACCGCCACTGCCAGCACCTTCCTGTCCCCCAAGACGCTGATCATCATGTGCATGGGCGTCATCGCCTTTGGCTTTGGTACCGCCGGCGGCGTGCTGCTGGCCAAGCTCATGAACCTCTTCCTGAAGGAAAAGATCAACCCGCTGATCGGCTCCGCCGGCGTCTCTGCCGTGCCCATGGCCGCCCGGGTCTCCCAGGTGGAGGGTCAGAAAGCCAATCCCGGCAACTTCCTGCTGATGCATGCCATGGGCCCCAATGTGGCCGGCGTGATCGGCTCTGCCATTGCCGCCGGCGTCCTGATGGCGCTGTTCGGCTGATCTGCTGCCCTGATTGCCAAAAGGCGTTCGTCAAAATGACGAACGCCTTTTTTTGCGGTCACTCTATTCCATGGGCCTTCCTGTCGCATTTCCCGGAAATGTGGAAAATCTGGGAAATGGGAACTGGAATTAACTGTGCTGAAATTGGTCGTAGAGTGTCGATTCTAGTCACCAAAATGTTGTATAATATCTCTAATTTCTATTGATTTTATCTGTTTTTTCTGATAAATTATTCTCAGCAAGGCAAGCGGATCGGAATTTACCGTACGCTGGTTGAATAAGGCAAAAGGAGTCATGGTGCAGTGAGTACTACGAAAATCTTACTTGCGGACGCGGACGAAGAATTCCGCATCCTGTTGGCAGACGTGATCAACGGAGAAGCCGATATGGAAGTCGTTGGCTCTGTGGGCGACGGCGAGGAGGCATTGAAACTGGTGTGCGGCGGTGGGGCCGACGTCCTGGTGATGGATCTGGTGCTGGGCGGCATTGATGGGCTGGAGCTGCTGCGGCAGATTGGCGAATTGTCCGGACGCCGGCCCACAATCCTGGTGATCTCCGGCTTTACCCGGGGCAATGTGGTCAATCAGGCGGCCGCCCTGGGGGCGGACTTCTTTATGACCAAACCCTGCCGCATGGACAGCATCACTGAGCGCATCCGTCTGCTGCGGGTGGGCGGCCTGGAGGCAGCCCCCAGCCGTCAGAGTCTGGAAACCCTGGTCACCGCCATTATCCATGAGATCGGCGTCCCTGCCCATATCAAGGGCTATCAGTATCTGCGGGAAGCCATTCTGATTGCAGTAGAGGACATGGACGTCATCAACGCGGTGACCAAGGTGCTCTACCCCGAAGTGGCCAAGCGCTTCGGCACCACCGCCAGCCGGGTGGAGCGTGCCATCCGCCATGCCATCGAAGTGGCCTGGGACCGGGGCGATCTGGAAACCCTGCAGCGATACTTCGGCTACACCGTCAACTCCGCCAAGGGCAAACCCACCAACAGTGAGTTCATCGCCATGATCGCCGACCGGCTCCAGCTGCAGCAAAAACAGCATTAAGTTGCCCGGGCATCCAGAGCGTGAGTATTTTTTACCCGCTTATAGCGCGAACATTCCTCTGTTTTCGCTGTGTCCCCCGCCGCCGCAGGCTGCAGCCTGCGGCGGCTTTTTTCTCTTTATTGTTGACATATGTCAACAATAGCGTTATACTGAGATGCGAACCGAAAAGGAGGTGGCCGCAATGGCCCGGCCCAGCAAGGCACGGCGTGTGTGCCGCCTGCCCCGCTACCGCAGTTTTGCCCCGGCGGAGGGCTCCACCCAACAGCAAGTGCAGCTCTCAGTGGAGGAATATGAGGCCCTCCGGCTGATTGACTATCTGGAACTGACCCAGCAGGAGGCCGCCGCCCAGATGCAGGTCAGCCGCTCCGCCCTCCAGTCCACCTACGCCGAGGCCAGAAAAAAGCTGGCCATGTTTCTGGTGGAGGGGCGGCAGCTGCAGATTCAGGGAGGGGAATACACCCTGTGCCCCTTCCGGTCGGGCGGCGCCCCGGTCCAGTCAAAATGCTCCCTGCGGGGAGGTTGCAAAGGAGTACAAAGCATGAAAGTCGCCATCTGTTATGAAAACGGCCTGGTGTTCCAGCACTTCGGCCACACCCAGCAGTTCAAGGTCTACGACATCGCCGACGGGAAAATCTCCCACAGCGAGGTGGTTGACACCAACGGCCAGGGACATGGTGCCCTGGCGGATGTGCTGAAGGACTTGGGGGTGGACGCCCTGATCTGCGGCGGCATCGGCCCCGGCGCCCGCAACGCCCTGTCTCAGGCGGGCATCGCCCTCTATCCCGGCGCCTCCGGCCTGGCCGATGCAAACGCCGCCGCCTTCGCCCAGGGCAGCCTGGCCTATGATCCGGAGGCCCAGTGCGCCGACCACGACCACGGCCACGGAGAGCACCACTGCGGCGGCCATGGGGAACACCACTGCGGCGAGCACAGCTGCCACTGATCCCTCCCTGTCCGCCCTCCCGCAAAATACAGCGCCCTCCCGGCCGGAGGGCGCTCGGTGAGACCTGTCCGCCCGATTTCCCGGGGTGGGTGCGCCGCCGGATGAAAACCGGCGGCGCTTTTTTTGTCCCAGTCCCTTTGACCCCCATATGAGAGAAAGAATGGAGCAAAAACTATGAACACATGGATTCGCAACCACTGGGCCGGGCTGCTGCTCTGCCTGGCCATCGCCGTGCCCAGCTGGTTTCTGGGCAAGCTGTTCCCCATTGTGGGCGGCGCGGTCATCGCCATTCTGGCGGGCATGGTCATCACCCTGTTCTGGAAGAAAAAAGACCCCTTCGAGCCGGGGATCAAATTTACCTCCAAAAAGATCCTCCAGTGGGCGGTCATTCTGCTGGGCTTTGGCCTGGATCTGAACGTCATCCTGGAGACCGGGCGTCAGAGCCTGCCCATCATCGTGTGCACCATCGCCACCGCCCTGCTCATCGCCTTCGCCCTCCACAAGGCACTGAAGATCCCGGGCCGGATCTCCACCCTGGTGGGGGTGGGCTCCTCCATCTGCGGGGGCAGCGCCATCGCCGCCACCGCCCCGGTGATCGGCGCCGACGACGAGGAGGTGGCCCAGGCCATCTCGGTGATCTTCTTCTTCAACGTGCTGGCCGCCATCCTCTTCCCGCCCCTGGGCCAGCTGATCGGCTTTGACACCGCCAGCGGCGAGGCCTTCGGCATCTTCGCCGGCACCGCCGTCAACGACACCAGCTCGGTCACCGCCGCTGCCGCCACCTGGGACAGCATGTGGGGGCTGGGCAGCGCCACCCTGGACAAGGCGGTCACCGTCAAGCTGACCCGCACCCTGGCCATCATCCCCATCACCCTGGTGCTGGCCCTGGTGCGCACCCGGAAGAGCAAGGCCGCCGGAGGCGAGGGGACCAAGGTACAGCTGAAGCAGATCTTCCCCTTCTTCATCCTCTACTTTGTCGCCGCCTCGGTCATCACCACCATCTGCGTCAGCCTGGGGGTGGCCGACCGGGTGTTCAGCTCCATGAAAGAGCTGAGCAAATTCCTGATCGTGCTGGCCATGGCGGCCATCGGCCTGAACACCGACATTGTCAAGCTGGTCAAAACCGGCGGAAAACCCATTATCATGGGGTTCTGCTGCTGGGTGGGCATCACCGCCGTCAGCCTGCTCCTGCAGCATTTGCTGGGAATCTGGTGAGATCAGCCCATCCGCCCCAAAGCGAAACCGCCCCCGGGCCGCAATTCTCTGTGCGGCCCGGGGGCGGTCTGTATTCTGGCTCAGGTCACTGCTGTTCGCCGGAGTTCTGCTGGTGCTGGATGCGCTTCCAGCGGTTGATGGCGCACAGGATACCCCGGAGGGGGGCCAGGTTGATGTTGTGGCTCAGACCCACTCCGAAGATGTCCCGGCCGGTGTGGTCCCGCAGCTGGATATAGGCCACGGCCACGGAGTCGGAGCCGTTGGTGATGGCGTGGGACTTGTAGTCCACAAAGGTGAGCTGGTCCATCTTCTGGCCGTGAATGGCGTTGAAGAAGGCGTCAATGGGGCCGTTGCCCTCGCCGTTGACGGAGAACACCGTATCCTTGTGGCGGATGGTGCCGAAGAAGGTGACCTGGCTGTGGCCGTCCACCGTCTCCTCGTGAAAGGCGTGCTTGACCAGCTGATAGGGGCCGTCCACCTTCAGATATTCCTGCTCAAACAGCTCCATAATGCGGTCGGGCTTGAGCTCCTTGCCCACCCGGTCGCTCTCGGCCTGGACCACGGCGCCGAACTCCCCGTGCATGGTCTTGGGCATGTCAAAGCCGAACTTGTGGTTCATGATGAAGGCGGCGCCGCCCTTGCCCGACTGGGAGTTGATGCGCACCGGCTCGTACTCCCGGCCCAGGTCGGTGGGGTCGATGGGCAGATAGGGCACCATCCATTTGTCGGTGCCGGTCTCCTTCATGTAGTTGAAGCCCTTGTTGATGGCGTCCTGATGGCTGCCGGAGAAGGCAGTGAAGACCAGGTCGCCGGCGTAGGGCTGGCGCTCAGGCACCCGCATCTTGGTGCAGCGCTCGTACATCTCCCGGATCCGGTCTATATGGCTGAAATCCAGCTGGGGATCAATGCCCTGGACGTACATGTTCATGGCCACGGTGATCAGATCCACATTGCCGGTGCGCTCGCCGTTGCCGAACAGGCAGGCCTCCACCCGCTCCGCCCCGGCCAGCAGGCCGGCCTCGGTGGTGGCCACGCCGCAGCCCCGGTCATTGTGGGGGTGCAGGGAGATGATGGCCCGCTCCCGGCCGGGCAGATTGCGGATGAAGTACTCCAGCTCGTCGGCGAACTGGTTGGGCATGCAGTTCTCCACGGTGGTGGGCAGGTTCAGGATGACCCTGTGGCCCGCGTCGGCGTGGAGGTGGTCCAGCACCGCGGCGCAGATCTCCACCGCGGCGTCCATCTCGGTGCCCATAAAGGACTCGGGGGAGTACTCATACCGCAGGTCCATGCCCGCGGCGATGACCGGCTGGGCCATCTCATAGATCAGGTCGGCGGCGTCGGTGGCGATCTTTTTCACACCGTCCACGTCGGTGCGGAAGACCACCTCCCGCTGGAGGGTGGAGGTGGAGTTGTAGAAGTGGAAGATGACGTGCTTGGCCCCCTCGATGGCCTCGAAGGTCTTTTTAATCAGATGTTCCCGGGCCTGGACCAGCACCTGGATGGTCACGTCGTCGGGGATGTGGCCCCCCTCGATCAGCTCCCGGCAGATCTCATAGTCGGTGTCCGAGGCGGAGGGGAAGCCGATCTCGATCTCCTTGACCCCGATCTCGTCCACCAGCATGTGGAACATCTCCAGCTTCTCCTCCATGTTCATGGGGTCGATCAGGGCCTGGTTGCCGTCCCGCAGGTCCACGGAGCACCAGGTGGGGGCGTGGGTGATGAGCTTGTCCGGCCAGGTGCGGTTTTCGATGGGCTGGGGCTTGAAGGGGATGTACTTTTCATATCCTTTCATAATTGACACTCCTCTCGGTCGCCGGGGCGTCCCCGGTCATGGGTCAGAGGGTATAAGGAAACGCCTCTGACAGCAGCAGTTGTCAGGGGCGTAGATGATTCACGCGATACCACCCTGGTTCAGCCGGCGGTTACCCGCAGGCCCTCAGCAGCCTCAATCAAGGCCAGGACAGATAACGGCGTCGGCCGGACAGCCCTACTGGAAGCGGCAGCCGGGGCGGCGGCGCTTTGGTTCAGGCGGTCAACTCCGGGAACAGTCATCCGCCCCGCGCATCACACCGCCTCGCAGCGACCGGCGGCTCTCTGAAATGACCTCGCGGGACCTTTTTTCCCTTCATCGTCTTTGGGGGAAGCAATTTACTTACTATTCTTTATTCTACCCACCCCCCAATCCTTTGTCAAGCTATTTTTCCCGGGCAGACCGGCGAAAAACGGCGGCTTTTCTGCCGTCCATGCCTTGCCGGAGGGCGGACATTATGGTATGCTAGGAGGAGGAACTGCCTTTGGAAAGGGGGACGTGCAAAGATGACCGCACTGGGCGCAGCAAGCAA